>JAUQYZ010000133.1 GCA_030587475.1 Candidatus Sigynarchaeum calidifontis
GCGCCGGGGATTATCCAAGTCATACCACCGACCTGGCGCTGATGATACATGGAACTCACGACGACTTCCGACCGCAGCGTGTTCAACGTACAACAACCGAATCTCGATATGAACCTCACCAAGGCCGTGCAGCGCATGGATGCAGCGCTGCCACTCCCGTTGCCAAAGCTGCGGGCGCTACCGACGATTTTACCCCTCAGCATGGCTCGGAACTTCCCTGCCGCGGCAAAGTTGCTCGCCCGCTCGTCACTACCGAGCCTTCCTCCGATCCGGAGAACGCTTCCATCCTTGCCACCCATGCCGGATATCCCGCAGTGCGAACCGCGGCGGGCGGACTTGCTCGATAACGATGACGACCTCAAGGAATTGCTCAACAAGCGCGACGTCAGGACGCTCGTGGTCGGTATCGGTGGGGCGGGAAATAACATGATCTCCCGCTTCCAGCAGCTCGGCATTCCCAAGTGCAGGACGCTGTGTGTCAACACTGACGTCCAGGACCTGTATTATTCCAACGCGGATGAGAAGATCCTGATCGGCAAGCGACTGACGAAGGGGCTCGGCTCGGGCAACAACCACGAGATCGGGGAGCTCGCCGCGAGGGAGGACTACGAGCGCTTGAAGGCGGTCATGGATGCAGACGTCGTGTTCCTCACGGGCGGCATGGGCGGCGGCACCGGCACGGGCGCGACGCCGCTGGTTGCCAGGGCCGCGAAGGACAAGGGCGCGATCGTGGTCTCGGTCGTGACCATGCCCTTCCAGATGGAGGGACCGACCAAGCAAACGATCGCGTACCAGGGCTTGCGCAGCCTCGCCGAATCCAGCGACACGGTGATCCCGCTCGCCAACCAGAAACTCGTGACTCTCGTGCCCGATATCAAACTGCACCAGGGCTTCAAGATCATGGATGAGGTGCTTATACGCAGCGTCCGCAGCATCATCGATATCGTCACGCGCCCTGGACTGGTCAACATCGACTTTGCCGACATCAAGTCCATCATCGAGAAGCGGAGCAACGACATCAAGGACACCATGTACTCCACGTCGGTCATCGGCATGACCGAGATCACGCACGTCGATGACGAGGAGAAACTCAAGAAATACACCGTGAAGGCGCTCAACAACCCGCTCATCGAGCCGGACACGAGCGAGATCAAGAACGCCCTCGTCGGGATCGCGGGCGATTACAACGTGAGCTTGCGACAAGTCAACACCGTGGTCTCGACTGTGCAAGAGCACATCAACCCGGCCGCGAGCGTCAAGTTCGGCTTCATACAAGACCCGTCGATGAAAAACAAGATGCGGATCACGGTCATGGGCACCGGATTCAAGTCCCCCTTGCTCGAGCACGCCTTTGCTATGCCCGAAATGCAGGCCTGACCTGTTTCGTGTCGTTCTAGTCTTGAAACCCGTTCTTTTTGATAATGTAAGGAGTTAATCGACGGCACAGCCGTATTTCTTCGCGATGTCGATGAAACTCTGCCCGACATGGTCTACCTGCGCCCGCGTGAGGCCGAACGTGTTAAGCTTGATGGCCTTCACCATGCCCGGGAAGATGCCGACGATCCCGCGGGCCTTGAGCTCGTTGTAGAGGAAAAACCCTTTCTTCGGGGCATTCCTGGCCGCTTCCTCGAGTGGCGGGGTCTCGAACTGCATGAGCGTGTGCTCGTGCGGCCTGGTGCCGAGCATCTTGACACCATCGATGCGCTCCAGGGTCACCGCGAGAGACCGGGCGTTCTCTACTTGCTGGGTCCAGTTTTCCGGCTTGGTTCGTTCGACCACGTGGGCGAGCGAGCTCATGAGCGTGGCCAGCGGCGCGCCGTACACGGCAGGGCAGCCGAGCAAGGTCGTGATTTTGTGATTGAACGATTTACCGCTCCACTCGCCCTTGATGGTCGACCGGGGGAACAGTAAGTCGAAGTATTCCTGCGAGCACGCGAGCATGCCGATCGGCCCCGAGCTCGCCATGGACTTGTGGCCGCTGGCAGTGACGAAATCGGCCATGGCCGCCTTCCCCGAGAACGGCATGATGCCGACCGTGTAGGCGCCGTTCACGATGAAGGGAATACCCTTTTTCTTGCAGATCTTGCCGACGGCATCGGGAGGGGTCACGTTCCCGTAGAGGTAATCGGCGTGCGTGAGGAGCGCGGCGATGACCTCCTTGTTCCGGTTGTCCTTGGCCTTGTCGATGATCTCTGCATATTTCTCGGCTTGCATCTTGAACGTGGGATGGCCGTCGTGCGGCACCTCGAGCACTTCTGCACCGCCGAACTCAGCAGCCATGAACGTGCTGTAATGCGCGAGGCCATCGATGACGAGCACGGGCTTGATGCCCTTCTGTACCTTCGAGGCCAGCTGCTGGACGATGATTTTCTTCGCTTCTCGGCAAGCAGCGGTCGGCATGGCCGCGTCCATGTCCACGAATCTCGCGAACAGCCGCAAGAACTCGCCGACCGCGGGCTTTTCGATCTCGTCGAGCCGCCCCGACAAGCAAAAATCGCACATGCTATAGCCATCGCCGAAGGATAGCAGCGTCTTCCGGCTTTCTGGAGGCAGGATGCCGCCCACCTGGAGTGGTTCGATGTTGATGTACTGATCGCTGCTGTTTTCCCGCAAGAGACCCGTGAACTTCTTCAAGTCCTTCGTGATGTCGACCATAACATGATCTCCCTATGTTTCGCACGTAATGAATTTTCACCCGGGCCTCACGCCTTGCCCCCGCATGCCGTGCATGATGGGTTGCGCTTGACGGCGATGTGCGTGAACTCGAGGGATCGCAGGTCGACCATTAGCATCCGGTTCACCAGGCAATCCTCGTCTGGAAAGTTCAAGAAATATTTGATGGCCTCGGATGCTGCGATGATCCCGAGCAAGCCAGCGGTGACTCCGATGATGCCGAGCTCGGCAGGGGTCTTCATGCTGCCCTCGGGCGGTTTTTCCCCGAAAACGCAACGATAACACGTGCTCTTCCTTGGACGCACGCTTATCAGCTGGCCGTCCCACCGGATGACGCCACCCACGGTGCAAGGGATGCCCGCAGAGACCGCCGCGTCGTTGACGAGGAACTTGGCATCGAGATTGTCACTCGCATCGATTGCGTATTGCATGCCCTTGAATAGTTCCTTTGCATTGTCTTTCGTGAACTTGACGTCGACCGGGTCGAGCACGATGTCGGGATTGAGCGCGTGCAATGTAGCACGGGCGGATTCGACCTTGCGTTGGCCGACCCGGGGGGTGTCGTGGATGATTTGCCGGTTCAAGTTGCTCAAGTCGACCACGTCGTTGTCGACGAACCGGATGGTACCGATGCCTGCCGCGGCAAGGTACGTCAAGATGGGAGAACCGAGCCCACCCGTGCCGATAACGACGATCTTGGCCCTACCAAGCTTCCGCTGGCCTTCTGCGCCGATGCCAGGCATGATTTCTTGTCGTGCGTACCTGTTCGATGGCTTTGCCATGAGATCACCTCATCATGTTGGTCAACTGTGAGAACGAAGATAATAAGGTCGCTTTCCAAGATAAACCCGGGAACCAATGGACGACGTCTCGAAACGGCGGCGGCGGTGTGCGGTCAAGAACTGCCAGAAATCGCTCGAGCCCGGTGATCACGTCACGATCGGGGGCCAGGTCCTCTGCAAGCAATGCGCGGTCTGTTATTTCAAGGACATGCTCGGCGCGGATTTCCGGGACGAATGATTATGGGGTCTTGGCGTCTTTTTCTTTCGGGATGTCTTTTACACGGTCCTGGTACTGCTCGTGCTTCTTGACGACCTCGCGAACGATACCCCAGAACTCCGCGTCGGTCACGCCCATCCGGATCTCGTCGAGCTCGTTCATGATGTTGTGGAAGATCTTGCGCCGCGCTTCCTTGTCCCGCTTTTCCTGCTTCGACTTCACCAGCTCGACGATCTCGTGCAGTATATTGCGGGGGAACTCCATGCCGACCTGGGACAATTTTTCCTGGATCGATTTCGTGCCGGAAAACTTCCCGAGATAAAATTCCCGGCGGCGTCCGACCTTCTTGGGGGGGATCGGCTCGTACGTGAGCGGGTGCATGAGCAAGGCGCTGATGTGGATGCCGGATTCGTGGGCGAAACACTGGTTACCGATGATCGGCTTGTGTGACGTTATGGGGATCCCATAATATTCTTCCGCCACCTTGGAAAGCTCGGCTATTTTCTCCAGCTTGATCCCCGTCTTTATACCGTTCATCTCGAGGCCGACAGCAACCTCCTCGAGTGCGCAGTTGCCCGCGCGCTCGCCATAGCCGTTAATGCACACGTGTGGAAAGACAACGCCTTCGAGCACCCCGGCGAACGTGTTCGCGGTGGCGATGCCGAAGTCGTTGTGCACGTGGATGCCGAGCTCGTACTTGTCCTTGTGTTTTTCGTTCAAGCCATCGATGATCTTGCGGACGACGACGTGGGTCGTTTCGGGAAACAACACGCCGACTGTATCCGCGTATACAAGGCGTTTTACCCCGTGATCGAGACCACACCGGAAGAACTCGAGCACGTTCTCGATCTTGGCACGGGACGCGTCCTCCGCGACGATGGAAATATTCAGGCCGTGGTCTTTCGCGTAGGTAATAGCCGTTTCGAGGTTCGCGAGGACCTGGTTAAGCTGCTTTTTCAGCACGAGGTTCAAGAACAAGTCAGAAACGGGGACGAAGAAGATGATATCGGCGCAGCCCGTGGATAGAACCGCGTCGATGTCCTCCTTGAGCGTCCTTGAGACCGCGGCGATGCTCGCGATCGTGAACGATTCCCTGCAAATGGCCTTGACCATGCTGAGCTCGTCCTTGGACACTGCTGGAAACCCGGCCGCGATAACCCGCACGCCGATCTCGTCAAGCATCTTGGCCAGGAGAATTTTTTCATCCACTTTCAAGAACACGCCCGGCGATTGCTCCCCGTCGCGTAGGCTCTCGTCCCAGACCTTGACGCTCTTGCACGCGTTCGGATAGGTTCGAATCACTTGGGCATTATAATCCTCCAGCATACGCTCGAAATCGGTCTTTGTGAGGTCTTTAAACGGGCTTTCATCGAGTTTTTGCTGGGTCATGAACAATTCCACGCGCTCTGCCTACGCCGTATGACCGTATTGGTTGGGGAAAAATAAGAAGGTTCTTGTGCAGTGGAGCTCCATACCCTCGGCGTTCGCGCACTGGCGGTTCACGTTGATGGACAGCGACTCGCCGGTCTTCTCGCACGTGAAGATGTACGTCGTGTACCCGATCTGCTTCACGAAGGGCGCCACGTCCACGGCCGCCTTGCAGCGTATCCTGGCGGGCGGGGCGGGCCCGGCGACCTGCAGGTCGTCCTTGCGCATGGGGCGGTGCATGCCCCGGATGGCCTCGTAGAGCGGCACGAGCTCGGGGATCAGCTTTATGCGCGTGTCCCTGCTCCTCCACGCCGAAGACGAGTAGATGGCCATGAGCACGGGGGTCTCGCGGCGGCCGAAGAACGCGTCCTTGCCGGGCAGCACGCCGCACGGCTGGAGGCCGATGGCCTCGCAGACCGCCTGCGGCTTGGGCGAGCCGGCGCGGGTCTCGCTCCAGAGGAACCGGATGTTGCCCTTGAAGTGCTTGAGGAGGTCCTGGAACGCGGCGCCGAACAGCCGGGACGCGCCACCCCGGCCTTACCGGCCTTGCCGGCCTTGCCGGCCTCGACGCTCGCGTTCCCACGAGCATCGTTTCTTTTTTTTTAGAGAGAACTGAATTTAGTCAAGCCCTTCTTGAACTTCCTAATTTTTTTGACTGTCTTGAATAACGAACGGATTTTTTCATCTAAACTCGTTAATTGGGCGCGATAATCCTCTGTCTGCTTCTTGTAAAGTATATGCTCCGTGATCAAGGTGACCTTGTTTTGCAATTCCATCTTCAAGTTCTCCGCTTCTCGCACCACCTTTTCGTTTAGCTCCGGGACGGACATGCTCTCCTCTTGCTTCCGCCGGGCCTGGAAATAGATGAGCACGAGGATCGTCGTTGTGGTTGAAAAGATGATGAGCCCTTGAATCGCGCTGCTGCTCGGGTTGATGCCAGGTGGTGGAGGCTCGGGCACGCGCGGCACGATTGAAAAGTGCACCACGCTATACAGTCCGGCTACCGACGGGTGATTGAAGATGATCAACGCGTAATACTCGCCCGTGTGGTTGAATGCGGGGAACGTGTACCCGCCGAGCGACAAGCCGCCCGACGCGAGGAACGTCGTGAAGGAATCGCCGACAGTCGGGAAGAATTGTAGCAATATCATCTCCCGCGTTTCGACGTGCACGTACGCGATGATGCCAAGTACCTCTGTCATCGGGATGTTCGGAAAGGTGGAGTTCAACGTTGCCTGGATGAACAGCGTGTCATTCATCTGGATCGAAGGATTCGACAGCACGTATTCTGCTTGCAGCCCATAGCGGAGCACGTACTGCAAGATCCTGCCCGCGAAGTCGGAATTGTTCGCCTGGTTGATGTGGTACGCGTCGATGAAATTTGAGTCACCGAGTAACACAAAAGTCCCGCCGGTTGTCAGGTTCTCGTGGATCGCCGCGACGGGATTGCCGAAACTATCCCGTGCAAGTACAGTGTTCATGCTCGCGTTGCCCGTGATGGAGAAGGTGGAATAGGAAGAAAGTTCCAACGCGCTGCTGCCGAACCCCGTGGTGATGGCATGCCCTGCCGTGAAATTTGAAATGGTGGTCGAGTTCGTGTAGCTCTTGTTGAACGAGAAGCCGAAGATGGAAACGAGGTCATCCAAGCCGGTGATATTGCATGAATCGGGAATGCTTCCCGCGCCGGAAAGGAGGTCATGGATTGCATTGAAATCGAAATCGAACGAGAAATCTATGCTCCCCGAGAGGCCGCCGAGGCCGGACGAGCCCGAACCGGGGAGGCCAAAACCCGACGCGTTACCCATGTCCGCATCGGCGAGCACGATGATTTTCCCGCCATTGTTATAATAATCAACAAGGATGGCGATGTCCTGGGCATCAAAGCCGATTTCAGGATCGGGTATGATGATTACATCGTAGAACGAAAACAAGCTCATGTTTTCGATCATCATGCTCGAATAATTGCTGAAAACGATGTATTCGTCCATGTCATAGTTCCATCGCGTGCCGAGCTGGTAGAACTGGTTGTACGAGGCCATGATCATGTCCCGCTGATCGCCCGTCAGGATGCCCAGCAAGTCGTTGTGCTGCGTGTCGAAGAACACCTTGGCACTGGGGAGCTTGATCGTGTAGTCGACGACGACCGTGTCGATGAAACCCTGGTCGGACGTGAAGTTTATAACCGAACGATAGTGCCCGTTCTGGGGGAACCGCAATAACGTGTTATCAATGAATAGTGTGATGACAGTTCCCGTGCTGGCGTTAGACGGGATGGTTCCGGTTCCCTTGGAACCCGAATCGAGTAGATTGGTGAGTTTCTCGACGAACTTGATGGACGCGTTTCCCTCGGCGATATATCGCAAGCCAGTGAGTGGCACCGTTGAATAGATGGTGAGGTTGTACAATGAATAATCGCCGATGTATTCGGGTTTCATGGGCGCGCTGCAGGGCCGGTTGTTGCTGATGCCCGCGTACGGCCGATAGTCCCCCGTGGTATTCATGAACATGCGCATCCGGTTATACACGAAGATGTCCCGGATGAAGATGTTGTCGAGAGGGTTGTCCTCGGTGCCCGTCCCGGCGATCATCTGCCCGATGCTACCGTTGAGCGCGATGAGGTCGCTCACGGACATGTTCGTTGGATCAAAATTGATCAGGTCCTCGGCGACTTTGCTGATGTTGCCGTAGGTGAGGGCACCTGAGCTGGCAAGTAAGTTATTGACGGTTTCTTGATCCGCAGCAATCCACGCGGACGTGTACATGTATTCAGTCGTCGGCGCCCACGACGCATCGATCCACGCAAATTGCAAGGGTTGCACGTCCCCCAGGTTCCAGTATTCGACATGTGCCTCCGTCGATTCTCTCAGCACGCGCCCGGTGCTGAACACAACTTGCGTGTCGTTAACGGGATTGTTGCCGATGTTGATGACGAGCGCCCTCGTCTGGATAACCTGGTCGACCTCGTACATGCGGTCGATGCCCGTGGAAACGACGACGATATCGTGGATAACGGGTTGGATCCAGCCATCCAGGGTGAAATTCGCTTGGCTGATCGTGGTGGCAAAATCGAACCCGCACGCGGAAGAGAAGCTAATCGACGTCCTCTCGCCGGGCGCCAGCGAGCTGGTGAGGTTGTACTTGGCCGCGATGGTGGCGTTGTCGACGGGATCCCCGCCCGTCGATCCAGCGAACGTCGTGTTTGAATTCTGGATCCACGAGATCGTGTCGGTCAGGCCGCCGACCGCGTGCCCGCTCGAGGGGCGGCTTGCCTTTACGACGTAAAAAGACTGGTTATTTGGCCCCTTGCTCGTGTCGTTCACGTAGAGCATGTCCTGGCCCGCGATGTAACCGGCCTCGTCGTCCGCGGCCATGCCGAGGATGTCGGTGCCTTGCAAGTCGAGATCCGCCTTGGTCCAGGAATGGATCGACAGGTTATTGACCGCCGTGCTGCCGACGTTTACGATGTCGAACGTGAGCCGCATCGTGCTGAGCGACGAGATCCAGGTCTCGGCGGTGATGATGACCAGCAGCTTCCCCTGGTGGTCCAGCATCGACACGGCGCGCGAGTAAAAGCCAACGTGCGTGAGGTGCATTTCCCGGTAGACCGCATCCATGAGCAGGAACCCGAACTCGTCGTCATGGTATAGCCCGAACATCCCTTCAAGCAAGTGGGTCACGCTGCGCTCGTTCCCTACCGGGGTCGAATTTTGCACGAAATGCGTGTAGAAATTTTGTGTCCCGTAGCTGGACACGAACCACAAGGAAGTCGTATTCACCGGGCCCGTGAAGTTAAAGTTGGGCACGAAGCCCAAGTAGAGCATCGCCGGCGTGTAGGAACGTGTCGACGAGATGTTCGAGGGGTGCTCGTTCATGTACGCCCATGCCGCGTTGATGTCGACGAGGCCTCGTCCCTGGATGTTGGGCTCGCTGCCAAGGTCGATTGCCGTGTTCAAGAAAGCGTCCTTGAATGTTTCAGGCCTTGCGAACTTGTAATGCTGCATTAACAACGCACAAGCGCCGGCAACATACGCGGCGGCTGCGCCAGTGGTGCTTGCAGTCGTGTAATTGCCATTCGTTGGGAGGGGGGTCCCGTAACTCGACGAGATGTTGATCGGGAGGTTTACATAGCTCGATATGGCCCCGAGATTGAAGTTCGGGAGGCAAGAGGTGATGTTGACCGCGGGCGCCAGCACGTCTGGCTTTTCCATGAGCTCGAGCGTCGAACCACGTGCAGAGAAGGCAGCCGGTACGACGGAACCCCTTGTCGTGTCCGCGCCACCAACGGTCAAGGCGGATGCCGCCATTCCGGGCGTGTTGACGGTCATGTAGGATGGCCCTATGTCGCCGCTCGCGGAGATCACGGTTATCCCGCGGCGGGTCACCTCGCCAACTGCCACGGTTAGCGGATCGCCTGGATACCCGATGATGTTCCATCCGGCAACGATGATGTCGGCCCCGTGGCTGTAACAGAATTCCATGGCCGAGATCGCCCACTGCCAGATCGTGATGCCGATGAAATCCACGCACTTGGCGTTGATGATCTGCGCCCCGGGTGCCACGCCCGTGTAGGTGCCGTTGGACGCGTTCCCCGTGCCCGCGATGATGCCGGCGAGGTACGTGCCCTCCCCGTTCACGTCGATATAGAGCGGGTCCCAGTCCACGAAGCTCACGTTCGCGATGACCTTCGATGCGACCTTCGTCCCGTTCACATCATACACGGCGGAAAGGTCAGGGTGCATACCGACGCCAGTCGACATCAGGCCGACGATGACGCCCCGGCCGTCGACCTGCTTGGCTGCCCTGAACGCGGTCATGTTCAGCGCGGCGTCTAAACCGGCGCCCGGCGGGGCCGGCTCGGACGGGGAACTGCTCGGGGCTATTAACGACGTGCGGGTGTTGATCCGCCGCTCCAGCCACGCGCTCTTGATGTGCCGCCCGCCGTCCTCGATTAGCAATTGCTTGACACGGGACGCGGGTGCCCTGAAGGAGATTCCTTGAGCCAGATCGTGTTTCTGGGCGTTCCCGACCGGGTTCTGGCTCAACCAAGCATCCCTCGCGCTGCAATCGTGGAACAAGAACCAGCAGTCCACGGTCACGCCTTCCCCGGCGTTCTCGATCGCTTTGACAAGCTCGGGATCGACGAAGACCGGGCCATCGACTCCGAAGGTGCTGCCATTCATCGAGGCTTGCGAAATGCCGGGGGTGAAGAGAGGCGAGAACGATAGCATGACCATGGACACGATGATCAAGGCGCTTGAGACGGCTCTGGAAACGACTGCACGAGCTCTGGGCGAGGTTGGGGACATGGCGATCACTGATGCGATCAATGGAGGGCTAGCATAATATCTTTTTAACCACACGCGCATTCGCGCCGGCAAGATTGGTTGAAACTTTTTTTACAAGCAGTTACATTAGTTCCACATTATTTCACTACAAGTGAATTAAATGTCGACGCCTCGAGTCCTCGAATCCGTGCTGTTCAGCGGCGATGAATTCAAGCAAGCCGTCGAATGGGCCATAGACCGGGAGGATGAGCAAATTCTTGTAAACATCCACGGGTCTGAAACGTTCAACATCGAGGGCGTCGTGAAAAATCTTCCCAAGGCCTTGATCCGCGCGGGTTTTGGCTTGTCGAAACAGTTGATCAAGTGGCAAAAGGACGGCAAGGGGTATATCCCGAAGAATATTTCGAAGTTCGAGGTCTTTAAAGAGATCGAGATCCAGGGGTTCATGATAAAGGCGGTTCGTGGCTTCCGGAAGAATTACATCGCGGTGAGCATCGTCCAAGGCACGATCGGGGATGTATCCATTCCAGAGGGCACCATCCTCACGGTGGGGAGCCAAAACACGAGTGCCGAGGACGTGCGCGCGTTCGCGATCCAGTTGGAAAACCAGTTCAAGAAGAATTACGACACGCGGCGGTTTTTCGACGGCCGTGAGATCCAGGACGCGTGCAATTACCTGAACAAGGTGCTTGCGACTATCCAGGTCTCGGCCCAGGTGTTCGGTATCTGGTCCAAGACCAAGCAAACCTTCTTTGGTTCCGGTAAAGTGCTCAGGGTCATCCAGCACGCTTTCCCAAAACATGAATACTTCTTATTGCTGCTCGACCAGGGCATCGTCGGCCAGGGGAACCAGTTGGATAAAGGACGGATTATCCGGATCGGAGGCCTTGGATATATCAACACGGAACAAGTCATAGCCAAGAAGATCATCCTCGACCCGAAAATCGGTACCGAGATAAAGAAGTACGACAAGGTTCTCGAGGTCGAGAACCTCACGGTCGACTACGGGGTCAAGGGCAAGCCGATCATCGAGAACGTGAACTTCTCGATCAACGATGGTGAGATACTCGGCATCGTTGGCGAGTCAGGCGCTGGAAAAACCACGACGCTGAAAGCCATCATCGGCGACATAAAAGATTACGAGGGTAAGATATGGATTTGCGGGGAGAACGCACGCGACAAGCAAGCCATCACGCCGCTCTACGGGTACGTTCCCCAGGACCTGTCAAAAATGTACCTCACTTACACGCCGCTGCGAAATATCATCCACTTCGGATCGCAATACGGAATCCCCGAGCAAGAGCTCATCCGGCGCGGGAAGGAGATCCTCAGGGATCTCGGCATCTTTTCAAAAGCGAACCAGCCAGTCGACAAGCTCTCCGGCGGCGAGAAGCGACGCACGAGCATCGCCATTGCACTCGTGCACAACCCGAAAGTTCTCTTCCTGGACGAGCCGACGTCTGGCCTCGACCCGACGACACGGCACGAGCTCTGGTCGTACTTGGACAAGATCAGCAGGCAGTACGGGGTCTCGCAAGTCGTGATAACCCATTACCCCGAGGAGGGCGAGTATTGTGACAAGGTGGCGGTTTTTATGAAAGGGAAGGGTTTTCTCGAGTTTGGCTCGCCGACCGAGCTCAAGCAGCGATTGCCAGGTGGCGGTTATGCCGCGGAATTCACGCTGGAACGTTTCGATCCCGACGCCATCGATCTGCTGAAGAAGATCGATGACATCGACCTTATCTTGCAGCGTGGTGGCTCGATACGAGTTTTTGCGAAGGACCTCAACCAGCAGCTCTACGACAAGATCTTCAAGACGCTGGCTGACGGCGGGTATCAAGTTCACCGGATCGAGCCGAAAGCCGAAATTGATATGATAGACTATTTTCTTTACAAGGTAAAACAATATAGGAACGAGTGAAAGAAAAAGACTAGCAACGTTGAGGTGAAACGCCACGAGCACCAAGATCGGAAAGCGCGAGTTCGCGCTGATGCGCTTCTTCACGCTGGTGAAGAAGGAGCTAGCATCGATCTGGGCGGACAAGCAAGCCTTGGCCATCATCTTCATTTTGCCCACTGCGGCGATGCTGGCGCTCGGCCTCACGGGCTCGGTTGGCGGCAAGATGATCGACAACCTCGTTGCTGGCAGGGAGGCGAAAATGGGCGTCGTCAACCTCGACACGTCGGTGGGCGACCCGCGTTACGTGCTGAGCGAGGAGTTCATCGGCATCCTTGCCGAGCAACCTTCGGTCACGCTCACACGGTTCGGCACGGTACACGATGCGAACGTGAGCCTCTACTACGAGCACATCATCGGGTTCGTCGTGATCGGCAACGGTTTCGAGTTCAACGTGAGCGCGCACCTCCCTGCATTCGTCTCGTTTTATGCGGACGCGCTGTACATCCTGGCCCAGCCATTGATGGCAATGAAGGTGAACGACGCGATCAAGGATTTCAAGGTGGCTTACAACTTCACCGAGGACGAGATCAACTACAACACGGACGACCAATACCAGATCCCTTCACCCGTGTTCACGGCGTGGCCCATGGTGATATCGATCACGCTCATGGCCTCGGCGCTGATGCTAGCGACGCAGAGCGTGGTCGGCGACAACCCGATCATGCGGGTCTCGCTCACCCCGAGCAAGCGGTTCGAGATCATCTCGGCCAAGGTCGCGGCGTACACGATCCTGGAGATGGTTGAGTCGGCGGTGCTGGTTTTATTTCCATATCTCGCGCTAAACTTGAAGTTCCCTGGCGACATTCTCTCTGCGTGGCTTTTCTCCGCATTCATATCCTATTGTGGCGTGAGCATGGGCGTCTTCATGTCGACCCTGGCCACGACGAAACTGCAAGGATCCCAGTTCTTCTTGCTTGGCTTCATGATGATCTTCATCCTTGGTAGCGGGATTTTCATAAAGGGATTAGACAAGATCTTCCCGATGGGGTATGCCCAAGACGGGATCAAGCTGATCGCGTACAAGTCGGTGACTCTCGCCTACATGTGGGATTATATCTGGCCACAGCTCGCGTTCGGCACGGTATTCTACGTGGCAGCCTTCATCTCCTTCAAGATGAAGAAGGGGGCGATCTGACCTGGAGATTCCCATTCCGCCTGGCCCTGGCCTTCCCTCCGGCGAGCGGGGGCGCCGCAAGATCATCGACCTGCAAGACGTCACGGTGACGGTTACCAGCACGAAGATTGGCCTTCCCATGAAGGCCAAGAGGAACAAGATCACCATCATCAAGGACGTGAGCTTTTACGCCTACGAAGGCGAGATCTTGTGCTTGATCGGCGAGTCGGGGGCGGGCAAGTCCACGATTCTCCGGTGCATCACCGGGCAGATGAAGCCCTCCCACGGCACTGTCAACGTGGCCGGCATCGATGTCGTGCACCACAAGAACGAGGCCATAAAGCGTTTCGGCTACGTGCCACAGCTGGAGCTGATCTCGGTGTATGACCACTTCTCCGCCCTCGAAAACGTGTATTACTTCGGGAAGATGTACCTCTCGGGCGTCTCCGACGTGCAGATAAAGCAGCGCGGGCGGGAGGTGCTCGGCATCCTCGGGTTCAAGGAGGCCTTGATGGACAAGAAGGCCAAGTACCTCTCAGGCGGCGAGAAGAAACGCGTGAGCATCGCCATCGGCATGATACACGACCCGGAGATCTTGCTCCTCGATGAACCGACTACGGGGCTCGATATATCGCTTCGCATCCAGGTACTCAACTATTTAAAGAACCTCAACAAGAAACTCGGCATCTCCGTCGTCATCGTCTCCCACGATCTCGAGATCGCGCAGTATTGCAGCCGGATTGTGTTGCTCGATAAAGGCCGCGTGATCGAGTTCGGCGATCCCGAGGTACTCATCAACAAGCTCCTCCCATGCGAGGGGCGTGCCATCAAGCTCGAGGTGGCCGAGCTCAACGATGAGATCATCGACTCGATCCGGTCGCTACCGGAAGTCAAGTTCGTCATCAAGACCGGCCGGAACGACGTCAAGATATTTGCCGATGACATCGACCGGGTCATGATAAGCAAGATCATCGAGCATTGCGATAACATCAACATTCCCATCGTTTCTATCACGCTTGACCGCGCCGACTTCACGTCGTACTACCGCATCAGGTCGAAGCTCGAGAAGGAAAAACAGAGGGCTGACGAGGGCGCCCCTGTGAAAGGCCCTTGAATCGCGTTTTTCAGCGGAACTGGTTGAGCAGCTGCGTCGTCGTTTCCAGCACGAGATCGGCGCCGCTGCTGGCAAGCTTGGAATCGTAGCCGGAAAGGATACCCACGGTCTTGACGCCCTTGCCCCCGAACGCGCGCTTTCCCGCCTCTATATCCGTGTGCATATCGCCGATCATAACCACGCCGTTCGCATCGACGAGTGCCTTCACGCCTGCCTTGTTGACGATGATCTCTATGCCCTCGGGATCCGGTTTCACGTGGCCGGGTGTCACGTCGCCCGCGCCGATGATTAATTCCTCCGGGAAGTATCGATCGATTCCGAACTTCTTGAGCTTTTCAACGACAGAAGCTTTCAGGCCAGACGTGAGGATGGAGAACTTGATGCTCTTGTCGCTGAGGATAGAAAGCATCTCCTCGACCCCGTCGTAGATCCTCAGCTTCTCCACCTCCTTGAGGTATTCCTGGTAGATCGACAACCCGATCTGTAGCTTCTTGAAGTAGGTCATTCCTTCCAGGAAAGTGAGATCCTTCAGTAGCTTGTAGGAACCGAGCACGATCTTCGGAATAGGGATACTCATAAGTTTCTGGATGAGTGCGGCAATTTGATCGACTGCTTGGTTGAAATCTACTTTCAATCCATATTTTTCTATGCCTGATTTTACACCAAGCTTGATCGCTTCTAATCCATTAAAGAGCACTCCATCGAAATCGAAGATTATGAATTTGACCTTGCTAAACTCGATAACCACGTTCTTGCACCCGGTTAGGATTCTCGGAGAGGATGATGATGGTTATCATAATAAGATTACGCGGCGGGGGTCCCATTATTATACAACGGGCGCCATATTGATAATCGAAGTATCGCTATCTTACCGATGCCACGCTGAGCCGGTTAACCGGTGATTGCCGACGGGAAAGAAAAAAACAACGACAAGAACCGCGACCACGGACGCGGGGACCAAGCCCACGTCGACAGGGCCCGTGGAACCAGCGGGGAACGCCAGCGGAGAAGCAGCCACGACGAGCACCGACGTGACCACGGCCACGGGCGCAGCTGCAACACCCGAACTCGAGGAAGCGGACAAAATATCAAGCGAGCCCACCATTCCCGAGCTACCGGTTCAAGAGGGGTCGGCTTCATCTGAAACCAAAAGTGAAAGCAAGCCTGAAGCTGAGAAAGAAAGAGAATCGCGATCAAAAGGCGAGGCAGCGCCAGGCAAGCATGCCCCTTTACCAGCAGCTGCTCCAACGGAAGCACCGGCCGAGCAACCATCGCCCATGGTACCGCCCTCGGAAGCTCCAATCGAGCAAGCAGCGACCGTAGCACCTCACACGGATGCACCGGCCGAGCAAGCGGCGCCCGTCGCACCTCCCGCTGAAGCACCAGCGGGCCAAGCACCACCAGCAGCATCTCCCGCGGAATTACCGGCTGGACAAACAACTCCCGAATCTGGTACGGCCATCCCGGAGGCACAGCCAGGGCAAGAACCTGTCGCGCTTGTCGGGGAAGATGATTTCTCCATCTTCGATTCGCAAGCGGATTTGGAAGAGATATTCAGCGCCATGGAGGACGTGAAGAAGGAGGAGGCAACAGCCATCGCGACGACCGTCCAGGCAATCGAGTCGGGCCAGGACGCGGCAGCAGCCCTGCAAAACGTGTCGAGCGAGGTCGCCGAGAAGATCCAGAAGCAGCTCGAGGAGCGCAGCGAAGCCGAGGAAGAGCATTTCGTTACGGAGGAAGAATTCCTCCAGCGAGCGAAAGCTTCGACCTCGAAGACGTGGTACCACTGCCTCTATTTCCTTGCCTTCAAGTCCGAAACGGGTACCGCGTCGAAAAAGGTATTATACGAGGCATTGAAGGAACCACTAAGCAAGAGCCCGGTAGACGTGTTACCCGAGCACATGTTCAATTTCGGCTTGTCGACCTTGATTAAAGTAATGCTATACGAAAAGCCCGTCGTCCTTTTCAAGCGCGGTGGCGAGTTCAAGCTCGACGTGAACCGCAAGAAGCTGCAGGACCTGCTCAAGCAAGTCGGGCCGCCGCTGTCCAAGCGCCCCGTCGTCACGAAAAAGGAAGAAAAGAAGATGATCAACGATTTTTTCAGCAATGACAAGTTATTCTAATTCTTCTCGGGGACACATTGTCAGATAATTACCAGGTGAATCGCGTGGCTCTTTCCACGAGAAAGCCCCTGCTCGCCATCATCGGACGCAGCAATACCGGCAAGAGTAGCCTTTGCCGCCTCCTCGCGCCCAAGGCTCTCGGGAAAAAAATCAAGGTGGGAAAGCAACCGGGCGTCACCAAGGGGCTTCACGAGATAGACAACGGGGAATACACCATCGTGGATCTCCCGGGCTTCGGGTACATGGCGCACGCGTCGAGAAAGTTCCAGGGCGAGGTGCAAGACAAGATCATCTCCTTCATCGAAAACCGGCATCAAGAAATGTTTCTCGCCATCGAGGTCGTCAACATCGAGACGTTTCGCACCGCGTTCGACAAGCACGCCGATTCAATTCCCTTTGACAAGGAACTGTTTGATTTTTTGCAAGGGTTCAAGATCCCCACGGTCGTGCTCGCGAACAAGATCGACAAGCTGCGAATGCAAACAGTCGAGGCCGAACTCGATTACATCAAGGAGGCGCTGAAACTGTCCAGCAATCCTTCGTTTCCGCAGAGTAACCTGCTCCCGTTCTCGGCGAAGGTTGGCACGGGCGCAGATACCCTCAAGACGATGATCGCCGCACATTTAAAGGCATTCGGAAGCACGTGAGAAACCGCCACGTCATTTCGGCTTGTAATGCCCGGGCGGGAATTCCTCGATTATGCTCTCGGCGACCATCACCGGAAGCAAGGCCACCGCCATTTCCCCGAGCTCTTTCTTGATGGCATCAACGCGCAACTTCTCGGGGAACCCCTCGTTGACAAGTAAATAATCCAGGATTTTTCCCTTCAGCGTGTCGTCGTCCCCGACCCGCACGTCGGGCTTCAACTTCATGACCGCTTCGGGAAGGGTGAGCGGGGCATCCTTCTGGCTTGGTATGATGCTGGCGAATTCGAACGCATCAAGGTTCCAAAGCAACCGCCGTGCCACATGTTCGTCGATGTTGAGGAACACTTGCAAGAGGTGCTTGCACAGTAACTGCTTGCGGCGCAATCGCATTTCGAAATCCATACACCCGTCGTGGGCAAGCAACCTATCTGCCTCGTCAATGAGGACATGAATGGGCAATACCTTCCTTCCCGCCTCGGTGACCTTGACGAGCGTCGCAAGAATCTTTGCTGGTGGCCCCGGTTCGTTCTTCACGAACTTGATCTCGACACGATAGGGTTCCGCGGGTGGTTTTTTCGCTTTCTGCCCTGGTTTTGCAGTGCCGGCATCGCTTTCTTTCTTTGCCACCGATTTCCCAGCTGGTTTTGCGGCTTTGATAGGTTTTTCTATTTTCGATTGTTTCGACGGCTTTTCCGGCTTAAGAGTTCCACCCTTGCTGAGTTCTTCTATGGCGCGTTTGTACCGGCCCTCCATCGTGCGGGCCTGCAGCAACTGGTCAAGAGGCTTGCTGCCGAAATCCCCTGGAACCTTTGATGAGAGGGATGCCCTCGGCTTGACGTTTTTTAAGTTCGATTCGATGATGGCACCAGCCAGGTCGGCGAGCGGTCCGATTGCGGTAATCGACAACTTTCCTTCGGCCATCAACTGCAAGAGTGCCGCCCAGAAATGGATACAGAACGCTCCCGTTTCCGCGGCTTTGCAAGTGCACGTGTGGTCGAAGTCCGGCGCACCCGCGCGAGCGATCTTGGATGTACACAAGGTTGTCCATTGCATCCCGTCAACCTTCACGACGATATCGTCTCCTTGGATCTTGATGCTTGCGATGCGTTCGGTGGCGATGGACCCTCCACCGAGTAATATGAAGGCGTTCTTGATAGTTTCTTGAACCTTTTTCTTTCCCTTGCCGTTTACAAGCCGAGATATTGCTTCCTCAGGGATTTGGGTCATGATTGCCTTGATGAGATCGCCCTTGGACAATTTAGACATGCCCTTTATTTCTATCTCCTTCCCCAAAGCCTTCAGCTCCTCCGCGGTGAAAAGGCCGAGGATCCGCGGCAAAAAGTCCCTCGTCTCCATATGACTCGCCACGACGCCCACGCGAGAACCGTGTGAACCAGCGGTTCAAGGGCGAACGAGCTTCAGCATCAGTGGCAATAAGTCTTTCCCTTCAATGTGGTGCAAGCTGCCCTTGCACGCCTCGTGCTCCGAGTAAGCCCGAACCGAGTCGGTCGGGTACGTGGGCCTGGGCATCCAGATGGCAACGGGCGGTGGATCAGCAGTGTGGTCACCCTTTACGCTCGACGTGGTATGATCGGAGAGTACAGCCATTATGCCATTTTCTGGGAGATTATCCATTATATAACCAACCATCGCATCCGATTTCTCGATCATCTTGACCTTCGCCGGCACATTCTTGTCGTGCGCGACCTCGTCGGTGCCCTCGACGTGTACGAGCACGAACTCGGCACCTTCATCCAAGCACTGGATCGCCGCCCGCCCCTTCGCCATCAGATCGGAATCGATGTACCCCGTCGTGCCGGGCACGTGCGGCACATGCATACCCGCGAGCTTGCCTATGCCCTTGATGAGCCCCGTGCCGGCGACGCAAGCACCCTTCAACCCCCACTTATCGAAAAACGACTTGTACACCGGCGTCGGTCCCGCGCCCCGCGGCATTACGCAGTTCGCCGGCGGTTTCCCGGCCCTGCGCCGTTCAAGGTTCACGGGGTGCTGGTCGAGCACGCGGTAAACCTCGTGCACCCATTCGGAGAGCAACTCGGCCATATGTTTGGCCTCGGGGCTCCCATCGCGGGGCTTGCAGTCAACGATTCTGGGCCGGGCCTTAAGATCTGCCCTTATCTCGGGCGAGTCAACGATGATATCGTAAGATGGATCCATGTCACTGATGTTCGCGGAGATCCCTGGGCCGCGAAAATAAACGACGCATCTGTAATCTTGAGAATTGCGGAATTCGAACTTGACCTTCGGGTCGGATAATTGAACCTGCTCGTTGATCGCCCTTGCCAGTTCGACCACGCCCTCGCGAACATAACTGGCGGTACGGTCGACGAGGACGAGATCACTCCCCTTGACCGTGACGTAGTTGCACCGGATCGAGACATCGCCTGGCAGTAGATCGACGCCAGTCCCGGCCACCTCTATCGGCCCGCGACCCGTGTACGCGCCCGGCGCGAACGGGTCGTACCCGAGCAGCGCCGCGTGTGACGTGTCCGATCCGCCAACTTTCCAGTACCCGGTGCAGTGGATGTAGCCGTTGAGGCCTTCCCGAGCCATGCGATCCAGGTTGGGAACCTTGGCCAGCTCGAGCGGGGTACGCTGGTCTTCCGGGGAGATGGGAACGTCGGCTACCCCGTCGAGCACGACGACGACGATGCTTCTCTTCGCAGCTACCATGTTCGCAGCTACCATCGTGAAGGCGGCATTAACTAGTTAACGCGCGCGTTAACGATCGATCGCTTTGAACGCTGCATCGAGCCTCGCCAGTGCCACATCGCGAACCGCGGGACCATGGCCCTTCCAACCGCGGTCCAGGCGCTCCTGGAACGTCCCGATCTCCGCCACGGCCGCGTCATGGATCGCCCGTGCATTGCGGGGATCCTTTTTTGCCATTGCCACTGCCTTTGCAACGATTTTTTCGACTTGCGCATCGGCTTCTTCCACAGCTTTGCCGAACATGGCGCCGGTGTATGCTAATCTTTCGCGATCTCGCCGTCGCTTCTCTCGTAGCAATTCCCATGGCATCTTCTCAGGTTCGGGAGCCTCCCGGCGCGAAGGCGAGACGCCCTCGACTCGTAAAAGCCCCTCGATATCCATCACGCTACCCACGGGCACCATGCATTGCACAGGAACGTACCCGCGCAGCAGTTCATTGCAGTCTGCAATGCCCGCGAGTGCTTGCTGGTTCCCGGGCTCCAGCTGGAGTGCTTCCTCGAACATCGCCTTCGCCGCCTCGTATTTCCTTATGTCTATCCCCGTGTGGAAAGCACCGGCCTTTGCCGCCTCGATCTCGTCATCCACGTTTTCCCGCATCCGCTGCTCTGCCTTCTCTATCAAGGCCATGGCTGCGTTTTTCTTGGTTTCATTCATTTTCATCTGATCCCTGGTTCAGTAACTTTTCGCCGCGTGATGGCCTGCACGATGGACTTCACGAGGAAAACGATGTCGAGCATGAACACGGCGATGCCGATCATGAGCAGCGCGAGTGACAGGAACGCCGTGAGGGGGACAAACATAATGCTATAGAACCCGAAAAAAAGTGGCGTGGCAAAGGCAAAGACGGGAATAACCTTCTCGTACCATCGCAGCTTCTTGTATTTTGGTATATTAACGAAGACCGATGCCAGGAAACCGACCAACGTGCAAACCCCGAAGATGGCAACCCACGCGACCCACGCGGGGATGTCTGTTGCAGGGAACGATGAGCCAATTACAGAAAGGTCAAGCGTGCCGTTCGTGCCGTTCACGATTTCTAGATACTTCCGCGGGATGTAATCGAAGGTGAACGACGCGTTGATCGTCCACGCGAGGTCCTGCGGGAAGATCGTGCCGACCTCGTTGAACATGTAGAAAGGTTCCGTGTCTCCTTTCCAGATGTCGTAGTAGGTTGTCTGGTTCGTACTGCCGTCAACGTAGAACACCCGGACGTACCAATGAAAAGGGCACTCGCACACGTACGCGTTGTATCCCATGTAGAGCAAGAGTGACGCGAGGAGGCAAGAAATCCCCTGGCAATCGTCTTCTCCACTCGCCAGTACTTCCACGGGCGTGGCAACGTGATCGAAGACGTAGTTCGTGTCGATGTCATATGCGTAATCGACGATGCTCCTGATGTATCGATACACGCGGTATGTCTGGGTTGGTATCGACCAGGTTTCGAAGGTTTGCGGGGTCGCACCGCTGTACTGGTCGCTGATAAATGCCCATAGGTTCGACGTGTCGTTCAAGGCTCGCACTTCCGGCGCGGACGGCATGAGGAGCTGCCGGTGGTCGAGGCGCCGGTAGACCTGCTGGCCCCAGATGGACGGATTGGGTACCAATCCGGTGAACACGATCATGAAGATAATACCGATTTTTAGCCCATACGAGTAAAAATTCCCCGTTTTTATGGCTCTCGGTAGCATCGCAAGGGCAACGACTGCCAACGGCAAGAACAGCATCACGGTGAAAAACACGATGTACGAGACGAAAACAAAGGCCATGAACACGTAGATCGGGATGCCGATAACGAGAAAATAGAACCTCGATCGAGAAGCACGGTAGAATCTCAAGAACCAACCGCTTCTATCGTGAGCCATGACATGTGTGTGGGGCGGGGAGTTTTTATGTGCTCGTAGTTAATTAAAAAAGGATGTCGCAAGTTGGAGCGAGAAAAATCAAGAGAAAAACGACAGGTGACGATGGACGGCGCGAGAAGAGATCAAGAAAATCGAGCTGATCCGCGTGTTCGTCCCTTTCAGGGAGGGAGTGCAAGATACGATGCGATCGGGGGAGGGGCGACATGGTATGGCCATCCCGACCGAGGAGCCTTGGCAAGGTGGCGACGCGGTCATCTGCAAGCTGCACTCGGCGGGCGGCCAAGTCGGCCTGGGAGAGGTCCTGGTCTGGCTGCCGGAATCGGGGGCTACCCCGGTACAGATCATCGACGTGATCGAGCACGGCCTGGCAAGGTACATCTTGGGCGAGAACCCCGCCAACGTGGAGCGGATCTGGCGCCGCATGGACAACAACGTCGCGCAAAACGAGATCGCGAAGGGATTGCTCGACATTGCTTGTTACGATCTCGCAGGCCAGGTTTCCGGGAAGCCGGCCAAGGAGATCCTCGACAACAAGCCCGAACTCGTCGACGAGATTCCCCTGGCCGCGCTCGTGCCGCTCGCCGATGTCAAGACCATGGTGATGCTCGCGAAAGCGTTCTGCAAGGCCGGGTTCAAGACCATCCGGTACAAGCTCGGTAGAAGCATCCAGAGCGACGAGGAGATTTCAAGAGCGATCCGGGAAGCCGTCGGCCCGTCGGTGCGGCTCCGTGTCGACTATAACCAGGCATACACGCCTGAAGACGCGGTCCAAGCCATAAAAGCCATCGAACAGTTCGGCATCGACGTGGCAGAGCAACCGGTGGACAAGAACGACGTGCTCGGCATGAGATTCGTGCAAGAACGCGTCAAGGTGCCCTTGATGGCGCACGAGGGCTGCGCGTCCCCCAGGGATTACGTCTCGCAAATGGAACTCGGGGCGGTCCGGGCGATCGGCATCAACGCCGAGCGCCCCGGCGGGACGATGCCGGCGCTCAAGATGATCGAACACGCGGCGCGGAAGGGCTTCGGCACGGTCATTCACAGCCAGCCCCTGGGCATCGCGTCCGCCATGCTCGCGCATGTTGCTGCAGCGAAGCACGACGTTCTCGGCCATGCCCCCGAGCTTTTTGGCAATGTCATGTTCGAGGACGACCTCATCGATCCCCCGCTGAAATACGGCAAGGGAACTATCAAGATCCCCAATGGTCCTGGCTGGGGTGTCAAGATCGATGAAAAGGCACTTGAAAAGTACGCGAAATCCCCCGCGATCACGATCGGTTGATCGATGCCCTCCATCGACGCCTTGCATCGGGATTATAATGCCGATAGACACGTGTTTTTCTTCCCGGATAGCGCATCGGGCATAAAATTCGTGCGGACGGTTGGGCGCGCTATCGAGAGGCGATTTTTAAAATCTTAAGCTACATATATCAAACATCCGCTGTGTAGGAGCGACGTTCTCATGGGCCGGAAGGACAAGAAAGGCAAAGACGACGAGGACATTTCCAACGGGGATGCCATCCTGGGCGCCCTCGGCCTCGCCGTGCCCGATCTCGGCAAGCCAGGGGTAGCCCAACCCGCGCCGGCACCAGCTCCTGCTCCACGAGACAGCATGGGCTTGAGCTTCGATATTACCTCTGCAGCACCCGTGCCCAAGCCTATAGCTGCCCCCCGACCCGCGCCCGCCGCGGCGCCCGTCGTCCAAGAATCGTTAATGCTCTCTTTCGAGGAACCGGCCCCCGCCCCTGCCCGCGCTGGTCGCCCGGCCATCGCCACGCCGGCACCCGCGCCAGCACCGGTCGCTGCCAGGCCAGCCGTCGCGGCACCGGCACCCGCGCCGATCGGGGCCAGGCCAGCCGTCACGGCGCCGGCTCCAGCACCCGTGCAAGCAGCGCCAAAGCCAGCGCCGATCAAGCGCCTCGCGGCCCTTCCAGCACTGCCTAAGTTCGTCAGTCCCGAGGAGATCAAGATCGAGGTTGATTTCGATGCCCCGCCGGTCGAGGGCAAGGGGAAGATCAAGGAGATCACGTGGGTGTTGAAGGCGACCGACGCGGCGTCGAACGTCGTGACCCGGCAATCGAGGACGCTGAACTTGTCCCCGTTAATGGCGGAAGCGCTCGACCAGGCCAAGTCGCTGCGGGACACGATCAAGCAGCACAAGGAAGGCGGCGTGGCACCAAAGCCCGCGCCGCAGCCACGCGCCGCGCCAGCACCCGCACCAGCGCCTGTGCCCGTGTCCAGGGCGGCACCTGCTGTCGTCGCCCAACCCGCGCCGCAGCCGCGTGCCGCGCCAGCACCCGCGCCCAAACCGGTTGCAGCACAGCCGGCGCCGCGGCCCGCGGCCAAACCGGCACCGCGGATGGCGCCCGTGCCATCCCCCTCGCCGGCACCCGTGGTCGAGCCATTACCCGAGCTAGAGCCAATCGCCGAGCAGGCACCCCAGCCACAAGCACGCGAGCGCCCCCAGATCCAGATCGAGCCCGCCGCCTCCAGCGTTCCCGAGCGCGACATCATCGCCACGCCGATCAAGACAAAGGGTGGCGACGTGTTGCAGGCCCAGCAGCCCATCGAGAAGCATGCGTGGGTGGAGGCCAAGCCGGTGATGGCGCCATCTGCCACGACCCGGTTCACGGCCACGGCCTCGCAAAGTTTCCAGGAGAGCCCGGCCCCTGTTGCAAGGCAACGAGCCGCCCCGGTGCGCCAAGCACCAGAGCCAGAACCCATGCAAGAGGAGGCCCCGGTGCAGACCGCCGCGCAAGCACGGGGCGGCCGCACGTGCAGTAAATGCGGTGGAAGCAACTTCCGCGAGGACGACGACAAGAACAAGCCGCTCTCGTTCACGCCGCCGTTTCTGTATGCAAAGAAATACACTTGCAAGAGCTGCGGGACGATTTACGGCGCTGAAGCAAAGGAAGCAGCCGCTGCAGCCCCCCAGCAGGCGGCAAGGCCGACCAGGCCGTCGCAAGTGGCAGCGCAGCAGCAAACACCCGCCCCTGCCCAGTCCCGCCGCGTCGTGCAAACGTCGTGGGAAGACTTAGGAGCAGCATCGGGTTACGAGGAACCCGCGGCTGGTGGGGTCCGCGCCGTGTGCCCGAACTGCGGCGGCACGTCGTTCAACGTGGTTCAAGACAAGACGCGACCGATCTCGTTCGGCATGGGCGGCATCGGTGCCGTTTATGCAAAGGTCAAGCAATGCCGCAAGTGCGGCGCGAAATTCGATTAAAAGGAGGGAATTTCGTAAATCCGTTCTTTTCTACTTGTACAGTTTTTTCTTCGAGCTGATCAGCACGCCCACGTAGGAAAAAAAAAGCAAGAAGATGATCACGACCGGCGTGTACGAGAGGAAGATGTAGAAGATGAAATAGCTCCCCATGACAATGCGGCTTATCAACGTCCCGACCAACAACACGAAAGCCCAGAGAATGATGTCGATCACGACGGCGTGCTTGAACTGGCCGGATATAAACCCGGCCACCAGCGAGGGAAAGATGGAGGTGATGGCCGTGAATATGAGCACCACGTAGAGCATGCCGGGTAAGAACACGATGAACATGGCCTCGGCCGAGCTGGACACGACGCGGGATAAGATGCTATTGGTTATGTAGTAGCTCGCAAAGATACCGCCCCATATCAAGGGATAGGTGAACCCGAGCGAGATCAAGAGGGCCAGGAGGGATATCTTGGGATTCCGCGTGGCTGCCTTTCCTTTCAGGATCCGGCCGAGCTCCTGGTCGATCAAGGCCTTGTCGATGCCCTCCGGGTCGATCTTGCTGCCGTACTCCGCGATCAAGCTGACGGCGAGGTTTTTCAGGATCGACTGGACGAGTCCGACGTCGTCGCGGCCATCGACGATGGCAGCCACGATGATGCGTTCCTTTTGCTGGTAATGGATCACGAGCTTTCGCTGGTTGTCGATATCGAGCAGCTTGATATATGTCTTGAATGCTTCCTTGCTGAAATTATCGATTGCAGTGAGAAAACCTATCAACAAGTTCTCGTCGACTTCCATGCGGTTCTCGGCCACGTTCTTGGCGTAGATCAACTCGCCCAGTTCCGTGCTCACGAACATGTTCTGTATCATGCGTGTCAACTCGGTTGGTCTCTATCGTGCCAGTTGCGTGAATTGGAGGTAGTCCTCGAGTTTTGGCGGTGATATCGATATCTTGTAGATGTTCTGCCCGCACTCCGCGTAGATCCGCACCATCAAGGCTTTCGCATCGCCCGTGGAGTAGATCTTGTACCGCTCAGACCGGATCTCCTCGACCACGGGGCTCTTGCATGTATTTTTTAGTTTCTCTATGAACCCTTCTGGGACGCCGGTTACGTGAACCGTGATGACGTCGCCGGCGACTTGTGCCTGGTATGCTTCGAGCGAGGCGTTGGTGGCCTCGCGATCCGGCGTGATCGTGACGATCTGGTCCGCGATCGAGACCAGCGCCCCTGGACCACTGATGATGAAAATAACGTGGAAGGCACGCGCCACTGCTCGCATTAATTTCTGGTACGGGATATACTCGAGCCGGTTGATACCGATAGCATTGAAATCGAGGAAAAATACCTTCCGTCCAAGTAGAACGTTGCGCGCGATGTTGAGCTTGACCACGTCCATCCGCGTGAGGTTCTCGACGCGATCCTTGATGACAAGACCGAGACCAGACGCGTCGATGAGCGCCCGCATCGAGGTTTTCCTTGCTACCATGCCCTGGCCTTGCGGGGCAAGCGTGCTGGCTATGATCTGGCTGACTTTCTTCCCGGTACAGTTTGGTGGAGGGGTTGCGTTCACGATGCATACATCATCGGGGAAAGCTGGCTTGCCGAAAACACGCATCTCTCCCGCTAGTTGCTTCTGTTCACCACCGGGCATGCTCGCGAGCCTCGAGATGAGTTCGCTCGTCGATGCACCCTCGACGATCATGCCTGCCACCCGGCCTCTCGGCAACTGGAAATCGAGCCCCTTCAATAGACCTGGCATCTCGACACCAGAAACATCGAAAACCTGGTACTCTTTTGCGATTTTTCCATCCCCTTTCCAGGCCAACGTGCAGATCTCGTCGAGGATATCAAGGACATGGAATCTCCCGGTCGGTTCCCAGGTTTTTAACGTGGACAGGTCGGACGTGGCTTTCAATCCCGCGCGCTGGAGCAAGGTGGCCGGGATGTCGACCCGGGGCACGACGGGATAACGCCGGTAGTCGACCGATACCACATAAACGGTTTCTTGGAGGTGCAAGAGGATGTCTTGCCGGTACTCGCCGGGGCTGCCGGCGACCTCGTACGCGCTCTCGATCAAGTCCTTTTCCTTGTTGAGCAGGCCCTTCGCGCTGTCGATGTACGCGAGCCTGAAACGATCGATCCGGTCGAGAATCACGGCCGGATCGGCATACTCCCCGCTCTCGCTGTATTTCAAGTTCTGTTGGATATCCACGATGATTTCCTTCACCGGTAGCACCTTCGAGGAGATTGAAATCGTGATGGGGTGTTTCGGGTGTTGCTTGGGGAAGAAAAGGACTTCCAAGTATGCTTTATCGGTCTGGAACTCGATGAAACCGGCAAGGCCAAAGGTACCCTCCTTGAACGTGAGCCAGCACGGCAGGCCCGACTGCCGGATGGCCTCCACGATGCGTTTTCGGGGCCCGGAAGGATCGTTGACGCTCACTTGTCGATCACCGTCTCTAAACTCTTGTAACGAAAATAGTCCTCCATCTCCACGTCGACTTGCATAAGTGCCTTGACGACATCCGCGCCAAACTTGTTCGTGATGCGTTCCTTGATCCGCTCGATGCCCTCGTCTGAAAATACCGTGAAATGTTCCCCGTCCTTCTTTTCCAGGACGCTATCTATCCCTTCGATTGTCCGCAGGGTCGTTAGGGCATCCTCTTGCTTTGCCGTGAACTGGAGAAGCACGGCTCTGCCGTTCCCGGGCAGCAGTTTCAGCAACGCGGAGGGATTCCCGAAGTCGATCATGCCCCGCTTGCGGCCGAAGATGGCCACCTTGTCACAATAACGGCTTTCCTCTGGATAGTGCGTGATCACGATGAACGTGGTGCTGAACTGCTCGTTCAGCTCGACTAACCTGAGCCACAAGCTCTCCCGCACGACGGGATCGAGGCCTGAGGTTGGCTCGTCGAGGATGCAGAAAATCGGATCGTGAATCAAGGCGATCGCGATGCTCACGCGACGTTTCTGACCACCGGAGAGGTTTTTCACTTGCTCGTCTGCCTTGTCCGCGATGCCGAGATTACGCAGCAATTTTTCACCCCGTTTGACGATCTCCTTCTCGAACAGCCCGTATTGCTCCCCGAAGTAAACCAGGTTCTCCATGACCGTGAAGTTCAAGTAGATCTTGCCTAGATCTTGCGGGACGTACCCGAAGAGCGGTCGGAGCCGGCGTGCCGATCGCTTCACGTCGATGCCGTACATGAGGTTCGTGCCCGTGAACTGGCGCATGCCGAGCAAGGCCTTCACGAACGTCGACTTGCCAGCACCTGACTCCCCCAGCACGCCGAGTATCTCGCCTTGCTCTATCGTGAGGGAAACGTTCTCGACGATGCGATTCTTGCCCGCGGATATAGTCATGTTGCTCACTTGTATCGCTGGAACGCTCGAGCCATAGACGATCTTCTCGATGGAACGCGATCTCGAGCTGCGCACGACTAGCAGGCCGAGCTTTTCGAGTAATTGGCCCAGCCCGCGGGACACGAGGATGATGGCAAGCAGCATCATGACAATAACGAGCAAGACTGTCCACGGCGCGGGATCAAACGGCTGCAGCCGCGTAATCCAACCGAGCAGCTCGATGCCGAGGGGGATGTTGCGAAGGTCAGAGCCGAAGAGGGGGATATCGCCAAACCCGTGGTTGATCGTGTCCATGCATAGCCCGGCCCATAATAACATCTTTACCCAGCTGTCGGGCGTGTAGGCCTTGTCGTGCAAGCTGGTGGCGCCGTAATACGTGAACGTGAACGTTGCAACGCCACCGAGGTATTCCGCGAAGAATGGGGCCAGGAAAAAGCCGCCGGCATTCGTTTGTGCTTGCCGGAGGAACTCGACCGCCGACACGACGGAATGGGGGCTCGCGCCGAGCAAATCGAGCAGCTCGAGCGCGTGGTAGGTACCGACGATCTCGCTCTTGAACGCGAGGACGCTGCTGAAGCCGCCGTCTGGATTCTGAACGGACTTCACCCACGAGACGAGGGCTGTCTTGTTGTAGGTAGTGGCGTTTTCGAAATCAACGTTCAAGTTGAGGGCGCGTATATCTCGCAATGCCAAGATCGCCCAGTACGAGGTTTCCACCGCGGAAAGGTTCTCGTTGATTATCCCCGCGTATATCTCGGATGGTTCTCCCGTGAACATGCCGAGCATGTTGCCGAGGTCTTCCCCGATCTTGAAGCCTCCAACGTCCATCTGCTTGTCGAGGACATAGTCCATGGTCTTCCAGAGCCGGGAGACATTTTTACTCGCCTCGGCACTCCCAAGCATCCGGAGGATGTCGACGGCGAGGTACGTGCCCTTCAACGAGCTCGCCCCGTCTGGCTCCATCCCGTAACCACCGTCGCTGTTCTTGTAGCACTTGCCGACAAAGGCGATGATGTTCAAGGGAGAGATCAAGCCATCGTTGATGCCCTGATCATTCAAGGCAGATAAAGTGGCTTCTATGGTGCGTCCAGCGCTCACGAGCGATCGGAGACCGTCGTGTATCGCCGCCAGGGTCACGAAGCCGAATAGCGAGTTTTGTGCCCGGTGGGCGATGAGCCAACCCGCATAGCTGCCCTTGACGATGGAAAAGTTATATCCAGTTATGTTCCACGACTGGAATGCCGCCCATCCCGACGCGAAGTCGGACTTGTTAGCCGTCGGAACCATCCCGAACCCGCCATCAGGGTTCATGCAATTCATTATGAACGAATTACAGCCACTGGCGTCCTGGCTCTCGTTCCCGAGGGCATCGAGGCCCGCCAAGCAGTGGTACGTGCTCTGGAGATCAGCCGGGCCCGATAGAACGAGCGCGTATCCTCCAGAAACCAGGTTTCGCAGTGAATGAAAATAATTGGCAAACAGCGTGCTCTCCGTGCCGTTAAGAGGTCGAGCGATCAATGCTCGTACCCGCAAGCCCGCATAGGTCGACCACGGGTAGAAATAAGTCGCATTCGACTGCCGGTAGGCTAAAAACATTGCAGTTTCGTTCCCGACAAGCAATGATGCCGTGTAGTTGTAAATCGCGTCGGCATGGGCAAGGATCCAGGACGGGTCGTAGAGCTTGTACAATTCCAATGCCAGCCATGTAGAGACAATATCTGGCCGGTCTAGGCTGGCCTTTGCTGCAAAGCCTGCCGCGTCGGGAACGAAGCTGTCGTTGAGGAAGTGGAGCAGCCAGTCGGTCTTGTTCTCGTTCGTGATGTAGATATCCTGGTTCGCGTACCGGTAATAATCATTCGTGCGATTGAGAAAGGTCGCGTTAAGAGTGGCGATGGTATTGATCACCTTGTACGTGTCCTCCATGTTGCCGAGCATGGCGACGTCCGAAAACCCTCCTTCCCCGGGGGTCTGCCTCGCCCAGATGAAATTGATGATGCTTTGCGGATCGCTCACGATCGGGTCGTCGCCAAGTACTTGGACCAAGGGTGCGACCGTGACTGCCCGGTAGACGCTGTCGATCGATGTCTCGATAAAAAGTCCAGTATCGTTCTGGAACCGGAGTGCCGATCCGGCCATCTCATTCTGCATCTTTACGACCTCCTCGTCAGACAAGAAAACGCTGGGATGAATGTTGATAGCTATGGCAGCCACGAGCGGGACGGCAAATAGTAGCAAGCCCAGGAAGAAACCGCGTAATTTCTTCTGCGAGAGGCTGCTCATTCGCCGTGCCTTCTGCTTCGTCATTTACGACCCTCCTCCTTCTCATCCTCGATCTGGATGCGGAGCTGGAAGTACCTCCGGAATGAAGCCCGCTCGCGCGTTACTTCCGTGATCGCGAGGCCGTTGGCAACGAGCCGCTCGAGCAGCCCGGCCGACGCGTGTTCCACGTCCTCCATAAAGATCTCGACCGTGTCGTTTCCCGCGCGCATAACATGCTTGACGCCGGGCTCCTTCGTCATGGCACGAAACACTCGGTTGTCCAGCCCAGGGGTCGTGATCTTTAGGATGTTGCCTTGCGATGGCAAAGACTGGATGAGGTTCAGCGGAGTGTCGTGCTCGAGCAGCTTTCCCAGCCGGATGATCGAGACCGTGTCGCAGATCAGGGCCGCTTCCAAGTCATGCGTGATGATGACCATGGTCGTGCCGAGCTGCCTGTTGATCTTCTTGAGATAATTGAGAATATCGTATCGCTTGCTCGCGTCAACGCCGGTGGTTGGCTCGTCGAGGAACAAGAGACGGGGGTCGTGGATCAGCCCGATGGCGATGCTAACGCGCTTCTTCTCGCCCCCGGACATTGTTTCAACCTTGTGTCGCCACGTGTCCTTGGGTATATCGAGGATGGTAAAGTATTTCTCCGCCAGCTCAAAGACTTTCGAGTCCGGGATCCCGTATGCTGCCGCGAATACCTTCACGTTGTCCAGCGGGGAGAGCTCGTAGTAAAGGTTCAGCTCCTCAAGCTGGGGGACATAACCGAGTTTAGACAATATCGCCTGGATATTCTTCGGTTTCGCCGGGTCCAATCCTTCCACTCGCACGGTGCCCGTCCAATGCTTGGCCGGGATCTGGCACGTGAGCACCTTGATGATCGTCGTCTTGCCCGCGCCCGAGATCCCTAGAAAGCCGTTGATCTCGCCCTTGTAGATCTTGAAAGACACATCGGAGATCACTTTCTTTTTGCCAAATGAAACGTCAAGGTGATCGACAACGATGCTTGGTTCGGGGGCCGTGCTTGTCATCGCGGGTTAAACCTCCACCTTCCTTCTGGCGATTGCAATGAACGAGAGCACGACGAACGCAACGGAAATCAGGCCTAGCGACAAGAGTTCCGTCGACGCGAGAGGGAGGCCCTTGGTCGTGATGGAATCGATAAGCGGGGCGCCGTGGGCGAGGGGGAAGGCGTACGCGATGGCACGAATCGGCACCGGCATGCCCTCGATGGGGACAAAGATCCCGCTGACCAGGAACAGGATGATGAAAAAAGCAAAGAAGAGCTGGTTTGCCTCGGTCTTCGTCTTTGCCAGCGATGAAATGAACATGCCGATGGAGACTCCCGAAAAGCCGATTGCCATCAGCGCTCCCCAGAGGTCGATCGCCCGGCCGCGTATGAACAGCCCCGAGCCGAGCGAAGCCGCGAGCACGGCCGTGCTTTGCACGAGCAGGATTACCGTGTATGCAATGTATTTCGAAACCAGGATCTCGGCCTTGTTTGTCGGCGTTAGCAGCAGCCGTGGAACGGGCTTCTCTTGCACGACTACGAGGATTGTAAGCACCAGGGTTATGCCGGCCATCACGAATGGCAGGACGAGGTTCATATTACTGTTAAAGTCGCCGTTGAAGTGGGCAGGGATGGTATACTCCTGGTGAACTTCATCGACGTAGAACGGAGTGAAGTTGTTGTCTTGTGCGAATTTATCGGCGGCTTCCTGGATTTTATTCAATATTGCCTGGACCTTTAGCAATTCCTGCGTGTTCGGCACCGATTCGAGCATCGCGGGGAGACCCTGGTCGAGAAACTCGGAGAACTCGACGGGGATGACCAGGATCGCGTCTATATTACCGTGGAGCAATTGGTTATAGGCCACGTCCATCGCGTAAGGATCCTCAGACGCGTTGATATAAGCCACGAGCTTGATGCTGGGCGTGTTGTTGATCGCACCGACGAGAGGCAGCGTGTAGTTGTCGTTCGTGGTAATGACCGACGAGTTCGTGTCGAAGAACGTGTTCGAATCGTATGACACGACCGTGATACGAACGATGGGGGCCGTCGAGGAAAAAGTCATAAGCGATGAGAACAGGATAATGATGAGCGGGGGGACGACGAGGGCCAGCAGCAAGTTCGGGATGTCGGTGCGCACGAGCTTGAATTCCTTCCGGACACCTTTCAAGATCCGGAGCAGCGAAGCCAAGAAGCCGGTTGGCTTCCCCGGCTTGCCAAAGAATTGCCGTTCCTTCATGATCAAGCCTCGACCTCCTTGAATGCATAGGCGATCAGCGCGAGCACGTAGAAGAGCAACCCAGTTGCCCCCAAGACGAAAAGCGCCATAACATCGATCACCACGCCGTTGTACATAATCGAGGACAGCAACGGGATGGCGTTGCTTAGCGGAAACACCGCCGTGATGACTTGAAGGAACGGTGGAAAGTTGTCCACCGGTAAAAAGCTCTGGCAGAACAGGGTGAACATGATGAAAAACATGATGTACAACTGGTTCGCGACTTGCTCGGTCTTGGAAACTGCCGATATGAAGAGACCGATGCAAATGCCGACCATACCGATGAGCAACAAGGATAAGAAGACGAGGATCAGCGGCCCGCGGGAGAACATGCCGAAGATGCCTGCGATCGTGAAGATTTCCGCCGCCTGGAAGAACATGATAACCGTGGCGGTTACGAGCTTGGAGAAGACGACGGAAGTCTTGCCCGCAGGAGTGAGCAGCATTCGGGAGAGCGGGGCCTCGGAAACGATGGATAGGGACGTGAGGTTCATGCAAGTCCCGAGCATGATCATGGAGATTACGATGGGAAAAGCGTAGTTGAGGACTTGATTCGCCCAGTAGGGCACGTCAAACTCGAGATAGGGGACGACCATCGTGAAGTTCTGGGTGAGCCTGGCCCTAACGCGGAAGTAGGCGATGGGCTCCTGGATCGCCACGTGTATGGCTTGCGAAACCTTGGCATCGGAGCCGTCCACATAAACGAGCAGGGTGATGACGCTCGTGCCATTCTCGATTGTCTCAGAAAAGTTCTCGGGAATAATGATGAAAGCGTCGATATCATTTTGTCGCAGCTTGTTCTTGTTCTGGTTGAAACAGAAGTCAAACGAGGAGTCGTTCGTCATGTTATAAACGCGGTCGTGCAAGACGAACACGGTCGATTCCTGGAAGCTTTGGATGAGTTCCTCGTCGTGCACCGAGTTGTTCACAGAGGGGCCGGTGACCTGGCTGTCCCGCGTGATGATGTTGACCGTGAACAGCGTCATGGGGCCGCCGCCCGAACTCAGGCCGAAGATGACCAGCACCAGGGCAGGGATGATGAACATGAGCGCGAGCGTGCGCTTGTCCACAGAGATGCGCTGGAACTCCTTGGTAATCAAGGCAGATAAATTTGCCATGTCTAGAATAGGAAGAAGGAACTCAAGCCTAATAACGATCTTCGGGAACGGAAGTTTGCTTCATAGCATGCCTAGCGATCCGTTTCCATAGCACGCCTCGCTGCGTGAACATCTCGAAATTCGACTGATAACGATTGGCCGGAACGAGATTTTTCCTCGAAACGCGGGAACGGCTCGCCACCGGCACGGATCCTAATCGTTCTACGAGTTCCTGAACATCTCGAAGAAGGGCAAGTCGCTCTCTTTGGGGATGATCTTCCCGGCGATTTCCTGGAAGAGCATCTTGAACGGCTCCTTTTCTCCCGAGATGTTGCTGGAATAAAGTAAAATGTAGAACTCCTTGCTTGCAGAATCCGTCTGGAACGAGACCAGCTCGGCAGAGCCGAGCACCTTCCCAGAGGACGAGATATATTTCAAGATATAAGCGCTCTTGTAGAGGGAACGCGTCATCTTGAAGGAACCGCTGCCGAACGGCTCTTTCAAGTACCTATCAAGCACGGTTGCCGAGATGACGGGAACTAGCTTCGTGTTTTCCGGGCCTATTTCGGGTTTTGGCACTCGATACGACCTTTTTTTTCTGGACGGGATCAATGCATAGCAGCATTCGGCAATGATATTTCTTTCGCTGGTGGAAAATGTGGATCTCCGGGAGCGTGTCTTGCGCATCTTGCGCCACCAACCCGTCGACCGGGCCGTGTGGCAACCGAGCCTCACGTACTGGTACACCACGAACAGGGTGGGATCGATTACCCCTGCCACGGCGCCGTCGAGCGCCAGGCCGTTCGTTCCAGACGGGCTTATGGGTCTAGATCCAGTCCAGCTCTACGAGCGCATCCAGGGATCGATCCGCTACCCCCATGAATGCTTGAACTTGCCGTCATTCTACACGCAACTCTTGCCCGGGAGCAAGGTCGAGCGGCGTGCTACCTGGATGGATAACAAGGAGCTCGTCGAGACCGTGAAGACTCCTGTCGGCACGATCCAGAAACGGTCGCGGGACGGCTTCCCCCTCGAGCACTACGTGAAAACCACCGGCGACATCGACGCGGTCGAGTACTGGCTCGCATGCACGGAGTACTGCTTCAACCCGTATATGTTCGACGCCGCGTCTGAGGTGATCGAACACCTCGGCGTGGTACAGACGTACAACTTCCGCTCGCCGTACCAGCGCAGCGTCATCGAATTCCTTGGCCTGGCCACCACGACGAGATTCCTTCGCAAGCACCCGCGGCGGATGGAAACGTTCTTCGATCGCTTGCTCGAATGGGATAAGAGCGCGTATGAAGTGATCTTGGACTCGCCACTGCAAGTCGTGAGCTTCGGCGAGAACATCGACGCCAACTTGAGCCCGCCGCCTGTCTTCGAGAAGTTCCACGTGCCGTATTACAAGGAACGCATCAAGCGGGTGCACGAGAAGGGCAAGCTGTGCCACATCCACATGGACGGCGACCTGAATGGCCTGCTCCAGTTCCTTCCCGAGCTCGACTTCGACGGCATCGAGGCCGTGACGTTCAAACCGCAAGGAAACGTGTCGATAGAGGAAGTGGTCGATGCGATGGGCAAGAAGGTGCTTCTTGACGGCATCCCGTCGATATACTTCTTACCGCAGTATTCCGACGAGGACGTGCTGGCCTTCGCGCGGCGGGTGCTGGACGCGTTCTATCCCCGGATCATCCTGGGCATTTCTGACGAGCTGTGCCCGACCATGCAAGGACACAAGCTCGGGCTCGTCGGGTATCTCGTGGCTAATTACCCGTGAATGCCAATGATCGCCCTGGCAAGCATTTTGGAAAAAAATGTCGACGTTGCACGGCCGGCATCGCGTTATTTTACGCCGGAACCAGGCGCCCCACCGGGGCAGCCCCATTCGGCATGCCGGGCCTTCTCCTACAGCTTTATGATGTTCAGCACGCAGTCCAGGAACACGTTTTGGAAGTCGCCCACGTTGAGGCCCGTGTTCTCGGTGAAGCGGGCAGTGCCACCTTGGCGGATGGCGGTGAACAGTGCCCGGGTGCCGCTCTCGCCCCATTCCGGCCCGTCCCACGTGTAATCCCAGCCGTTGACCCAGCTCGCCCCGTTGAACAAGCGCACGCACGTCGCCCCGGCCGCGATGGCCAAGTTGACTTGTTCGACGACCGGCCCTGTTGAATTCATCCCGGCGCCGTTGATGTTGCCGATGTCGATCCCGACCGCGTTCGGCATCAAGTGGCGCAGCTGGCGAGCGTTGCGGTAGACCGATTCGAATCCGCTCAGCTGCGCGGGCGGGATGTCCCCCCAGTGGTTCGTGTACGCCATCGTGGAGATGTATTCGATGGAGCCGTTCTCGATGAGGTCGGCAAGATCATATGAGGCGAAGCCCCCCAGCAATGTCATATCGGCGTCGCCGTCGAAAGCATCGCCGGGGCCGTACGTCGTGATGCGCGTCTTGGCACCCATCGCCGCGGTGTCCGCGACGAGCCTCTCGAACTGCGCCCGCACGTCGGGTAACTCGCGGATCCGCTGGGCAAGCCCCCGGACCTCCACGAGGGGGAAGAAGGCCTCCAGCAAGGCGACCTCCGAGGGACGGGAGTAGTCTTCGATGTCCCAGAGCACGTATTGCACCGATATGTTGTTCGTGGCGAGCCAGGACTTGAAGTGCGACCAGACCTCCTCGTTCAGCGGCCCGGCGCGGAGGTCCTCCCAGTGGAACCCGTTATACGTGCCGAACATCTCGATCGGGACGAGCTCGTTGTTGGCGTACTCGATGAACTTGACCATGTCGTACCCCGGCGTGCCGGGCGACGAGTTGTAATAATAGGCGGGGTCCCATGCGAGCGAGAGCGTCACGTTGAAGTCCCTGGCAATGTCGACCACGTAGTGATGGGTCGCGAAGCCGCTCGTGTAGTACATGACCAGATCGGTCTGCTGGGCTTGCGCGGGCATGACCGTAAATTCCATGGTCTGGCAGTTCCAGTACAGTGAAGTCATCAGCAAGGTGCCGGGCCCGGCGAAAAGCGCGAGGATCGCCACGTACGAGGCGGCGGTCTTGTACTGGCGGCGGGAGAAGTGTTCCGAGACCCACGCCGCCAGCCTTTCCCGCCGGCCCTGCTTCAATCTCCCCAACATGTCTTGCCGCACGATATACACGCCGAAGACAGCACCCCAGGCGGTGAAGTGCCAGACGAGGCGGTAGCCGGTGAACGCCGAGATGCACATCAGCCAGGTCAAGAACACGAGGAGCGCCACGTTCACGATGGCGAAGCCCATCCGGACAGATATAGACTGCAGCAACCCGCGGAACAGGAGCACGAGCCCGCCGGCGACGAGCAAGAGGAACCCGGCGGCCATGAGGCCAACCAGGCGCGAGTAGAGGCCCCCGATGACCGCGATCTGGACGGCAAGCGCCGAGAAGGTGGTCATAAAGGGCAATGCCCAGAGCAAGACGAGCACCGCGCGCCTTAAGTTCGGGTCCCTCTTCCCGGTATGCCCGGCCAGCGCGCGCCTGAGCCACTCGCGCAGCCTGGCGTCCCTCGCCGCGATCCGCAAAAAGCCGCCGATTGCCAAGCCCGTCCCGCCGAGCAGCATTGCGAACGCGATCCCGTACAAGAGCGCGCTGCCATCGCTCACCCACGGGAATGCGCGCTCCACGGCCCTTGATAGATATATCGAGAACGACGCGAACAAGAATATCGACGAAATAATGGCCACGATCCCGCCAGCGAGTAGAAATGGCCCTGTAATTTTCCCCAGCCTGCCTTCCACGATGATCACCTTGTTGGATATTCCCGTTTCGCGCATACGGGGCTTTAAACTGCTCGCCATAAACCATATCCATCACATTATCGGTGCATGCTATTGCCAGCAAAGAAACCCAGGTTCCCGATCGGCCAGTATTCGGGCGAGGAGCGCCTTGACACGACGTTGATGCCCGAACCAGACCATGACGATGAAGCCGCACAAGATGCATGGTTCGAGGATGAACGGAACGAGCCGTCCTTCAAGAGTTTCGTGACGAATCGCATAAATTACTATAAAACGCAAGCAGGACTCGATTTAAAGGATCTTTCGCCAATTTTTATCACGCATAGTCATATCGACGTGTGCTGGCTCTGGCGATACGAACAGACGCGTAAGAAAGCAGCGGTGACCTTCCGCAAGGCATGTCGCATGGGCACGAAGTATTATCCCGGCGTGTATAAGTTTCAAGGCTCCGAGCCCCAGCTATACGAGTGGATCCTGGAAGACGACCCTGCCTTGTTCAAGCTCATCCAGGAGCAGGTCAAGTCCGGGACATTCAACATCGTGGGCGGTTCCTGGGTCGAGCCCGACTGCATGATGCCCAGCGGCGAGGCCTTCTGCCACCAGCGCTTGTACGGCATGTACTTCTACCAGCAGCACTTCGGCGTCATGCCAGACATCGAGTGGATGGAGGACTCGTTCGGCTATGGCCGGAACCTCCCACAAATCTTCGCCAAGTCCGGCGCCAAGTATTTTTTCACCATGAAACTCACGTGGAACAAGGAAACAACGTTCCCCTTCGTGAACTTCTGGTTCCAGTCGCCTGACGGCTCTCGGGTGCTCGCGCACGAGTGCCACCAAGGCTTCGGGACGCTGGATAATTTCTATCGATATGAAGTCGGCCGGCACTTGCTCAAGAAAGGGACGACCTACATCGGCGATTACACGAGGGATTACGACGACCTCGCCGACGCAGTGGACGACGACGCGCTGAACAAGACCATCGGGTTCTGGTACGGCGCGGGCGATGGCGGCCACGGCCCGACGAGCCAGGAGGTCGCGGAATTAATGGAATTCCAGAACCAGGGGGTCGGCCATATCGGCTCCGCAGCGGAACTCTACGCCAAGCTTGCAAAGGATAGCGACCGGTACCCCGTGTGGAACGACGAAATGTATCTCGAATACCACCAAGGCACGTTCACGACGCATTCTCGCGTCAAGCGCAATAACCGCCGTTTGGAATGCAAGGCCGTGTCGGTTGAGGCGCTGTGCGCGCTCGTCGACGCCCAGCTCAAGGGCACCAGGTACCCGAGAGCTGAGATCGACGAGACGTGGAAGATGATCCTCAAGAACCAGTTCCACGACGCGCTGCCTGGTAGCAGCATCTCCGAGGCCTACGACGACCTCTACGAGGACTGGATCTCGTGCGACGAGCTGCTCGACAAGTGCATCGACGACGTGGGAAAATCGATAAAGCCGCAAGTCAACAACGAGATCCTCGTTTTCAACCCGAACGCCGCAGGTAAAACGCGCTTGTTCATCCCCGCCTCCGCGATCGACGGCGTCAAGCTCGACGAGGACGGCAAACCGCCCGCGGGCGTCTTGAAATCATCCAGGGACGGGGCCATCGCCCCGCTCCAGCCCGTCGCCGCGGAGCCGACTGGTTGGCTCGAGGCCAGGCCGGCCGGGTGGTGGACGGTGGTTTCCCTCGCGGGCATGGGCCTGGACGCGTTCGTGGCGGATTTCGCCGACGTGGCGGCGATCGACAAGGCATTCGCGAAGGGCATCGACGTGGTCGCCGGCGATGCCAGCAGGCTCGACAACGGCATCGTGAAGGTCTCGCTGGACAGGCAAGGGCAGATCGTGAAGATTACATCGTCGCTGGTTCCGGGCGTGCCCAACATTTTCAAGGGAACGAGTTTCGTGCCATTAGCCTTTGTCGATGACATCCCGAACGACCAGGCATGGAACATCACGCCCGGTTACAACAACCACCCGCGCAAGTACGGCGGCGATGATAGCCCTCGTACCACGATCACGAAAAAAGGCCCCGTGGTCTCCGAGATCACGACCATCCGGGAATGGGGCCCGCAGCTCGTCATGACCAAGGTGACGCTGTTCAAGGACTTGCCCGAGGTGTATTGCGAGTTCTTCACTGACTGGAACGACCCGCGCACGCTCGTGAAGCTGGCCTTCGACACGTCGATCACCGACGCGAAGGTCGTCGAGTCCGACAACCAGTACTGCATCATCACGCGCAGCGCGCGCCCCCAGACCCCCGCGGACAAGGCACGCTGGGAGAAGATCCAGCACAAGTTCTCGGACCTGGTCGCCGGCGACGGCAAGTGGGGCATCGCCTTCATCAACGATGGCAAGTATGCCTTCGACATCATGGATCCGAGCGTCTTCCGGCTCACGATCCTCAAATCGGCCCAGTACCCGAACGCGGCGAGGGAATCATTCGCCCGGCCCGAACGAAAGGCCAACATGGAGAAACGCGGAAGGGCACAGCCCGGATTCACCGATATCGGCCCGCACCGCACGAGATTTGCCATCTACCCCCATGCCGGCGCCACGCGTGTTGACGCGGCGGGAAATCCGAGCACGGACGTGCTCCAGCGCGCCGATCTCTACAACGCGGTCCCGATCATCGTCAAGCCATCCGGAACGGCGAGCATGGTGGCCACGGGCAAGGCGCTGGTCTCGTCAGACAACCCGCAAGTGCTGGTCAAGGCGATCAAGAAGGGTCACGTCGATCCGAAGCTACTCGTCGTACGCCTCGTCGAGTACACGGGCAATCCCGCCGAAACGAATATCACAGTGGATCCCGTCATCGCAGCCAACATCGCGAGCGTGGCCGAGACCGACATCCTCGAGCGCCCCGTGGCCGCGAAAGTTTCGTGGGATGCCAAGGCGGGCGTGGCCAAGGTCTCCCTCGGTAAATGGGAAATCAAGACCCTCGCTTTCACGCTGAACTAATCGTCATTTTCCCCTTTCTATATCGTGGTAATCAATCTATTTCTACCCACGGATTCAACAAGAGCATTGCTATGAACACCAACTCAGCCACGCGAACGAGCCCGGCAGAACCACGTGCCACTGCAGAAATGGCCCAAGAAGGCCCTTCGGCACCGACGAGGAGGGATAGAAGAATCTTAACCATCGACACGATGAAAGGGATGTCGATGGTGATGATACTCTATTGCCATTTCGGATGGGGATGGCGCGGGGCAGACTGGTTTGTTTTTTTCCGGTTCCAATGGCTTGTCTTGGATTTTTTCGGCCCTATAATGTTCCTCACCATGTCCGTGCTTGGTGTCATGGCCAGCCATACAGATGAACTCGCCAGGGGAATCCCGGTGAGGTATACGCCTGCTGAACTACTCAGAATCTTGGCACTCTTCCTCATCGGAGAGATCATAAACATTTTCAATTTGTGGTACTTGGGCGTGTTCCACTTGACCGCGTGGAACATCATCACCGCCATAGCCATGGTCTCGTTGTTGATCCCGTATATACTGCGCTTGAAGCCATGGGCCAAGATCTTGCTTGTCGCGGGCATAGTCGTCGTGTACTTCCCCCTCGTCAACTGGCTGTTATACCCGATGAACGCTGCGGGCGTGACTCATGACGATATTACAATGGACCTCATCATGGCCGACCCGCGCACTACCATCTATTGGCTCTTCTTCCACCACGGCCAGATGGCACCGATGTTTTCATGGCTCATCGTACCCTTGATCGTCTCGATCATCTTCACCCCGCTGATGTCGACCTACAAGAGCATGGACGCATCCGCCCTGCACGAGGAAATGAAGAGGATCGGCCTCGCCGGCCTGATCATGCTCGTGGGCGGGATTGCCTTTGGATTTCAACTCTTCCCGGGCTTCGCGCCTTACATACGCACCGAGATGAACATGCCTGGGGACATGTACTTCCACTGGCCATGGCCAGAAGGTATACCGTACTTTTTAACCCGCCACGTTCCTCAATACTTGTTTTACATGCTCGGGATCGTGTTGATCGTCTTTTCGTTGCTCGGCGAATTGCAACTCGTAAGGGGGCGCTTGTCGGGGAAGAGCAACGTCAACGCGCTCGGAAAACTATCCCTGACCGCTTTCATGATGAGCCATGCGCCGCTCTTGTTTCAAAGCATCGATCTGGCCATGCCCGTGTTTTTTCTCATCTTCATACCCTTGCTTGCCATCATTCTCTACTTTTTCGGTGTTTGGACAAACCGGTTCGACGCGAGAGGGTCGATCGAGTGGTTCATCGGGGTGTTCGTTGCTCGAACGCTCGGACGGTTGGCTTCTTGCCGCAAAAAAGAATGATCGTTTCTAAACCGGAGTTCACCGGCCTTATTAATCCGGAAGGCAATATGATGATGAGATGTCCCTCGGGTTCATGAAGCGGCACGATATCCGAAGATTCGCCATCCTCGTGCTCGGGATCCTCGCGGCAGCCTTCACCTGCTTGGCGATGGTCGACGTGGCCGGCCAGGCCAAGGGGATCCGGCCGTTCTACGAATCCAACCCGAGCGGCATTACGTTCCAGGAGGTTCGCATGCCCCTCCGGGACGGGAACTCGCTATCAGCCTATGCCGTGCTCCCGGCCGGGTTCGACGCGCTCGCCGCGAATTCCACGCCCGTTACTGTCTTGAGCCCCGGCATCAACGGCCGGAAGGAATCGATGCTCTGGAAGGCATACAATTTCGCCCTCAACGGGTTCGTCGCGATCACCGTCGAGGCGCGGGGCAACGGCGACTCGTCGGGCATTGCATCTTTCGGCATTGATGAACCAGCCGATCTCTCGGACGCGATCACGTGGGCACTCGGCACGTTCCCCGCCATCAATTTCAGCAAGGTGTCCTTGTGCGGCCAGTCACTCGGTGCCATGTTCTCCGTCCTGGCGGCGTGCAAGGATCCCAGGGTCGCGGCCTCGGCCGTGTACCACCCGCC
>JAUQYZ010000167.1 GCA_030587475.1 Candidatus Sigynarchaeum calidifontis
TATTTCTTCTTCCCGGCGGCGTCGATCATGATCATGATGATCTCGGACACCGCAGCGTCGTTCGTAGGGCGGCGGTACGGCAAGCACAAGTACACGCTAAAATACACGAAGACGACGCGCAGCCTCGAGGGATCGATGGCGCTGTTTGGATCCGCTTTCGTCCTTGCCCTGTTTGCGTTCGCATTCTTCGGTAACTGGTTTCCCAATAACCATCACACCATGACGATCGAGTGGATCTTCGTTCTCTCCGTGCTCGTCGCTTCCGTATCGACGCTCGTCGAGGTCATCTCGCCATCGAATCTAGATGATCTCCTCGTCCCGATCGCGGGTTGTTTCATCAGTTTCCTTCTCACGCTCGCCTTGTTTCCCGGTTCGATCGGCATCATCCCATAAATTCGTTTTTTTTCTCCGTTTCCTTGTTTTCAAGCATTGCCCTTTCGGAGCAGCGCGTGGATCGTGATGTTCGTCCCGAGCACGTCCTTCTCGTCGATCAAATCGAAGCCGAACCGCTTATAAAACCCCACGTTCTCCTTATCGGACGTCTCGAGGTAACAATGGGTGCCCGATTCGCCGAGCCGTTCGATAAATCCATGCATCAAGGCGGACGCGTGGCCGCTCCGCTGGGATGTCGGTTCGGTGGCGAGCAGGAACAAGTAGGCATGTGGCGCGGGGATGATGGTCGATCGTGCTTTCGCGATGACGTCGATGATCCGGTTCTGCCGCCGGAGGAAACGCGCCCCGAGCTTGAATACCATGGCGAGCGCCCCGCACCTGATCATGGCCATGCCATGGATCCTGGCGGGCGGGGGGAGGTACATGAGAACGGCCTCCAGGCGCTCCGACGAGGCCATGACCTTCCCGTAGCGCAAGCAGTAGCGGGTCATCACGGTAAAAAGCGTCACGAGCTTGGCTTGTCGCTTGCGCTCGTCGGGGAACAAGTACAAGTATTCCGGATAGCCGTGAAACGCGCGGGCAAGGAGCACGGCCGACCGGTTCACGAAGACCCGGTCTTCCGCGGCGCTCGCGTCGACGTCGATGACCATAAAAATCAAGGAGGAGGATGACCGGGGCGAGTTAAGCTTCACGGCATCGCCGCGATGACCTGGCCGAGTTGCGCGAAATGGGCAAGGTTTCCCCTCCATTCGGCCAGGGAAGCCGGCGGGTAGAGGCTGAAGAAAGTGCCCTCGATGAAGGCGAGGCGAGCAGCCACTTTCTTTTCCTTGAGATGATTGTCGTGCAGCATCACGAAGAGGATGCCGTGAGCTCTCCGGATGCTTAGCTTGCTCTGCCCGATAACCATCGCGCTGATACCGTTCTCGTCCATCTGCGATGCCAGCGTGTTGATCGCGCTAAATAACCCCGCGATCAAGTCACTAGAAACGTTCAATTCATCGCCATCGTGATACAAGACGATGCCGTCTGTTCGTATTATCCAAACATGTTCCATGGGGGTTGCCTCGCGGCGTGATTGTTCCACGTGCATAATTCGCGCGCCCGACTATGAACAAAGTCGAGGCCGACCTTTGGCAAGAGGAGCCAATCAAGAGCGAGCGCAACATGGGAGAAAAGAAGAGGAAGTCGGATTTCCCCGAGATATCATTGCCTTGACCCGCAATAAGGACAGAATTGTATGTCGCCCTCGTCTGGTGGGAGCGCGGCCTGGCAATTCGTGCAGCGTCTCCCTGCTGGCGTGGATCCCGTCCCCGAAGGTGCGCTGCTGGCCACGTTCCACCCGGCCTCGACCGCGCTCGTGTCCCTGTAACTGGACTGGCTTGGCGGTGCCTGCCTGACCGGGTCTACCGGCTGCATCGGCTGCAACGATTGGGAATACCGGGGCGCATTCCAGGATCCCCCCTGGTAACCGCCGCCCGTTGCCGGCGCGTTGTACGGGGTCTGTGCGCCGTAGGGTGACTGGCCATGCAAGGCGACCTGCCGCCGATAATACGACGACCCATCATACGGCGACGGGCTCGACCGGCCCTCCTCCAGGTCGATGAGGGCGTTTCCCACGCGGAAGAGTCCCTTGATGTGGTTTACCGTCCCCACGAGTGTCAAGATACCGCTCGCGATGCCTACCGGGATGAGGATCCCGCCCATGTAATAAATCATCGAGCAGTAGGGAGGGGACGGATACCCGCCACCCGTGCAAGAAGCCACCGTCGACGCGGCGTAGATGAGAAAGGCCATTGCATAGTGCGAGATGATGCAGATGGCGAGGCCAACGCCTTGCGAGTTTCTCATGTACTGCATCCCCGTCCGGCCCTTGAACGACGTGAACAGCTGCCCCACCGGCTCCCATTTCTTGTTACCGTCGACCACCGAGTACATGACCGAGATAACGATGGCGAACCAGTTGCCGAGCAAGAGCAAGTACGGCGAGTCGCTTAAGGGGACGGAATATGGCAAGAAAGAACGCACCACGAAATAGATCCCTGTCACGGCATAGAGCGGGGCGGTCGCGACCATCAAGACCAGCTCGATGAACCAGTGCTTTGCCAGTGCCGAGACGTCGAGGTTCCCGCTCTGCTCCCCTGCACTTTTCAATGCCTTGAACGCCCGTATCTTGTAATTGAGGTTGGCCAGGTAGAACAGCAAGTACAAGCCCCCCACGATGCAGAAGCTTGCGATAAAACATCCCCTCGTGTATGCCTGCATGGCATCGTAGTCCCCGCCGAAGTAATAGTATGCCCTGCTCGCGACCAGCGTCATAATGATGAACGTCCCGACTGTGCTGAGGGGCAAGACAAGCGTCGAGAGAGCCATTGCAAAGGCGGCGTCCTTGAGTTTCTTGCCCATGTCACCGAAGCCGGCATATTGTGATAATGAGGCCATTGTTTAAGATACCTCCGTTAATCTTCATGTATTTTTTTCCAATTTTTTCATTCTGGACCGAATGCGTGAGATGACCGTCGTGGATCGGGTGTGGTGGAAGTCACCCGACGACCGGGCTCGCGTTCCCCCGCCCGCCACTATTATCTCATCTTGTGCTAGACCGTAAGTTACTCGACCTAATAAATCGAACACCACCAAAAACGGTTGTCGCGCGCGTTCGTGGGTCGCGTGCAATGCCGTGATTGACGGATAATAAAAAAACTTAAGATGGATTAGTTTTTGCTCTCTTTAAATCCGATAGCTTTGCGCGCAACCGGGCAATTTTTTCCTTCCATTTAGCACTAACGTGCATGATGATTGATATAGTCGTCCTTGGCTTCCGTTTCTTAGCCATGACCTCCTTGGCGGCTTCTCTATCCATCGTGGTTAGAATCTCCATGATCTTTTCGCGACCTTCATCCGGTTTCACGAAAACCAGGTTTTCACCATGCACGAGCAGGTAATGACTCGCTGCA
>JAUQYZ010000185.1 GCA_030587475.1 Candidatus Sigynarchaeum calidifontis
CGAACGATGTGTTGATTGTGATTAGCGGGATCGAGAAGGGGGACACGTACACGTTTGGGGGAGAAGGTGCTGCCGAATAAGAATTCTTGCCATACGCGCCCCCTTTTATTACGAAGCCGGCGATCCTTTCGCGAGGAGAGATTTTAAATGTTTGAAAGATTGATCAACCGTGATCTTGGCATTTCAGATGAATTGGCATCGGAATAGTATGAACAGAGTTACGTGCGGGATTCTTGCTTGAAGGAGCCAAGTTGAGGACAAAGCGCTACTCGTGACTGCCATGAAGAACAAGCTTACCATCGGCGTTTTCTCGGAAATGCTGTCCGAATGCAACGGCACGGCGGAAGCCGTACGCCGCCTCGTCATCGGGCTTGGCAAGGCAGGCCATACCGTGCACGTTTTCGCCCCGGGAAACGGCGTTGCCGGCAAGCCGAACGTGAACTTCCATCAAGCGGCTCACATCATCAACTTCCGCATGTCCCGCGATCCCGAGTTCTACCTATCGATCCCCCTCATCCGCTATTTCTTCAACAATCACGGCTTTTACAAAGAGCTGGACATCGTACATGCTGCCACGCCGATGACCGTCGGCGCGCTTGGCCTCGATGTTTCCAAGATCCAAGGCATTCCCAAGATCATCACACACCATTCGCCCCTCAAATACTACGCGGGGGATTATTTCCCCGTGATCGGCAAGGCTTTCGCGTTTTATGCATGGAAATATGAAAGGCTGTTCTACAACAGGTTCCACGTCAGGCACGTGCCGACGCTATCCAAGAAACAGCTCATCCTCCAATACAAGATAAAGGAACCCATCTTTGCCCTCACGAACGGGATTCTTGACGAGTACTTCTTCAGGACCCACGATGCCCGCTCGGAAGTCCTGGAACATTACAAGATACCATTCGACAAGAAAATCATGCTCTACGCGGGCCGCCACGGTCCCGAGAAAAATATCGAGTCGATCCTCCGGGCGCTGCGTGCAGTCAGGGACCAGGGCATCGATGCACATCTCATTTCCGCGGGAGGCGGGCCGCACATCCCCGACCTCATGAAGTATGCCCAGGAGCTCCGGATTAACGAAAACGTGACCTTTACAGGCTGGATCAAGCACGGCTGGCAACGGAAGGTGTACGATGCTGCCGACGTGTCGCTCCTCTACAACGATATCGAGGCCCAAGGCCTCGTATTGCTCGAGGCGATGGCTCAGGGAACCCCGTGCATCGGCAAGAACTCGTGCGGCATCAAGGACGTGATCGTCCATGGTAAAACTGGATACCTGGCTAACAATGAGCGGGATTTCGCCCGATATGTCGCGAAGATACTGACAAACAAGCCTTTACAAGAGGAACTCGGAAACAACGCCCTTGCCGAGGTTGCTCGAACCCACAAGATGAGCAACGTCATCCCCGTGTGGGAAAAAGTTTACCGGCACATGACCAACGTCGCGTTCCCAGAAGACTGGGTCCATACACCAGTAGAAAAGGTGCTGGAGCATTGGCGAGCCTTTTGCGCGAAGGAACCTCTTTTGAAGATGTGACGCGGTTATAATCGTGCGATCCGAAACGCGATCGAAGGATCTAGACTTTTTTTAAGCGGTTTTCGTGTAAAGATGAATAGCAACGGCACCCGTGCCCAATAGTTTATATTTGCGAACGATTTACTTAGAATAGCTGACATCTGCACAGCAAAACGGCCAGAGGCTCGCAGTCAATGACACGCGAAGAATTTGACCAGCTCGTGAACGAGGGGAAGCAATTCTTCGAAAAGCAGCAATATGACTTGTCATTGCTCAAGTTCGAGTTGGCACTCGAGAAAAGTTACCAACTCGGCTCGGACAAGGATGCACTTGTCGTGAACGACTATCTTGGAAGGATTTATGACCAGCTGAAAGACAGGGATCATGCTATCCAGTATTACAAGAACAATCTCGACCTTTTCGAGGACATGCATGATCGCAAGAGCCTTGCATCGACCATGAACAAGATTGGCCAGTTGTACTTCCTCAAGGGCGACATGAACTCCGCGATGAATTACCACATGAAATCCGTGGAGATCTGCAAGGAACTCGATGACAAGGAGGGCGAGGCCATCGCGCTCAGGAACATCGGAATGATCCATACCAAGCTCGGCAACCACGTGCTCGCGCTGCGGGCCCACACGGCATCCCTCGACTTGAAGCGCAAGATGGGAGACAGGCGCGGGGAGGCGCTGTCCTTGTATTACATCGGCCAGAGCGAGGCCGACGAGGGGAACTTCGACGAGGCGCGAGACCACCTCGAGCAAGCGCTCGATATCTTCAAGAACATGGGCTTGAAAGAGGACGTCAAGAAGGTCGAGAGGGAACTCGAGGAAGTCGACGCGATGGAGGACGAATACGAGGAAGACATGGACCTCGGCAGCAAGTTGACCCGGCGGGCGGACACGAAGGTCACGAACAAGTTTCGTGCCGATGATTTCATCCCGAGAAAAAGATAGAATGAAAGTGCTTGTTCTTTCTTGTTTCCTTCAATCTTTCGAGAGGAACTTCATCCCTGCCATGTCTACCTTGACGTAATCGGCAGACACCACGTCGCTGCCCTTGGCGAGCACTTTCACGAAGTTTTTCACGCGCTTGGTAGCCGCGGCCTTCTGCATGGCTTCGATGTTGCCTTGCCCGACTTCGATGTATCCCTTCTTCACGGCCGCGTCGATCGCCTGCTGCCCGGCGTCTGACCGCACGAGCATCTCCCCGGTCTTGACGTCGATCGACAGGTCGGAAAAGTCGCCCGCGTAATCGATGCACACGGTGCATCCCTTGCCTTGAGCGAGGCATGCATGCACGATGACCAGGGCGATCTTGTCCTGGTTGACGAGGAAATCGGGGTTTTTCCGTATCTTCGCGAGCCCTTGCGCGTGGCACGGCCTGCCCACGACCGCGATCTTCTCTTGCTTCTGCTTGATCGCTTGCCCCACGCCTTGCACGATGGGGCCAAGGCCCTTCCGCTCGCCCGCGTTCGCGACGATCTCGTCCTTCGACTTGCACAAGACGGGCTCGAGCGCCTTGTCCACCTTCGCACTGCCCATCACCGCGCTGCCTACCATACCGGTCTCGAGGGCCGCGACGAGCAATGCGGTCGTAATGTCCTTCAAGGATCCATTCTTGAGCGTGGCCTTGATAGCCTTGATATACACGCCGAGCGCTTGATCCTCTCGCTTCTTCCCGAAGATCTTCATATCGAGTTCCGGGAGGTTCAACTCGGATCGCGGGCAGAAGTTATAGCACACGCCGACGGTTTCCGAGCATTGTTCCTTGTAATTCAGCTTCCCGCCTTCATAATAGATGTTCGAGCAAAACGCACCGCAAGAGCCGCACAAGATGCATTTATCATTATAGATGACCTCCAGCTGGAGGTCCGCGAGGCACTTCTCTGTCTTCATTTGTCGTTCTCCTCTATATTTCGTGAGTCTTTAGCCACGATAGCCCGTTTCTTGATGAGGTCATGCTCGTGAGTCCCGCGCACGTTGGCCCGCCACGCGATCCACGTCCCGGCACTCTTCCGGAGGTTGATCGTACCGCTGTCCGACATCTCGTTGCACAGCGTTAAGCAATACGTGTCGGAGATACCGGTCGCCGTGGCGATCTCTGGGATGGTACGCGGGATCCCATCGAGCAAGACCTTTAAGATCAAGGCTTCCTTGGCCATATACTATCGAACATATAAGGAGTTGGCGATCGCCAACTCTCTAATGATCCAATCATTCCTCGCAATCCTTTTAAATTTACACGTGATAAAAAAAACTTTCATAAATGGAAAACCGTTCGGAACAAGAAAAGGTAATAGATGCACCCGATAGCATCAATCCACGGAGATTAAAATAACTCACGCCTTCACGAGAGAGAATGCCTTATTCGGGCAGAGTTTAACGCACCGGTATTCGCATCCAGGTTGCGCGGCCTGGCATGCCTTGTCATCGATGACGCACATCACCCCGTTCTTGATAAGCAAGCAACCCTTTATGGCATGAGATTCGCAACTGTCCATGCACAGCCCGCAACCCATACATTTCTCCTCGTCGATTCTTGGCCTCATTTTCTGCTTTGCGCTCATTTTAATCCCTTCTGGTGCCACGAGATCAGATCTAGCGGGGTGTGCAATAAACGTGGTGGTTTTAGAACAAAGCAAGGAGAAAATAGAAGGTTATGAAAAGAAATCAGACTTCTGCGTCCTCGATGCCCTTGTCGCTGATCTTGAACACGGCTTCCGACTCGGGCAGCCCGGGCGCGTCGATGACCTTGGCCACGCGCGTGTCGCCCTTGCCCTTCCGGAGATAGACCCGGTACGTGCTGCCGTGCGCGATGATGTTCCCACCAGCTGGCACGATGGGATTGCCGAAGAACACGTCGGGCTTGGCCTGGACCTGGTTCGTGACGATCGCCGCGATCATATACGTATCGCAAAGCTGCATGATCTGGTGGATGTGCATATTCAAGAGCTGCTGGCGCGGGCCGAGCGAGCCGAGCCCGAAGTACTCGCCGCGGAAATGGCTGATTAACGAATCAATCACGATGAGCTTGATGTTTTGAGTCTCTATGATCTTGCGGGCTTGCCGTAAAATGTTGATCTGGTGCTCGCTGTTGTAGGCTCGCGCGTATATCACGTTCTTGAGGGCCTCCTTCACGTCCATACCCTTGGCCATAGCCATCTTCGCGAGGCGTTCCGGCCGGAACGTTCCCTCAGTATCCACATACAAGGCTTTTCCACCGAGACCGCCCTGGTCCACCGGGAGCTGCACGTTGACGCAGCACTGGTGGGCGATCTGGGTCTTGCCCGTGCGGAACTCGCCAACAAGCTCCGTAATGGCACCCGTTTCTATGCCCCCGCCGAGTATCTCGTTCAGCGCGTTGCTGCTTGTCACGATACGTCCAAGGTTCTTGCGCTTCTCGAACACGACATCGGCCGTGGTGAATTCCATCTTGCACAAATCTTGCGCGGCCTTGACGATCTTCTCTGCGGTCTTATCGCCGATGCCGCTCTCTTGCATCAATGTCCTGGGTGGTAACGTCGCGATGGCCCGGATATTCTTGAACCCGCTATCAATGAGCTTTTTTGCCACGCTTGGGCCAACACCAGGGATGTCCTTGACCGTAAGACTATCGACGTCTACCTGGCCGCCATTTGCTTCTATCACTGCCGTGACATCGATTTCCGAATTTTCTTCCACGTTCTCGGCGGTCTCCTCGCTAGATACCTCCGCCTTCATTGCCTCCTCGAAAGCCTTGTCGATCTCCTCGCTATCAGCGTTATCTCCTGCCTTTACCCCCTCCGGCTTATCAATTTGCTCTACTTCGGCTCTCGTTGCATTATCTTTCGATTTCGTGCTTTTCTTTGTCATCAAATTCACGCGTTGTGTTTTCTGTTGTTTTTAAATAGCTAGACGAAATACGGTTTATTATTTATTCGTTATTTACCATATAATGCCGTAGCGACCGATTTAACCACCCGCGGTGTATAGAATTTCTGAACAAGGCGACGATCTATGAATGCTGGTGCCCGACGAAAAATACTCTGGTGCATCACCGCCTCAGGCGACAAGCTACGTGAGACGATAAACATTATGACCGAGGTGCAATCGTGGCTCGCGTGGGACATTGAGGTCGCACTGTCGCGCGAGGCTCCTTTCGTGTTAAAGTACTATGATTGCTGGAAAATCCTCAAGGAACAGTTCTTAACTGTGATGGAGGAAAAGGGACCCAACACGCCGTTCCTTGGAGGCCCGATCCAGCGAAAGAAATATGCTTTCATCCTCGTCGCCCCGGTCACCGCGAACACGATGGCCAAGATCGCTTGCGGCATCGCGGACTCTCTCGTGAGCAACTGCGTCTCTCTCGGGCTTAAGGTACGCGTTCCCGTCTATCTCTATCCGACCGACCAGGGCAGCGAGGTCGAGACCGTGCTCCGTGATGGTTCAACGCTCAAGATTTACCCCCGCAAGGTCGATCTGGACAACCTCGAGAAAGTGCGCGCTATGGACGACGTGATAATATTCAAGAATGTGGGGGAAATGGTCGCTGCACTCGGTAATCTCCGCGGCTCATAAATCTCATAAAATTTTTCCGCGGAACAGTGTGGAATCATCTATGCCCCACCATTGGCGGCAGAACGGACAAAGCCACTTGCCGGCATCGATGCGAACCTGCCGCTTGATGCATGAGGGGCAGAAGAGAGCGTCGCACGAGAAGCAATACAGCGATTTGGCCAGGTCAACATCACTCGGAACCTTGTTGCATGTCTTGCACGGCTTTGGTTTCATAGCTCTTCATCCGCTTCTGGCTTGCCGGATATTAGTTCGACACCCAGATAATTAAGTCATCAGCTATGGCGGGCTTGTTGTAACGACGAATGATGATTCACCTCCTCTTATTTTTACATCGTTTTAAGCCTTTGCTTGCAATTCGATGCTGTAATTCGAGAGATCTACTTTGGAATCCGCGCCGACCGTTCTTCTCAAGTATAGATTGGCACGATAGCGGTGTTTTATCTTTGAATGCGGTTTCAACTCAAGATCGTTCCGCATCCGCATCACGGTATGTATCCGCCTATCCAAGCGCGTGGCAGACCGCTGCCCGCCGAGAAAGACGACCGTTCTAAGCAAATTATTCGTCGATTCCGAGTGATTGGTCTGCATGTACTTTCCCGCGAACAGCTCGAAAGCATCACGCATTCCCTTGACTACCGGCGGGATCGGCGACCTTGAAAACACGAGTTGCCGCTTTCCCGGTCTCTCCTTGACGTATCCTTTCCGGCGGCTCCTGAACACGTCAAATATGCTCGGCCGGCCCCGTTTTTTCGGGTTCTTCTTGTCCTTCAGCTTTGTTTTCGTCTTATTTTTGGACCCTTTCGGGTGGCCGCGTGGCTCCGGTGCTGGCGGGTTGACGGGTCTCGTGACTTGCTTGAAGTGGTACTGGCGTTTCTTCTGTTTCTTGAAGATGTCCGTGCTCACGCCGATCAGCGCGTGAACTTGCACGGCGCAATCGCATTCGATGCGCTCGATGATCGCCTTGTCATACGATTTCTCGTGCGGATGCACGATCAGCGTCACTGGATAGCCCAGGTGGCGATCCATCGCGCGCGTGGCCTCGTGGGCATCCGCCGTGATGACATCGATTCGTTCGGACGAATTAGCCTGCGCCTCGTCGGATGCTTTCCGCATGTCTGCTTCCGCGCGTGCAGGCGAGACGTTGACGCCGAGCACCTTCGATGACCGGTACCTGCGCACGATGATCGCGTAGACGGTTTCCTCGTCTATCTTGAAGAACGTTTCGTCGATGGAAACCGCACGATCCTTGGTTTTCCGACTCACGAGCTTGTCTCGTCGCTTCCCACGTGCGATGGTTGCATCCACCGCCGATCGTAGTAACGACACGAACGCGTCCGAGACTCCATGCTGCGAGGGGATGGTCTTGGCCTTTGCACCGCGCTGGTAGAGGGCATCGATCATCTCCCCGATCTCCCGTTCCACGAACTTGGCGATCTCGCCGGACGTGAGCATTGTGAACTGCCGCCCTGTCTTTTTGCCACGCTTGATGCGACACGCTTCGTTCTTGCAAAGGAAAGCAGCAACTGGGCCCTCCTCTCTCGGATGGGATCCGCTGCGAACGATATCGGTCGAGAAACAATCGGGACAACAAATCAGGAAACTGGAAAAGATGAGGAGGGCACCAAATTCAGTCTTGAAAATGATAGACGCTCGAAGTTCCGGCCTTTTAACGTATTTGCGTTTTACCATAAATATGAAATGGTGTAACTCGCTAAAAACTACTTTGCACTTCCAAATCCATGAATGCTGCTCCGCTTATCGCTTTTTGCATTAACCGGATTCTTGGACAAATTCATTCCCTTCCGTGGAGATATCCGTGCGAATGATCGCGACATGAACAAGCCGTGAACGTGAATCCGAAGAAAATAAATAGAACGTGCTCCCGTTATATTCCGTGAGCCATTTCATTATTCGTTTGTAAAACTAGCCCTATGGCGCGAGATCAAGTCTTGCCTCAACGAGAACAGATGGCTCGACATACCCACGTTGTACACTTGCGGGTTGAGGAATCGCCGGCTCGCGGGGTGCAACCGGGCGAGCTGCTCCTTGCATCTGTCCTTGCCGTTTTCGATGCCAGTGTCATCCTTTCCCGCGATCAGGTGTCCTTCGGTGATGAAGGGCTTGAGGAGCGCTTCGCAAGTCGTTCCCACATCGATAGCGAACTTCTTGCTCACTTCCAACGGGAGATAAACCGTATCACCAGGAGCTGGCTCCAGCTCGTCGCGGAGGGCTATCACATCAGCAGCGAACGATAACGACTTCTTGTTCGAGAATCTGTAGACCACCTTGACCCCAGGATCGATGATCTTCGTCACGTTCTCGCTCACCTTGATGCACGGTTCCCCGTCGACTGCGACAAGCTTGTAGACGCCACCGAGCGCCGCTTGCTCCCCGCCCGTGATGAGCTTCGTCCCAACACCGTACGTGATGTGCTCGATCACTTCCTTCCGGAGCTTGATTTCGGCCGCGCTGGCGCTCCCGAGCGGTGCCTCGATCTGCTTCGTGATGCTTTCTATGAGGACCTCGTCAAGGTCGTTGGAAAGCACGATTATAATGCCGGGAAAGCCCGCTTTCTTGAAAGCACGGTAAGTCTCGATGGCTAGATATGCTAGATCACCAGAATCGATGCGCACGCCCAAGATATCCTTCCCTCTTGCTTTCAATTCCTTGGCCACGGTGATCGCGTTAGGGACACCCGAACGAAGGACGTTGTATGTGTCGATGAGCAGCATACACCTCGACGGGAAGACCTTCGCGTAGGCGCGGAACGCATCGAGTTCCGATGGGAAGAGCTGGACCCACGAGTGGGCGTGCGTTCCGATGGCAGGCACCCCCAGTAACCTCGCCGCGTCCACGAACGAGGTGCCAGACGCGCCTCCGACGATGGAGGCCCGCGTCCCGAGATATGCACCGTCGCCTTGTGCCCTGCGGAGTCCAAAATCGACAACGCTCGATTGACGTGCTGCCATACATATTCGAGAAGTTTTTGTTGCAATGAGGGTTGAATAATTAATGATGTTAAGGAGTCCAGTCTCGATGAGCTGTGCCTCGATAATCGGCGCTTCGACTTGCAAGATAGGCTCGTGTGGGAACACGACTGTGCCTTCTGGCACTCCGTGGATCGAGCCGGTGAACTTGAAGTCCCGAAGGTAGTCCAGAAAAGCGTCCGAAAAGATCCCTCTCCCCTTCAAGTACTCGAGATGCACATCGTCAAACCGCAGCTGTTCGACATAGTCGAGCGCCGGCCCGATGCCCGCGGCGACGGCATATCCCCCTCCGAAAGGGTTGTTCCTGAAAAACAAGTCGAACGTGCCGACCTTGTTTTGCATGCCGAGTTCGAAATAACCTTGTGCCATGGTAAGCTGGTAATAATCGGTGAACAATCCACGGCCTTGAGAGGATCGCAGCGCATCCATCATCATCAACCAACGATTCTTGCTCGGAGACTAAAAAACAATCGCCTTCACCAGGGAATCAGCTTGCTCGTCGAGAAAGAAAAAACCGGAGGCCCTCGCTGGTGCTACCGTCGACATTGTCCGGGCGATCGATGCTTTCAAGTCGAGAAACGCCTCGTTAGCAGTGAGAATCTCGGATACCATACTGAAGCGGGCACGGATCAAGAGGCCCGGGTTATAGGATGGAATGCGGGCGATTGCACGAGCGAAGGTCGGTCGCTCCTTCTGCTGGGAACAGGGGTCACGGAAGGAGATATAAACGATACTCCTTGAAAAAAATGTGGTGAAAACGCAGCTCGTGAGATGTTTTTCAATCTTCTCGACGAGGACTAGATTTTCCTTGTGGCTTGCGTGAGCTGCTCTCGCCACGCCAGTCATCACGCCTAAGTGACCCGTCCCGCCGGGGTCCACCCTGGCCGCCACCTTCGCGACGAGGAGGGTAATCACGACGCCCGCCACCGCCTTCACGCCGAGGGGGATAATCCCGCCGGCCGCCGTGGCCACTCTGGTCTTGCCGGGGCGGGTAATCGCGCCGCCCGCCGCCGTAACCACCTTGCTCACGACGTGGCGGGTGGTCGCGGCGGCTGCCAGAATCATATCCGGGCTTGCCATGGCCAGTCCTCTGCGGCTGGCGGCGAACAAAGATCGGCCGGTCGATCCGCAAGAAGATAACATTATCGCCTCTCAGTACAATGTTGCCGATTGCCTCTTCGTGTTTCACGGGCACGACCGGGGCTTGTTGTGGCTCCGGCTTGTCGGCAAGGGTCTGAGATTTGAGGATTTCATCCTCCTCCTCTAGCTCTTCCTCCTCGGGCACCTCGAAAAACTCGTTTCTCACGTTCTCCAGGTACATGTTCAAGTGTTCATCAAATCCGGTGAGCGTCCCAACGTAGCGCTGGTTTCTCTTGATTTGGATGGTCACGGCGCGGTTCAAGTTAAGCCCTAACAAGTCGAGCGGTCGCATTGGAAAATCCCAGATAGAGGATAACGGATAGTGGATTGTAGGATCGTGTGAATTAAAACCTTGTTTTAGGTTTCCCCTCTTCAGTACAAAAAGAATGGACAGATTAGTTTTTTAAATCTTAACGAAATTTATAACTAGTAGGTTGCTCTACAAGGATTCGATATCTGGACGTGCAGACCTCGAAATAAAACATATTTGAAAGGTTGAGTAAAGAAAAGCATAATGAGACCGAGGATGATGATTTTTTGAACGAGCTAACGGAGGACGAAGCGAACAATCTCGCACAGTATCTTGGCCAGATAATCTCCCATACGGAATTGGAAGCACTCGCCCTCGTGAGCCGGGTCGGCGATCGCCTTGCTTTTTCGGCTATCCCTGGCACGCATCTTCAACCCGATATGCTTTGCTCGATGGCCGCCGTGTTGCTCCAAGCTGGTACCCAGGCCGTAGACCGAATTGGGTACAAGCAACTGCTCGAGCTCGTGTTACGCGGCGGGAACGCGTTCCTCGTGCTTTCCGACGCGGGGCGTTTTTTCCTCGTCGGTGCTAGCAACAAGCTCAGCGATATGGGAAAGATCGTCTCGGTCTTCCGCTACTATGCGAAGGAAATCGCCAAGACCTACCCGAGGCAAGATTAAGCATTTTTTCTCCCGGACACAAAAAATAAGGAATTGAATGAGGATGCATCCATCATCGTTCACGTGAAGAGCGAATTCATGCTCTTCGATGGTGGGGGCGGCGTGTACTCTTCTACCTGAGATCGACGCACTTGCTCGGCGAGTTCCTTGAGCTTGGCTTGCAGCTGGTCATCACGCTGCAACAACTCCTTGACTTCGATCTTGAGGAACGGGAAGATCTCGTTCAGCGCCTCGATGAGCGCGGCCGCGCTGCGGGTCGCGGGCAAGTATTCCTTCACCGGCGCGATGAGCGTGAAGCCATCAATGTCCCGCTCGAGTGCTTCGTTGAGCACTAGTGCCTCGATGCCAAAAATCATGCCTTTAGGTAGTGGCTGGATCCTTTTCACCTTCTTGAGCCTTTCCATAAGTTCTGGCTCCGCGGCGTAAAAGATCTCGATCGATTCCATTTCCTCTACGGGAAATCCGACGAGCGTGACGATCAGCTTGATGCCTAGCCCCTGGATATAATCCACGAGGACGTGAGCGATCTCATGGTATGTTTCCTTGTTGAGGGGCAGCTCCGAGGTCACGACGAAGGTAGTGGCCCTCTTCAGTTTACCGTCGGGGGCTTTCAGGTCAGCATAGATTCTAAAGGGATTCTTCAAGATCCCGTCGATGAAAACCGACATGGGAGGGAATAAAGACGAGTGGATATGAGCAACCTCTTCGAGTTTCATCTTTTCGATGATATGGGTCGCGGCAATCGCGCCAACAAGGCCGGCATTGGCGATGCCAACGATGACTATCGCATCGGGTGATATACCAGCACTGAGTTCACAGCATTTCTTGATTTTCGTTCCTTCCATTCGATTCACCATTAATAACAGATCCTCAGAAGAGGGTTAAATAAATGCCGCGTGGGTTTGTATAGATTATAGGATTATTTAGGGCCATGACGCCATGGCTAAAAAAAGGCACTTGGTGGCAAAGGATATCGAGATCAAGGCGCCGGTCACGATCAACGAAGACACGCCGATCCCGCAAGCTGCCCAGCAGATGCTGAAGTTCAACTCGTCCTACATCATCATCACCGACAAGGATAACAAGCCCGTGGGCATCGTGACGGAGAAAGACTTCATGGTCATTATCGCCCGCGAGAAAGCATGCCATGGGGAACCCATCAAGGACGTCATGAGCAAGCCGCTGGTCACTACAACATACGAAACATCGCTTGAAGAGTGTGGCGAGATCCTCAAGCGGAATGGTATCAAACACCTCCCCATCACGAAGGAGGGAAAACTCCATGGCGTCATCACGATCAAGGAACTGCTCTACAGCAGCAGCTCGATCGTCGTGGAGACCCACCCGATCATGCTCATGGTCCTGTGCAAGAAGAATGGCCTCGTTCTGTTCGAGTACCATTTCCCTGTCCCGGGGCAGAAACGTATCGCGGCTGACTTGTTCTCTGGCGCCATGACATCCTTCGATGCAATGTTCCACGAGCTCTTGCAATCCGAGGGCGAGATCAAGTTCATCGAGATCGAGAACCACGCCATCCTGGTCGAGCACGGCACCTTTTCGATCGCCATCCTCGTGCAAGACCAAGAATCGATCGACTCGCGCAAGCGACTCAAGATGTTCGAGCAATCCTTCGAGGAAACCAACCGGATGTATTTGGAGAACTACTCGCCCAAGGTCACCACGAACGTCTTCAACGGGGCAAAAATGATCGTTGAAAACTTGTTCTCGGCCAAGATATCGAGGTAATGATGGGAAAATAACGCGATGACAAGGAAAGAAGGAATTGCCTATATCCAATCGCGCAGGGAAAAACTATCCTGCAATATCTGCTCCTCGAAGCCTGACACGTCTATTTCTTCCAATATCATCCGCCGCAAATCGAGCTGCTGTTCCAAGTCCCCGATCAGGATAGCCCCGATCACGTGATGCTTCTTGTTGAGCAATATTTTCTTGTAAATGCCGAGCGTCATGTCAACCTTGTAATAGGAATAGATCTCCTTGAACTCGTCTGGATCGATCGTGAAATCATTGACCCGGCCAAGGCTTACCAGCTCTGTGCCAAATCCGTAGAAAGAGACTGAAGGAATGGTACCTCGGTAGACGCCAGGCTTTCTATCCGGCTTGACTATGTTCTGCGCGCAGATCTTGGCCTGCTCGATAGCAGCGGGGTTTATGCCATAGATGAAGGCGTTGTGCTCACAGCAGTCGCCGATCGCGTAAACGTTCTTGACCGACGTCTGGAGATTCTCGTTCACGACGATGCCATCGATGATCTCCAAGGGAGTGTTACGCAAAAAATCCACGTTGGGCTTGATGCCGCAAGCGAAGATGACCATATCCCCCTTGTGGATCGTCTTGTCGGCGAGGCGACAACCCTCTATGGATCCACGGAATGTTCTGCCATCCTTATACTTGATAGACTTGTCATCGCCCACGAGCTCCGTAACCTCTGTCTTGACGAGGATCTTCACGCCGGCCCGTTCAAGCAAATTCAAGAAGACCGTCGCGCCTTGTTTATCAAGGTATGCGGGCGCCACCATCTGCTGGATCTCTATTATGGACGTGTCTCGCGAGTTGGGCCCCGTGCGGAACGCGTTTGCAAGTTCCAACCCGAGAGCACCGGAACCAAGGATCGTGATCCGCTCGACTTGTTTGAGATGTTCCTTGATCCCGTCGGCGTCCTCGATGTTCCGAAGCACGTGCCAGCCATACCTGTCCTTGCCTGGCACGTCGGGGATGATCGGCTTGCTCCCGCTGGCGATCACGAGAACGTCATAGCGGAAGTCCACCATGCTGCTTGCCGAGCCATCCTTCACCTCGACCGTGATCGTGGACTTTGCAGTGTTCACGGTCTTGACGGCCGAATTCAAGTGGAGGTTGATGTTCCGCTGCGCGTACCAGTTCGTGTCATAAACGAAGAGTTCATCGAGCGAAATGTTGCCGACTACATAATCGACGAGACGCACGCGGGAATAATATGGATGCTTTTCCTCGGAAAACATGTGGATTTCGATGCTCTCGTCCAAGTTATAAAGGTTAGACGCTAAGGTCACGCCGGCGAGCCCATTTCCGATGATCGCGACTTTCATTTTAGAGTTCCTTCCTGTTTAGATAGTGTGGATGGCGTCAAGCACGCGGGGCGATGTGATTGGACTTCTACAGCGAAAGCAACAAGATCATGGTCATCGATAGTGACCAGGGCATGCGGAACCCGCAATGCAATCACGCGAGATTGGAGCATGGTAAAATATAGAGACCGCTATTTAAGACTTTCATGTGAAGAATGCCCATCCATGTGTGATATGCTTGCCGCGGAAGGCAATTTCACAGCGGGAAGTCGCCGCTGCACATGTTCCACTTGCGTCCAGACCGCGCCTCGATGTTCTCGTCCCACGGCATACCGGCGATGTCGTGGGCCAACGATCCACGCCACTGGGCTCCACCACCGCCCCGGATAGCCGGAATATGACTTGTCCGGCACGACGAGCACGAGCTGCTTGGCAAGGCGGCCGGCAAGGGCGAGCACGGCGCCGAGCTGCGATTCGCGAGGGATGTACTCGTCATCGAGCATGATACCCAGGCTGGCGTCGCGGGCGATCCCGACGACCGCCTCCCACACGTCGCGCCAGTTGTCCCGCCGGACGACCTTGTGGAACCAGGGGTTGTCGTCAACGCCCTTCACGGCGGAACAGCCGGGCCGGCGCCGCCAGCACCAAATCCACGTGGTTACCATATTCCCGTCGCCGTTAAGATCGCGCACCTGGCTCTTGAAATAATCACCGTCGGCGACGCGGAGCATGGCCCGCTTGAACAGCTCGAAGGGCAGATATTCGTTCGGCCGCGCGGCCACGTCGTCGGCGGGCGCCAGCTTGTTGCGCGAATAGGTGAAGCACGCGATTTCGGGGTCGGCAATGGCGACGAGCCAGTCATCCTGCATCTCGTAGTGGTGTCGGTAGGTGAGCTCGTAAGCGTCCATATATTTTGCAACAGATAGATTCGGTGGCCAGGCGAGCCCCCACAAGGTCAATTCATTCTATCGACCACGCGCAAATATAACCGCGCGGGCCGGCATCGTGGTCGAGGCCAAGGCGGGCCGCGAGCGGCCTTCTCGTGCTCTTTCACAACGCCCCGGAATTCCATGCTCCGCGAGATCCCAGACCTGCCTTTTGTCGCGGCCGCGCCGACGCCGCCTCTCCTGATTGGCCTCCAGCAAACCTCGCGAAGGCAAGATGGATGCTTCCCCGGCATCGGCGTCGTGCCCCGTGCGAACCCTTATAACCGCGTTCCCGGCAGATCGCGCGGACAAATCGAGCGGCGACGCGGGCAAACCGCGGGTGGGACCCGGCCCGCTTTTTCCGAACAATCATTGCGGCGACCATCGATCGCCAAAAGCAACCCTCTCTCCCCTGGAATATCCACTCACCCTGGCGGCCGCGGCCCACCCATCCTTTCACGCCCCTCCACGCCCCTCCCCGCCAGGTCCCCGTGTGCCGGTTAATAACGGACATCAAATACCCCGGCAGCCTACCACCCGTCTATGAAGGCGACGCTGCGCGTGGACATCAAGGGCGACGGCACGTCGGTCTCGTTCGAGTTCGACCTGGCCGACGATGCAGACCGGGGGCGGTTCGTGGCGACGTGCGGGCTGCTGGCACGGCCCGAGGTGACGGGGGAGTCGCGGGAGCGGTTCTTGCGGCAAGTCGTGTCGGTGATAGACAACATCGTCGCGGGGAAGGTGCCCGGCCAGCCCGCGAGGGCATCGCCGCTGCCATCGCCGTTCACGAGGACCGCGCTCGACGTGGCGGCCGACCGGGCGGTGAAAAAGGGGGCCAACGCGGGACGCAACGCGCCGTACCAGCCGCGGCCCGCGCTCGACCTGTCGGAGATCATGGAGAGACCGGGCCGCGAGGAGAAGGCGTGAGACGGCAGCCCGTCTAGGAGACATCGGAAGTGTGCTGGGAGCATGAGCATGATAGAGGATGCGTTAATCGCGCATTCGAGACACTTCAGCACAGGTGCATACCCGTGCGGCAACCGCAGGATCCATGGCCCGGCCGCCGGGTAAAGCACCGGAGCGATTAACGCTCGCCCCGATGGCGAATGCGCCTTCAAATCCACGATTGGGTCTTCTTCGATAGCTGACCCGCATCGTCACTCGGGTGGAGCTGCCCCGTGACCTTGCGTCCGAGTGCTTTCAAGAACTTGTCGAGCTTCACCTTGGGAACCTCGACGCCGGCAGCGGGCGCGTGGCCACCACCAGGAGAATCGACATCAATTTCCTTCAGCACGTCGCGGATCGCAACGCCGAGGTTTAATCCCTTATCAACGAGGTCCTGCACAGCCCTTGCCGAGATCTTCACGGTTTCCGGGTCGTCCTTGAGGTACGACCAGCCAATGATTGGGCTGTCGGTCGACACGTGACGAGACGAGAGCAGCATCGACAGGATCGTCCCTATCATGGCGTCGTCGATGTAGGCGGCGCCCTCGAGCACCTGCAAACCATCCCGCTTCTTTATCGCTCCTGTCGTCTGCACCCAGTCCATGTAGTTTGCGATGCGCTTCCGGTACTCGGAGATCGCATGTTGCCCTTCAGCGAATATCTCCTTTCGGTCACCCATAGCGATCGCTAGGCCAATCCCACCAACTCCCAGGCGCCCGCAAGAGTTGAGAACGGATGCGAACTCGCGTAGGTCTTTCAAGTTGGTCGACGGCTCCTCGTTATCTAGCGTGTATATCGTGCCGAGCAAATTCTTGATAATGCCCGCGGTTATGCCATGTTTCAGCGACCATTCGATGAGGGCCGAAACGAGACTTGACTTTTCATCCTTGGTTAAATCGGAGATGGTACGCGGCTTCTCCCCGGCATGTTTCACGGGGATCTTGAGACGCTGGATAAAGTTGGCGCACGCTGCCTCGTTACCCGACAGGCCGGGGATGAATGGATCCGTCGTGAAGCTGAGCGCGAGGTGGATCGGCCGGCTGTAACGGCCGAACAGCCTCAAATCGACGCTCTCAGAAACTAGCCGGAGGTTCCTGGCGTCGTCGACGATGATCCGGTTCATACCGGTGAGGGAGTTCTTGTCTCCCTTGTCTTGAATGTCTCCCAGGGCACCAATGATGGCTAACGGAGCGAGCACCTGGTTTTCGGGATCAATGGCACGTGCAAACAAGTATGCGACCCCAGCACCAGAGATCTCGGTCGAGCCGTTTATCCCGAACAGCCACGGGTTCACGTGGAGCATACCCGAGAGGATAGCCTTCTCCTTGACGTCCTCGATCTCGTGGTGGTCGATGATCAGCACGCGTTCGCGCCGGAGGTTCTTGGCGAGAAAATCAAGCTGGCCGCTCCCGAAGTCCGTGAAGACGAAGAATTTCTGGTCGGTGGTCTCATCTCCAGTAAATGCCTTCCCCTCCCGTGGGCTGGCCGACGCGATATCGCCGATGTACTTCGCGGAGATCTGCTTGACAACGCGGGCCTGGAAGGGTATGGATTGGCGCCGAAGTGCCATCGACATGATCGCTCCTGCCGAGATCCCGTCCGCGTCGTGATGGGTCACGAGAAACACAGTTGCCTTCTCATGCTCCAATTTTTTCAAGAACTGGTCCTTGATCTTGCCGATGTAATCAAGGAAACCGTTGTAATCGGGTGCCGACACGCGTGGATCCCTGGCTTTCTTGAGCAGGAATGGCGGGCAAGTCACGGCCACGTCTGGCGGGCGTTCAACCAGCCGGCCGCCGCGGGCATGTTCCCGCCACCTCTGATGCTTGATAGATCTTGGTGTTTGTCCTATTTCACATTTTACAGCTCTTGTTCCGTGCTCCGTTTGGCATCCGATCGTCCAGGAACCGATCCCGTCATCGCACGAATGTATTTATCCCCCGAAGGCGATTTGTCCTAAAAGGACGCGAGGTTATGAACCGATGGGAAACGCCCCAAGCGTGAATACCCTGGCACTTGCTATTTTCATGGACTTGAAATCCAACGCGAGAAATCTCGGGCTGAAGGCGGAGAAACTGCCCGCGGGCCCGGTCGTCATCGATGCGACGGGTGGCAACTACGTCGCCGGCACAAAGGTCGGCGAGATCTGCATGGGCGGTCTCGGCAACGTGGAACTCACGAGTATGCGGGTGGACGACATCTACCTGCCCGCCGTGAACGTGCACACGTCCAACCCGGTCATCTCGTGCATAGCTTCGCAGTACGCGGGCTGGCAGGTCAAGGTCAAGGACGAGCAATCGGGGAAGAGTTGGAAGTCGATGTCGTCGGGCCCGGCGCGCGCCAGGGCCAGGGTCGAGAAGGAGCTGTTCGAGCGCATCGGGTACGCGGACGAGGCGCAATGCGCCGTGATCGTCTTCGAAACGTCGACGCCGCCGACCGCCGAGGTCATGGACTACGTGGCCAAGAAATGCAACGTCGATCCCAAGGACACGAGCGCCGTGTGGGCGCCGACCAAGTCGATCGTCGGTTCGGTGCAGATCTCGGCCCGCGTCGTCGAGACCGCCATACACAAGGTGTTCGAGGTCTCGCACCAGAAGGGCTTCAAGATCGAGGACAAGCTCCGCGCGGGCCAGGGTATCGCGCCCATCGCGCCGCTCGCCAAGGATGACCTCAAGGCGATGGGCCGCACCAACGATGCCATCCTCGCCGGCGGGAACGTGAACCTCACGGTGGACGTCCCGAAGGAGGACGAGGACAAGCTCTGGGAGGTCATGGCCAGCGTGCCTTCGTCGACGGCCAAGGGATACGGCGAGCCGTTCTACACGGCATTCAAGGCCGTGGAATTCGACTTCTACAAGATCGACCCGGGCATCTTCGCCCCCGCCGTCGTGATCGTGAACAACGTGCAGACGGGCAAGACGAAAATTTTCGGCAAGCTCGACGCGGGGCTGCTCAAGAAGTCCTTCTTTGACTGAAAGGGGCGAAAAACAAAAAATAGTCATTTTTTACATCAACTTGAACAGCGAGCATGGTGGAATAAAATGGCAGATTGTAGAGTCGTGTACTGCAAATGGGGAATGCATCCCGATAAAGACGTACAGGAAATGCAAGAAACCATACGGAGAATGCAATCGGAAGGGTGGACGTTCAAAGAAACGACTATCCAGGCTTCCGTGGGAGTTTACTTGACATTTTTTAAAGAATGAAAGGATTAATTCCATTATACTCCTTTTTTACTACAATAAAAAGAGCAAGCAAATGCCGATGGCGAGCGAGTAGAGCCCGATCCCGATGAAGATCGACAAGGGGAGGCCGGGGAGGATCTTGTTTTTCTTGACGAGCTCGAACGAGATCCACGCGCCGATCAAGACGCCAACAACAGCCGCTGCAAACGGTACGATATACAAGAAGGGGTTGCCAGACAGCGCGACCAGCCAGGGCCCGCCCCATTCTGCGCTGATAAGCGTGATGCTTGTCAACATCGAATAGAACGCCAGGTCGCCGATGCCGATGTCGATGATGATATCGTCGATATCCGCCGCGGTCAAGTCCCCACCGCCCTCGCCCGTGTCGACTTGCTGCATCATCTCCTTGATGGGTCCCTTTCGGACCGAATAGATGTCGTAGATCGCGAACCCCATGAGAATGATGAGCGAAGTCCACGTTCCGATGAGGGACGCGAGGTAACTGCCGATGAGCACGCCGAAAATAACCACGACGATGTTGTGAATGCCTTGCCTTTCTGCATATTTACGCGAAGCGTAGAGCCACACGAGGCAGAGCGCGATGACGAACGAGGCGGCCATCCACACGTACCACCACGCGATGTCCAAGTTCTGGTTGAGCAAGTTGATGTCGATGATCACGAGCACGTACTCGCCGTAGATGTAAACGATGAACGTGCCGAGCACGAGGAACGCTAACGTCATTACTTTCTCCAGGGCCTTGATGCCCCTCTTCCTGACGATCTTGATGAGGACGAAAGCGGCGGCTGCCCCGATCCCGATGAACACGACGGCGTCGATGAGGTTGGCACCTACGCCAAGGCTGGGATCCGCAATCTGGTACTTTGGCAAGAGCGCCACCCCTACGTTGAGGCATATCGATAGCAAACCAGCCCCCACGATGCAAATGACGATGGGTACCCAGAGTCGCTTGGGACTTGTCGAGTAGACGGGTAACTTGGGCCCGCGCCTCTCGCCTTCCTCCTCCACCATGCCGGGGGACGCATTATCGATGGCACCACCATCGATAGGCCCGGAAACGCCACCCGTCGCGCCTGGCTCCCCGCCATCACCATCGGACGTGCTCATGAGGGGATCAAAGGTTCCCTTCTATTTTAAAATCGAGCATGACAAGGCACAATGATATTATAACCCCGTGGGTGATGGTTTATTGTTGAGGCCAGACCGATCCTCTTGAACATAACTCCATCGAGGTTCTCTCAATGCTACTGGACATGGTCTCGGACATCTACGGCTATTTCCTGGACAATTTGGAGGGCATGATCGAAACTAACTTGCTCGTCACGTCGGTGGCAAGGGCGTTGTTCGTGCTTTTCTTCGTCTTAGATTATATCACGCTCGTCCGGGGGAAGGAAACCCCGCATGCAATCAAGGAATCGTGCAAGATGGGCATAGTGGACTGGGCGTGGTTTTTCACCAAGGAGGTATTGTTTATCGGCCTGGGCTTCGTGCACGTGGTCTTCGCGATCGCGATCGTCGGATATTCGCTCATGCTCTCGGGCTCGCACGTGGTCGCGTGCGCGAAGAGGAGTAAATTCAAAATAAATCTCGTTTTCGCATGGATCATTGCTATTTTCGTAAAATATTCAGTTCCTATTCTCGCGATGATCGCGGCGATTGTCATGATCTACCTGGACACGGATCCAACGGCGTGGAATATCCTGGGCGGTGCATCCATGGCCATCGCCGCGTTCGCCGGTCGGTCTATCGCGGCGCTCGTGTTGTGGAAAGCCGGCGAGCGGATCGTTTCGATGGAATCCGCGCTGAAGGCCGCCAAGCGCCGCATCGCGAGAAAAACCCCGCGAATGTTCAAGGTAATACTGCTCACGTGTATCTTTGTCTTCCCGTTAATCTCCGTCCTCTACATCGATGCGAAAGTAGGCATCCAGTATTGGACGGAGACCATCACGACGCCGGATGGCGTCCAACTCTCTACAGACGTGTACCGGTTGAGGTCAGCTTCTAGCCCTCAGCCCGTGCTGCTTATGCGACACCCGTACGGCAAGGGCGACGTCGTATCGTCCGGAAAGAGCATTTATCGGCTCTTCCTCCAGGGATACACGGTCGTGATCCAGGACCAGCGCGGTCGGTTTGCATCCAGCGGCAAGTTCATCCCGTTCATCGACGACTACAAGGACGGGGCGCTGACCGTCTCGTGGATCAAGAACCAGAGTTGGTGCGACGGAAACATCGCGTCGTTTGGTGGCTCCGCAGGGGCCATCAGCCAGTACTTCTATGCCGACGAGCCGACCGGCGCGCTGAAGTTCCAGACCTTGATCGCCGGCTCGCCAGAGTTCTATGATCACGCCATCTTCCAGGGCGGGGCCTTCCGCAAGGGCATGATAGAGACCTGGATGAAGGAAATCCTGGAAGATGGGAACGAGCCACGTCGACCAAACGAATACAGCGACGACATCGCCTGGCTTTTCGCACACCCGCTGAAGGGCCCCGCCTGGAACAGCACGTCGCTGTCCATGAATGGGCGGTATGCCAACGTCAAGGTAAGCGCGTTGCACGTCGGGGGCTGGTACGACATCTTCAGCCAGGGAACTATCGACGGGTTCGTCGGGTACAACTACGGCGGCGGGGCCAGTGCGCTCGGGAAGCAGCGCCTGGTCATGGGACCATTTGGCCATGGTACTTTCGGCGACTTGAGCGATTATTTCAATCACTCTTCATCGCTACGTTTCAGCGATGGCGACACGAGCGGCCACGCGAGCTGGGAAGCGGAGATGCGGGACGCTGCTATCAAGGGTACTCCCATCAACTGGTCGGCCCCTTGCATTGCCTATTACCTCATGGGCGACACAGTCCACCCGACCGCTAACGCGAACAAGTGGCATTATGCGTACCAGTGGCCGGTTCCGCACATAAACCAAACGTATTACCTGTATGGCAACAAGACGCTCGGCACGTCCGTGCCCCCGTCGAACCAGACCATCTCGTATTTGTACGATCCCACGAACCCGGTGCCAACGAGGGGCGGGAACAACCTCAACCAGATAGCGTCGCTCGAGGGGGACGGCATCGGGGTCCCGTCAAGCGATGATCCAACACGTGTCTTGAACTTCGAGGGCATTGGCCCGTATGACCAGCAAAGGGCCGGCAACCTGGGCCGGGACGACGTTGTCGTGTTCGAGAGTGCACCCTTGGGCGCCCCCGTTTCTGTCGTTGGCAGGATTTACGTGAACTTGTGGGTTGCGTCGAACTGCACGGACACGGCCTTCACGGCAATGCTCATGGACCGGTACGAGGACGGGCGGTGCTTCAACGTGCTGGACGGCATCCAGGTCATGCGGTTCCGGGAAGGATATGACCACGTGGCGGCGAATATGAACGGCGGGCAATATTACCGCATTTCGATCGACCTGTGGAGCACGGCCTGGCAGTTCAACACGGGTCATAGAATCACACTCGCCATCAGCTCCAGCAATTACCCGCGATTCGAGCGCCATCCCAACAACAGCTTGCCCGCCTCCAACCATCCGGGCAACTTCAACGTCGCCAACAACACGATACTGTGCGGCACGGGGATCCACAACGCGTCGATCGTGCTGCCGACCGTTGCCTTATGAACCCGTACCCGTGTCCCTTCTTTTCCTTTATCAAGCTTGTGGAAACGAATTATAGCCAGCACCGCTTGTCACCCGTGGCATGCAGACCGGGGACTTGACGCAGATCGAAATGCAACTCGTCGTGTTCGGGCAGGCGCAGGTGCAGCTCGAGCGGCACTTGAAGGAGAGCCTCCAGGACGTGTTCTGTGCTAACGGCGCGTTACTTGACATATACATTTCCCATTATGCCTTGATCGACGGCTCGCTCGACGAGGAACGCCAGCAACATGCAAGCGGCCCCTACTTGCATTTCCTCGACGCGTTCAACCCGAACGAGCTGCATTCCATCAAGCTCGGTATGATCGACGAGGACTTGTACTCGGACTCGCACCCGTCGCTCAATTTCATCTTCGGCGAGGCACGCGTCGGGGGTGACTGCTGCATCATCTCCACCGCGCGGCTCGATCCGCGCTATTTCGGGTTGCCGTACCGCGAGAAGCTATACTTCGCCCGTGCTGTAAAGGAAGCAGTGCACGAACTCGGCCATGTTCTGGGCCTGGCGCACTGCGACGACGTGCGGTGCATCATGCACTTCTCGAACTGCATCGAGGACACCGACATCAAGCAAATCCAGCCTTGTAACTCGTGCGCGGGAAAATTGAAGGAGAACTTGAAAAAAAGGGGAAATTTACGGGTCACTCGTGTACAGGGATCTGGACCAGGCTCACGATCTTGTAGTTCTTGAGCTGGTCGCGCCCGTGCAGCGTGCCCGTCAGCTCTATAACGCAGCCGATGCCAGCCACGACGCCGCCGAGCTTTTCAACGAGCCTCGTGGCCGCGAGGAACGTCCCGCCCGTCGCGAGCAGGTCGTCGATGACGAGGACGCGGTCACCCTTGCTGATCGCGTCGACGTGCACCTCGATCGCGTCCTTGCCGTACTCGAGCGAGTATTCTGCCCGCTCCGTCTTCGCGGGGAGCTTGCCCGGCTTCCGGGCGAGGATGACCCCCTTGCCGAGCTTGAGCGCGATGCCCGTGGCGAAGACGAAGCCACGGGATTCGATGCCGATCACCTTGTCGACCTTCGCGCCCTTGAACGATTCCGCGAGATCGTTCACCGCGTTTTCCAGCCCCTTGGGGTCCTTGATGAGCGTCGTGATGTCCTTGAACTGGATGCCCTTTTTTGGAAAGTCGGGCACGTTCCGGATGAGTTTGTCATAGTATTCGGGCTTTTGCATGGTTCTCATCTTTTCAGGTGCTTTTACGTTCACAAGATCGCGCCGAGCAGCGAGTTCCCGCAGTTGCAGTGACGATCCTTCGGGATGCTGGGGATCGCGATCTCGATGAGTTTTTTTAAGTTCTTGGCGTTTTGCTCCATAGTCTCGAGGATCTCCTCGACCGACACGGCGAGGGGCTTGATCGTTCCATTGCAACTAGGGCAAGCTTGGCCGATGGGAACGACGCCGCACTTGGGGCAAGAAGCGGCCCACACGTCGAGGTCTGTGACGGTCGCGATCGTGCTGTAGCACATGGAGAGCTCGGCCGCGAGCACGGCCTCGGGGTAGACGGTCATGCCGATCACGTCGGCACCCCACTGGTGGAACACCTTCGACTCGGCGCGGGTCGAGAAGCGAGGCCCCTCGATGCAAACATACGTGCCGCCATTAACGATCTTCTTGAGCCCGGAAACTTTCTTGCCGGCTTCGTAAAAGATGCTATTCAACTCGGGGCAGAACGGGTCTGCCTGGGAAATGTGACATACTTGGCCACCCTCGTAGAAAGTGTCTAGGCGCTTGCGCGTGCGGTCGATGTACTGGTCGACTATGACGAAATCGCCCTTGTCGAGCTCCTTGCGGAGCGAACCGACCGCGCACGGCGAGAATACGCGCGTCACCCCGAGCTCCTTGAGTGCCCACAGGTTCGCCCGATAGTTCAGCATGTGTGGGGGGATCTGGTGGCCGGGCCCGTGGCGGGCGAGGAAGGCCACCTTGTGCCCTGCGAAGAACCCTACTTGGACGAAATCGCTCGGCTGGCCATAAGGCGTGTAAGGCTTCACCTTCTTGACATCCTGGAGCTCGATGTCCGCGCCGGTGCCGCCAATGATGCCTATTTGGACGTCTTTCGGTACTTCCATGGTTCTATCACGCGTTTTGTTTGATGTTGAGAAATCAACCGGAGGATTCTTAATGCTTATCTTACAATCTAACCATGGCCGTCTTCCTTTTTTCTTATACGAGGAACGGGGAGCGGTTCGTGGTCTCGTTCCGGGCATTTCCGGGCGAACGGGTGCGTGCATCGTGGTTAAACTGGAAACAATAGGCGCGTGTCGCGAGGTGGGTAGGTCAGCATTCAGACTCACGAATGCGGAAGGCGATCAGGTCATCCTTGATTATGGTTTGTCGATGAAAGAGGACAACAAGGATAACTTCCCCGGGGACGTCGAACCACGCAAGGTAAAGGCGGTGATATGCTCGCACGCGCATATAGACCACTCGGGTGCGTTGCCTTATTTCTACATCTCCGCGAGGCCGAACTGCTACATGACCGCTGCCACGCGCATGCTCGTCAAGTATCTTCTCGACGACATACTCAACATCTCCGGCGACAAGCTGCCATTCGAGGAGATCGAGCTTAAAAACCTCATAAGAACCATCCAAGTTATCAACGACTACAAAGCACCCATCAAGGTGCCCGGCACGGAGGCTTACTTCACGTTCCACGACGCGGGCCACATCCCCGGCTCTGTCATGGCCGTCGTGTCCATCGACGGAAAGAACGTGCTTTACACGGGCGACATTAACACGATCGACACGCGCATCCAGTGGGCCGCGGAGCCAAGCAGCTTGCCACCCATCGACGCTGTTATCATTGAAAGCACCTACGCGAAGACGGTACACCCTCCACGTTTGGAGACGGAACAAAAATTCGTCCAGGCAATAAACGATGTGCTCGCCGGGGGTGGTCAGGTGCTCATCCCCGCGTTCGGCGTGGCGCGCAGCCAGGAAATACTCTCTATCTTGCAGGTGTATGGCCTCCAGAGAAAGAAGATCATCGTGGATGGCATGGCGCGCGATATCTCGAGCGACCTCCTCAAGTACCAGGCCGACTTGCGGTCGATCTATTCCATTGAAAAGGTCACGATGGTCAAGACCAACCGCACCCGGTCGGACCGCCAAAAAGCCATGGAAACGGGGGACATCATCATCGCCCCGTCAGGTATGCTCAAAGGCGGGACTGCCCGGTACTACGCGGAGAATTTCCTCGAGGATCCAAAGAATGCCTTGTTCCTCGTGTCGTTCCAGGTACCAGGAACGCCGGGCAGGGTGCTTATTGATGAGCACCGCTACGAGCTGAACCCCGACGAGGAGTCTTATCAGTTAAGGCTGCCGCCCGGGGCTCCAAGGGGCGCGAAGGTCGAGATCCCTGTGAAGGCCCGCGTGGAGCAGTTCCCGTTCTCAAGTCATAGCGACGGGCCCGCGCTGATGGCTTTCCTCAAGACTTTGCCCTACAACAAGAACGGTTCCGAACCGAAGATATTTTGTGTCCACGGAGACGCCGACAACTGCGATCATCTCGCAGCAATCATCGCTGAGCAGATCAAGGGTGTCTCAGCGGTCGTGCCGAAGATGGGGGACGAGTACCAGATTTGAGAGATCTCGGGCGCTTTATATCACAGCACGATTGAAGAAGGGATTCATCGTGCTGGTGGAACTGAATGTCCTTACTATTATAAAATAGCGCGGTCACCATGGTATATCCAAGAACGGCTGATTGCACGCCCCAATAAGCCAAAACTATAAACCCCAAAATTACCCCTTTTACTTATGGTCGAAATGTGGTTTCGAGAAGTTACTACTAACGTTTATGGAGCAAGAAAAGGCCATGTTCAGTAAAAAAGTCGACAAGTGGCGAATGGGTGCTAAACCAGAGGAGAAACCAGAAGTGAATGATAACGCCTCCAAGAAATATCGTGCGGCGGTCGACAAGAACATGTCCATAGAGATCATCAAGGATCGCGAGATCATCTACTGGATCATAAAGAAAGATCTCTTGGACTACGAAACTTTCATCAGCGCGTCGGAAGCACCCGTGTCCAACGCTTTCACGAAGGAACCCGACTCGTTCGAGGCGTGCATAGCCGAGCGCGCTATCCTTGAAAAGGAGATATTCCCCATAGCCGACGCCATTAAGACCGTATTTGGCCAGCAGCCCATGGAATTAGATAAGATCTCGCTCACGATCGGCTCGGGCGAGAACGATTACGTGTCCCTGGACGAAACCGATCTCAAGAACATGCGCGTCGAGCCCACGCTCTTCGGGTTGCAAGATTTCATCGAAAAAAACAAGGATGGCATACTGGGCTTCGGCATCAGGGAGTTCGAGACGGACAAAGGAAACCTCATATTCCTCAAGACCAAGCTCGTGCGTCCGACCAAGAACATCATCTCGATAGAGATCAGCGTGATCTCCTCCATACAGCAGCGCGGCTTCTACTTGCAGAAGGAGTCGCACACGTGGGTCGGGTTGCAGAAGTACGTGATTATTAAAACCGCCCAGATTGACGACGAAAAGCTGCTTTCCTTCCTCAAGGAACTCGACATCAACTGGGAAGTCATATTTCTTCGACGCACCTTGGCAGTGAACGACTGGTTAGAGATCGAGTGCGAACGCAACGCGTCCAACTTGAAATCGTTTTTACGGTTCGTGCACCCGATCCTCGGCTACATGGACATCCAGAACATCGTCAAGGTAGTCGAGGCGAACAATTTGAACTTCAAGATCGCCTCGCGGACGGCCGAGCTGCTCTCCAAGCAGAAGAAAGAGGTCCTCAGCAACGAGAACGTCGACGTGACCTACCAGCCCATTGAGATGGCCGAGATCGTGGCCGCAGCGAGGCTCGCGGCCGCGTATTATGGCTTGAAGAGGGAGATCAAGCTCGATGCAGAGGTGCGGCTGGAGGATGTCCTTCGTTTCGAGAAAATCCTTGCCAATTATTGAGCATCCAGCATCCTTTTTTTTCAAAAAGAGACGATCCCTTGCTTGCACATGTAACGCAAGATCGATGTCACGCGGGCCGACTCCATACCCGACAGCTTGGCTATCTCGTCGGTACTGGTCTTCCCGTCGATGTATTTGACGACTTTCTCGTGCATTTCCTCGGTGAAATTGAACACGGAGCGGATATCGTCCGCGGGCATCAGCAACCGCGGCACGGGTTCCTTTGCCTTCGGGGCTTGGGAGTGCTCCAACCGGAATTCCTTCGACAACAATTCTCGCTGGACGATCGCCTCGAAGCCCTCGTAATGGCGCATGTTGATCATGTTCGTGTGCAAGACCTGGTCGCCATAGGCTTGCAAGAACCGGGCCGAAACGTTTCGCAGGAATCGCTCCACCACGCGATCTTCTATGCTGCCATCTGTGCAAGTGACGAAGAGCAAGGACTCGGCCTGGTAGAAAGTGAAGCGGACGTTACTGGACGTGATCAGCGTCCGCATCTCGCCGAAATCCTTCATGTCGTGGAGGAACGACGTCAACGCCGTTAAGAACCCACTGACGAGCGTCTGGTTGCCTTCCCCTGCTGTCGACGGGGAGGGCACGAGGTCCCTCGTGAAGACGGGCAGGCCGTTCTTGAGAATGTAGATGCTGCGAACGGGACATGCCTCAATTGTTCCTTGCACGGCCATAGCGGTCATATTACTCGCGATCATTGCATGCTTTCACAACGGCCGAAAGTTATAGAGCGGTCGTATCATCGAGCGATATATGTAGGGAGCGTTTCTTGTGAAACTGCCTTCACCGGCTTTATATGCATCCGGGGGTATCAACGTTACAGTGAGCAAAATGATTCTCCAGCCATCCGGATCTGCCATCATTAGCGCAGTCTACCCGTTCCTCGCCATCACCCCCATTTCGGTGTTCCTCCTGCTGTTCCTCGCGCGCTTCTTGAAGACCAGGCAGAGGATGTTCTTGCACCTATCGTTCTTGTTCGTCTCCACGATCCTCAACCAGGCATGCTTGATGATCATGGCGATCTCGAGCTCGCCCGTCTTGGCGGAGAGGCTGTTCCTGGCGGCACAAGTGCTCGAAGTCACGGGCATGCTCGTCATGGTCATCGTGCTCGAGGCTTTCGAGGAGAACCGGCCATTCTCGCCGCGTGTCGCTGGATTCACGGCCATTGCATCGATGATCATCGGAACCGTGATCTCTGGCCCGAAACTTGAAGCGATCATGATAGTGACACCGCTGGGATCGGGATACATGATCCACTTCATCCGTCCCGATGTCGCTGGCGTCCTCATGGGCGCTTTCCCCTTTCTCGTCGGGATCTGGGTCATCAAGTCCTTCATCACGAAGCGCAAGCTCACGAAGAGCAAGGAGCAAGGACGCCTCCTCTTCTTGTTGTACCTGGGCATCTTCGTCGCCCAGTGCGCGGGCACGTTCGCGCCCTTGGCCATCGAGACCTCTGGCAGCTACACCCTCAAGGACATCGCGTGGAACATCGGGATCTTGCGGGTGGTCGGCATCGGGATCATCGGTCTCGCCTTCTACCGGGTGGGGAAAAAGCCATGGCTCTTGCAACTGCAGCGGATCCACGTGCTCCTGGTCTACGCAAAAAACGGCATAACGCTGTTCTCCCAGCGGTTCCGGGAAGATATCTCCGATTCCGACGTCCAGCTCCTCGCCGGTGCGATATCCGCGGTGGCCTCGCTGTTCCGGGAATCGACGAAAGAAACGAGCCCCATCGAGGCTATCCAATTCAAGGGCAAGGCCGTCCGCGTCATCGACCGTGACGATTTCACGTGCGCCATCATGGTCGATTACGCGTCGCAAGCCTCGGACAGCGCGCACAAGCTCTTCGTCCAGGAGTTCGAGACGATCTTCGCCGCGGAAATAGCCAGCTTCGCCGGGGAGGTCTCTAGGTTCGAGAAAGCGGATGTGATCGCTGCCAAGTACTTCGCATGATTGCGCGATGCCGTTCGCTGTCCACGTCGTCCATTTGCTAGCCTGCTTCAACACAGCGCCGCGGCGAGATTCTTCACGAGATAGATCAGCTTATTCGTGATGTCCTTGGGGTTATCGAGCACGATGTAATTGGCGCTTCCATAGATGTCTTTCAAGTAATCGCGCCCCCTCTGGTCGATGGAAATGGCAAAGAGCTTGACGCCTTGCTTCAAGGCTTGGATGGCACGGGCAGTCATGTTCTCGGCGACCTCGCCCACGTATTCCGTCCCGCCATGGTGCGGCTCGCCATCCGAGATGATGATCATGACCGGCAATTTCTTCTGGGCGGCTTTCAAGTAACGAGCGGCGATCGCCTTGAATGACGTGCCGTCCCTGTTCTCTCCGCTCTCGAACGAAACCCAGATGCTGCCAAGTTTCCGCGGATCCGGCGCCTCATCAAGTCGCTTGTAGATCTTTTCCACGATGACGTTTCTTCCCCCGATCGCAGAGAAACCTATGACACCGAAGTCGATGCACGTCTCTTTCAATGCCTCTGCTAGGATGATGGCGGATTTCTTCGCGATGTAGATGGGCAAGCTTCTAGTGCGGTCTTCCGCCCCGCATCCCGGCTCGCCATCAGGAGGGGATGATGCCATGGGGCAAACGTCCATCATACCGCATTCAACGGGGGACTCCTTCGGCCACGTTCCCGACCAGTCGCAACAGTCACGGTGGGGGCATTCCTTGTGGACGATGCAGTTGCGGGCCTTGGGACAGCAGCAATCGCTACCATCGTCCATGATGCCCTTGAAGCCGTCATCGACGCTCATGGAGGCAGACTCGTCGATGAGGATGAGTAGGCTCGCGCCCCTTTTCTCGAAGTTGGTTTTAAACGGGCGGTTAAATTTCCCCTTGCTCGAAACGACCCGTGGCAAGTCCCGGTCGCAAATGATGCCGCGGCGCGCTCCCCGCTGCATGAGCGGGTTGATCTTTATTCGTTCGAGCATTTTTCTCAATTGCTTGATCGTGTAGCCGTTATCGCGCACGATCGTGGCGTATTCCTTGAGTGGATCCTCGATGCTGTTGAATTCCCGCAACCTGACGACGTCCTCGATCGAGTCGACGATCACCGCCTCGCCATCGTTACCACCCTCGTCATCGGTCACGGTAACGTGTGCCTCGATGCTATCATCTGGTTCGGGCTCGTCCATCCCGGGCACCTTGATGATGTCATCGAGCCGCTTTGCTTCTTTCTTGACTAGCGATTTCAAGGCCTTCTGCAGCTTTTCCGCGTTATCGCCGGCTACCTTGAGCTTCTTCATCATCTCGTTGATGACCTTGCGATCCCGCTTCTCCACGTCGTCGATGCCGATCCCGCTCTCGATGATGGCCATGGTAATGACCTGGTTCGCGAGTGCCCGGGATTGTCGCTTCCCTTTCGGATCTCGGGATTTGCGCTCCGCAAGTGAGTCACGATTCCCTGGTCGAAGAGGGAATCGCAAACGTCGATCATCCTCGAGATCCCGCGGGTCATTTTTGCCTCGCCCGGAATCATGCAATTCTGAGCCGTCGCTGGCTCCCGGCAGTGGACCCTGTTGCAAGGTCTGGTCTTGTAGCGATCTCCCGCGCTGGTCATTCTCGTTTCCTTGTGGCTCGTTGAAAGCGCCTCGATCTTTTTGTTCATCCAGTTTTCCGAGCAAGTCCTTTAATGCATTGATGACCCGCTTTGCCGAGATAATAGTGGCCGGAAAAGTCAGTTCTTCGTGTAAATAGTCGTTGGCAGCGATGTATTCCCGCCAGAAACTCCCGAGGGGCTCCGCGGCGTACTTGAATCCCCCGCTGGCATCCCTCATAGCATCGGAGTAGAGCATGTATCCGTGGCCGGTAGAGTGGGCGCTCATGAGGTGCAAGCAGAGATCGACCGTCCGCTGCGAGTGGAGGATCTCCTTGTCATCGGCAGAGAACCGCTGCAAATTCGCCTGGATCTGGCGCGCGTTGGCTTTATCTAGGTCCATCCAGAATCCATAGTAGGTTGCCTTGAGAAGGGTCTCGACACGAGCATCCTCGAGGATGTTCAACACGGCGTGACCGATCAAGGGATTCTCGGGGCAGATCAGCACGTGTATCGACGTGCCGAACACTGTTTTGAAGCGGATATGTGCTGCTTCGTGAGCTGCGATGCCCACCTTCTCGTCAAACGAGTAGGCTGGCGTGTTGATGGGCAGCCACACGTTGAACCCGTCCGTACGCGGCGTGCCGTCGAATATTTCATGTATTTTCTTGTTCGCGACGCGCTTCGTGACGATCTTGAGCAGTTTCACTGCTTGGGACGACACGTTCAATGCCTTGTTAGGAGGCTGCCTCGTGGTTTGATACAAGTGACGGTGCACCGGGTCTTTTGGCCGCCGCGTTACCACGGCAGCCTTGCATTTTATAGATATTTTTAAACCCCCCTCCCCTCAGCAAGTGCGCCTCGTTCGAAATGTTCGACCGCGACGGCCGGGGCGCGGCTATTCATTCCGAAAGGACGGGAGCAACATGGCATCCTCGAAGGGAAAACAACAGGCCAAGCTAACGGGTGGCATCGATAGCGACGCATCGTCGCATATCACTGACCTGGCAAAGGCCGGGACCGCGACCGAGTTCGGCACGAAAAACATCTTCCACAATGTCATCTATCCTTCCGGTGACGAGCAAAAGTATTTCGCCATGCAGGAATATCGTTCGGCAGGCCACGTGTACACAGAAATCGATATCATACGCCAGGCCCTAGAACAGGATGTGAGCAACGAATCACGGCGGGTCACGACCGTGTATTTCATGAGCCCGCCCGGCCTTGGCAAGACCGTGCTCGGCGCGTGGTTGGCACGCGAGTATGACTGCCCGTACCAGGTCATCAACTGCGTCTCGTCGATGACCGACCTTGATTTGCTTGGATCGCACGTGCTCGTCGGGCAAGAGACGATCTGGCAAGACGGGCCCCTGCCGTCCATCATCAGGGCGACCAACGAACACTCCATGGGGATATTAATCATCAACGAGCTCAACGCGCTCACGACAAACGCACAGCTCGGTCTCAATCCCTTGCTCGACAAGCAGCAATGCATCATACTGACTCAAAACAACAACGAGCGCGTGCAAGTACAACCCGGAGCCCATCTCTTGATCCTGGCATCCATGAACCCGGACATTCTTGGCGTGAACGAGCTGCAAGAGGCCGTTCGTGACCGGTCCAATATAGTGCTGTTTTTCGACTACCCGACCGTGGAGAAAGAGGCTGACCTTGTGCACAAGCTCACCGGACTCGACGTGGAAACAGCGAAGCGCTTCACGAGCGTGATCAGCGAGTGCAGGTTACTCAAGACGCGAGACCGCCAGATCACGCAAGCTCCTAGCACGCGAGGACTGCTCGACTGGATCAACTATGCGCCAGTCCTCGGCACCGAGATCGCCTTCGAGCTTGCGGTCGTGAATCGATACGGCACGACCGAGGACGAACGCAACGCCTTGAAAATGATAGCCAGGGGGAAGCACATTGCCGACATCGTGCTTACCATGAGTTCTTTCGGTCGGTGATGGTATCCTTTTCCTTGAGAGCAGATCTTGAGCTCAAGGATGTTGAATGGAGGGAAACTTCTCAAGCTGTTCAATAGGTTTAGATATGAGTGTTGCGCTCGTTATCCCGGTATGCATGAAATGACAATGTGCCCAGGCGGCTGGTGCCCGAGGAAATACGGCTGCATGCGGTACATCGGCAAGATCGAAGGCAACCAGGATTTCTTCACGACACCCCCGTTCAAGGACGCGGAAACCTGCGCGTTTTTTATGGATGCACGCGTCGAGCTCGCCCGCCATTTCACCCACGAGCAGATCGCTGTTAGGGCATTCGAAATATTCAAGGAGAACAGGACATACCACGACTATTCTTGGTTCTTGGCCGAGGCGCTGCTGGTGATCGAGCAAGTAATTCGTGGAGATCCCAAAGTCATCGCACCCGATGCCTATTTCGCGGATCCGAAGACCTGGACGTTTAACAAGCGCACTATCAGCCAAGATATCATCCGCATCGCCGCGCGTGCCATTGCTGGGAAGCGGGCACCTGTCCAGGACCTGCACTGGTCCCTCGCAGAGGCGTCCTTGCTCCTCCGGGCACTCGAGGAGCGGTTCCGCGACGTTATTCCGCGGGAGCGCCGCGGCGCGACCTAGGGGGTATGCACGCGCTTTTTCTTCCAGCCGGAAGACATTCTCGGGCAACGAGGGACCCTTTTTATGGATTAGGACGGAACAATGATCGGATGTCGGTGAGCTGCAAAGAGCCATGGCGAAGGATGGAAAGGAGAGCAGTTACGAACTCGTGCTAGGCGACGTGTTAGAAACGCTGCCGAAATTTCCCGAAAAGTTCAACCTCATCATCGCGGATCCACCGTTTGGCCTCGAGTTCGATAAGAGCAGCCACGAATATGGGGCAGATAACTATATCCTTTACGAGGACAAGTTCTCTGGTAATGAATACGAGGAGTTCTCGTTCAAATGGATTTCGGCTTGTTATGATGCCCTTGCAAAGAACGGGGCCATGTACGTCATCAGCGGATGGACCAGGATCGGCGAGATCCTGAACGCTGTCAAGCGCACGCAATTCCACCTCATCAACCACATCATCTGGCACTTCGGATGGGGCGTGTTTGCCCGAAAGAGATACGTCACGAGCCATTATCACATACTTTTTCTTGTAAAAGACAAGAATGATTACTGTTTCGTCCCGCAATTCTCAAACCCGAATACGAAGCGAAAAGGGGAGAAGTATGAGGAGGATGTCTGGTATTGGCCAGAATATAATAGAGGTAACGATCCGGATCGCGTGTATGGCCATCCTTGTCAAATCGCCTTGGACGTGCTTGAAAAGATCGTGTTGATTTCCTCAAAACCAGGCGATTGGGTCGGTGACGTCTTTTCTGGCAGCGGCGGGACGATACTCGCGTGCCGCCGCCTCGGGCGGAACGTGATCGCTTTTGAAAAGAACCGGGCCTACGAGGACGTGATCAAGCAAAAGGCCAAGTTTGGCGAGCGCATCGTCCCGAAAACCGATACCGGAGCGAAAAAGTCGAGCCTGGACGCTTTCATGAAAGGCTAGATCTTTTTTTTTCCAGGAACTTGTCGAGCGACGATGTTTTTTTTTCCGGGACCTTGACCTTGACCTTCTTGAGCCGTTCCTTGACCGCCGGCGAGATGAGTTTTTCGCCGAGGAGGCGCGAGAGCACGAGATCCATAAATTCCGCCTCATCGACATCCTTTAAGCCGAGCGTTCGTGCAGCATCGAGGTTAATTGCTAGGATATTCTGGAGGGCCTTGTATCCCATCGTGACATAGCCGTCGTCGATCGGCGGGGGCTGCCAGGGCTCCAGGACGCGTGCCTTGATCTTGTCGCGGTAGTCGGGGTTGATCTCGTACCCGATCCCCCTCCGTTTCGTGATCCGGGCGACCTTCAGCGTCGTCCCCGAGCCCGCGAACGGGTCGAGCACGGTCTCCCCCTCGACCGTGTGCATCCTGATGAGGCGGTAGGGGATATCCTCGGGAAACGGTGCCCCGTGGCCGTAGACGTTCTCGCCCTTGGGGTTGATCTTGATGACGGGCTGGATGTCGTCCCAGATGCACCGGACGGCCCAGTGCCGCCATTCTTCCTTCGAGAGTAGGTTCTTGTCTAGTATTTCCTTGGAGATCTTGCGTGTCTCGCCGCGCTTGACGAACGTGTAGACTTGCTCGAACGACGTGTTGGTCGCGATGTTCGTGGGCTTCGGGTAGGAGCCCCACGAGACGTTGTTGACGTAGGCAGCCTTGTTCCAGAACGCCATGCCGCTGAGGAAGCAGTCGTTCTCGCGGAAAAACGCCTGGACGTCGTGCATGATGTCGCAGATCACGCGAAAGCCGAACCCGGACTGCTCCGACGGGATGGGTAGTGGCTGGAGGTTGATCGCGATCTTGCCATTGGGCTGGAGCACCCGGAGGCATTCTTTCCAGACACGGTTAAGTGAATCGACGTATTCCTTGTAAGACTGCCCGAAGCCTATCTGATCGCCACCATAATCGCGCACGTTCCAGTATGGGGGTGAGGTAACGACGAGGGTGACCGATCCAGATTCCACGCCGTCCATGTGCTCCGACGACCTGAAGTACACGGTCTGCCCCTCGATCTCCAGCTGGTCCATGGTCGTTGCCCGTAGATGTCAGGTGTGTTTGGTGCTAGTTATGGTGTTCTTCTCGCCGGTGTTCTTGAATCCTTGGGGAGAAACGCCCTCGCGTTGCCCGGGATGCTTGCCCGAGCCTGGCTTCGATGTCAGGGATGTATCGCTCGTCGATCTCGAACCCGATCGACGGCCGGTTCAGCTCCCACGCGGCGGCGATCGTGGTTCCGGATCCGAGGAACGGGTCAACGACGAGCCCATCGTGTTTCGACTCCGCCAAGCAGATCTTCACTACTTGCTTCGGATAGATCGCCGGGTGGACCAATCGCGCCCTCTCCCGCGAATTCCCCTTGAGGATGGGGATGTAATGATCCTGGAGGTACCGGTGACCCTTCGGGTGCGAGATCTTGCCCCTGGTGAACCGCAAGATCCACTCGTAATAGGGCTTGTACTTGCCCCTCGCGGGATCGTAGCTGATGTCGTACCGCCAGACGAGGATGTCGGATAGCTGCCAAGCCGGGGGCACTAACCTCGCGATCCAGAACGGCGGGTTGCATTTCCCCCCGGAATAGCTGTTTTTCATGTTGATGAAGGCGTCCGCGGAAATTCGGTTCATCCTCTCGTCGATGACGGCCAGCGTGCGCTTGATCATGCCGTGGTACGCCGCTTGCGGGAGATCGTCCCGGTATCCCTCCTTCCGCGGCGCGACGAGCTGCCCGCTTTTGGGATCCGGCTTCGGCACGTTGAACGGGTCGTAGCCGATGTTGTACGGCGGGCTCGTGACCACGTCATCGATGGGCATTTTCACGTGCAAAGGTATCCCCGATCGCGCGTCCTGGATGAAATATCGTGCCGGTGGATGGTCCCTGGATCCTTCCTTGACAGCGCGCTCGCCCGTTCCGTCTATCTTGCCACGCGTGCCCGTATCCAGGTCGTCGATGTCGATGGTGATCTCCGCGGGCGGATCGGGGTTCCCGGCTGGGATCGCGCGGAATTTACGCTTGAGCTTTCTCGTCAAGGCCCCGATCGCGTCCGTGTCCCCGCGCGGCGACCAGGCGTGGACCGTATCCCCTTCCAAGGTGTGGCACTGGACCAGTCGCTGTATTGCGGCCACCTCGACGTGCGTGGCAACGCGTCGGGCCGGTCGCGGGGCAACGAGGGCTTGCTGGATCCCGGCCTTCCCGTCGTGGAGTGGCTCGGAGAACGACCACACGTTGCCGGGGTTCTTGCCGATCGGGTTGTTCCTCGGGTCGGTCTTCCTGGCGTAGGCGATCCGAACCGAGTCGATGTCGTAGGTCGAATCGGGCCAGTTCCAGAAATACACTAGGCAGAAGTTGGCGGGCTGGTTTTGATCCGTGTTTGCTATCTTCAGCAAGATGATATCGCGCAGCCGGAAGAGTGGATCGACAACCGAAAGATCCACGCCGTGCTGGTGATGGGAATCGGAGAATGCCCTCGAATCGAGTGCCCCGTCCGGCTTGACCACGGGAATGCAAAACGACGCGACCGTGGCGTGCCGCTCCTTGACGATCGACCGCACCTCGCGCGCGTCGGGGTGGCACCCGGCGGAATCGGGAAGGAGAAAGACAAGATCCGTCATTGTCGAGGTAGACCGTTGCTGCCGATGTAAAAAAACGCGATGCTTGTTGCGCGGCCAGCAACGCGCTGACGTGGTTAATGTATAAATTCTGCCCGCCCGGATCGATTGACGTGGATAGAAAAATTGCCACCCGCCAGCTAACCAGGGAGCCCCCGGCAGCCGACAAGAACACGAGGAAGAATCTCGGCCAATATTATACCGATCCCGCGATCGCGGATTTCATCGTGTCCAAGCTCGATGGCATCTCGGCGGACAAGATCGTCCTCGACCCGGCATGCGGCGCGGGGGAATTCCTGGCTAGCTACTCGAAAGCCCTGGTAAAGGCCATGCGCGAGAGGGGCGCGAGCGAGGCCGACGTGCACGAGGCAGTCGCATCGAACGTGTGGGGATTTGACATCGATGATATCGCCGTGCAGTTGTGCGCCGCGAGGCTCGTGCAAGAAGGTTTCACGGGGGCAGGACACGAGCGACACGTCTACAACATCGATGCCCTCGACGTGCACGTCGACGCGAGCACGCGAGCGATATCCAAGATCGATGACTCGATCCACGAAAAAAAGTTCGATTATATCATAGGAAACCCGCCGTTTTTTGTCGTGGACAAGGAGAAGATGCCGTATTGCAGCGTGCTCGGCCTGGACGAGTACAAGGCCATCGATAGCGATAACTTGAACGTCGCATCGATGTTCGTGTACCGGTTCATGCACCGGTTGAGGCCGGGCGGGCAGCTCGCCTTCATCCTCCCGAGGTCGGTGCTCCACGTGCGCTCTTTCGCGAGCCTCCGGCATGCAATGCTGGATGTGAAAATACAATTCATATTCGATCTCGGCAAGGCTTTCGAAAACGTCGGCCTCGAACAGTGCATCATCGTGCTCAAGGATGCGGGCTGCGAGGCAAATTTCGTGCATTATGCATTGCTCGGGAACACGGGTGGATGGATCACCGAAACCGTTTCATATGACATCCCGCAAGATTACCTGGCAACCACGGTCGACCGCGTGTTCGAGGTCTTCAGCGGGAAAAAACCAGGCCAACCGGCGACGTGGGCCGCGTTGAAGGGCAGGATCGAGCAGCGAGCGGCAGGGAACGACATTATGCAATATTGCACCGAGATCCAGCGAGGCATCGGCTTGCAACGCGAGGCGAGCAGCGCCAGGATGGCGCCGGGTGACATTGCCGTGGCGGGTGGCCGTTCCGTCTTTAATTACGGCAAGAAAGGCATCGAAACGTGCAGGTTCCTGGACGAGAACCGGCTCGTCAAGGGGAAGATGGCGGGAAAGAACCGGGTGAACCTGCACTCCCCGAAGATCATGCTGCAGAACCTGGTCTCGTCGAGGATCCGCATCGTGGGCTGCTATGACGACGAGGTGCAGCGTGCTGGCGAGGGTGACGAGAAGGACCTCTACTTCATGACGTTCGACACCATCACCAACTTGTACCTCAAAGATCAGCGATATGCCAGGTTCTTGCTCGCCATCTTGACGAGCGAGCTCGTCACGTGCTTCTTGCGTGACATCGTCTTCGTGCGGGCGACGCTCACGATCCACCTCGACAAGAAGTACCTCAAGAAGATCCCCATCCCCCACCCGACCGATGCGCAGCTCCGCGGGATAACGGCCGTCGTCGAGAAGCTCGAGCGTTTTGCCCGCGATCATCAGAAAGCCGAGCCCGTGCGGGAACGCGACGTGCCCGGTTGGGAGGACCCGGCGCATGCAGACTATCCCGAGTACGAGCGGCTCACCCGGGCGCTGAATGAACTCGTGTATGACTTGTACGGCGTCACGCAGCCCGAGCGCCGGTTTATCGCAGAACAACTGCGGGAGTTTGACGAGTATTACTGATTGATCCGGCATCACGATCAAGGAATTACACGTGGGCCTCGGGTATACGCGGGCTAGGATGAACGAAGCCGTGTACGAAGAAAAAAGAAGGGACGTGTTGAAACTCATCGAGGATTTTCACGTGATCGAAGTATCGAACGAGATTCTCGAGAAAGCAGGTGAAAAAGAGGGCGAGCTGCTTGCGAAAGGAAAAAGACTCGATCTCGAGGACATCATCGTGGGCGTCTCCGCGGAGGACATTAAAGCGAGCCGTATCATCACCCGGAACGCCGACCATTTCACGCCCTTTTCCATTCCTGTCGAGTCGTACCAGATCACCATGAAACCGCGGGCTGGATTTCGAAAATCAACGAATGCTCCATGATGATCTTGGAGCGGGGACATGCGCGGATTGCCACGATTCTTGGAATTGCGGCCAACCTCGGCGCATTGCCACAACCCGCTGGCTACCATCGCGATCATCGGGTTTTGCACTGCAGGCATCGTTCTCGGGATCATGGCCATCGAACGGGTCACGGGGGATCTCGTGCCACGCCGGTTCGGGATTTTCATGCTTTTCATTTCACCACTCGTGACCGCGCTATTCCTGGTGGAGATCGTTCCCCCGTCCGGCAATTTCTACGAGTGGATGGTCTTCTTTTCCATCCAGGCCCGGATCGTCGGCATTGCCGCTCGATTGTTCGGTGCCAAGGGATAGCCCGCCGTTCTTGATGAAACGGTCTCGTGCGCGCTGGCTTGAAGTTTTTTAACCTTCCTATCAGAGTTTGCCCCATGACAGAACCGCAGAAAGAAACCAAGCCAGAACCGCCGGTAAAGGCAGTCCCGAAGTGGTGGCGGCCGTTCCGGCTGTTCGGCCGCACCGTCATGTTCTTGTTCTTCCTGGTCATCGTTGCCTTGCCGATCGTGGCGATGGCGCTGTTCTGGGATGATCTAACGTCCCCGACAGCGACATATGACTTCTTCAGCTTGGAGCTCCCCGTGGTGGCCATCGTGGCCATCGTCGCCGCGATCTGCTTCTCGCTCGGCACCTTCGGGCTCGTGAAATCGATCGAGATGATCGTCAAGGCCATCAAGAAGGTCCGGTTCAAGCTGACGTGGAAGCCGGTCGTGAGCGCGCTGGCGCTGCTCGGCATCGTCCTCGCTGCGTTCTTCTACTACGTGCCTTTCTGGTACCTCTACCTCGGCATCAAGCCCACGTTCGGGCCGCACCTTGCTATCCACGGGGCTGGCGGGATGCAAGTGTCGTGGGACACTTCATCAGCGGCACCGTCGATCGTGAAGTGGGGCACGAGCCCGTCGAGCTTGAGCAACGAAACTCGCGGCGGCGAGTTCTACTGGCAAACCAGCGGCGTGGATTCGTACCATCACTGCGTGCTGCTCGGCGGCCTCGTCCCTGGCCAGAAGTACTACTACCAGGTGCCGAGCATCGGGTCTGCCGTGCACTCGTTCACCGCCCCGCCGTCCCTCGCTTCAGGCGAGAGGGTCACGTTCACGATACTGGGCGACACCCAGGGCGCGCTGAACACCCAGCGGCGGAATATCGCCAACATGATAAACCGGCTGGGCATCGACGGGATCGATTTCACGATCATCTGCGGCGACGACGTGAACCGCGACGATGACATCGCCGAGTGGGCGATGTTGTATGATTCGAGCTCTTACGGGCGGATCATCTCGCAAGTACCATGGATGGCCGCGTCGGGAAACCACGAGACGTCGTCGAATGCTGACGACTGGCCCATCCGGAAGAACTTCAAGACCTTCCACCAGAACTCGTACCTCACGAACGGCGAGCCCGTCCCGCCCGGCGCCTGGGACATCGGGGTCTTCTACTCGTTCAACTACTCGAACGTGCATTTCACGATCCTCGACACGCACCAGTTCCCCGGCACGAATAACTTGTCAGCCGCGCAGCTCGCGTTCCTGGAGGCGGACCTGGCCAGCGTGAACTCGACGACCATGTGGAAATTCATCGCGTTCCACGTGCCCATGTACTCGACGTCGGTGCGAGGCGGCAGCAAGGCCGAGGAGGACCTGGCCGCGCAGCTGGAGCCCATCTTGTGGAAATACCAGGTCGACGCCGTGTTCTACGGCCATGACCACGTGTACGAGGCATGGCACGTGAACAAGACCGAGCCATACGGTGGCACGTACGCTTTTACTTGTGCGGGTGGTGGCGGCAGCATAAAGGATGTCATGAATCCAGCCAAGCACACGAAGCCGGCGCACGCGTGGGAATCAAGCATCAACGTGGTGAGCGCCTACACTGACGGGCGTTACGACGACATCTACGGGCACCAGTGGCAGCTGTACGGCGAGGCGACCTTCCACTACATGGTCGTCGATGTCAACGGCGACGTGGCGACGTTCTCCGCATACCGGACGAGCGACAACTCGTTGATCGTGTCGTACACGAAGGATTTATAGCCTCTTTCCCCTTTTTTCTTTCCCCTTCTGCTCCCGGACCTGCCGCTTGTCACTTTATCGCGCGGAGCCGGCTCGTGTACCGTGCCGCGTCGTAACCGCGGGCATCCTTCAATACCTCGTAGATCTCCTCCGCGAGAACGGCTGACATCTTCTCGATGGCGGCCTTGCGCGTGGTGCCCTCGGCGATCAACCGGTCGAGGGTGAGCAAGGCCTCCCGGGGGTTCCCGTCCTCGATTTGCCGCTCGATGACGTTGACCAGGGAATCGTGCAAGTGATCGTGCTGGTTCCGGGAGAACCGCATCATGGGCATCGCGCCTCGAAGGGGAACGCGTCCTTTTCACCGTGCGCATCACGTGGATGATACACGCGAAACCCGGGGAATGGAAGGAGGGCGGGGGAGAGAAGCCTCCGCGCCCGCCGAGGGAACTACGCCGTTCCGGTGCTCGCCCCCCGCCCGGCCAGCGATGTGAAGGTCATGGCAATCGGTAGTCCCAGGACGACGAACGCCGCGTAGCTCGAGACTGGATCGTAGAGGTTCAAGAGATAGGGGAGGATCATGCCCCCGATGACCATGAACGCGGCGAAAAGCAGCCTGCCACCGGTTCGCCTCGTCCCCACCCGCCCGGTGATCGCGAGCAACGAGGGAGAGAACGAGAGCGCGACCATGCCGATCACGCGCCATGCCACGAGGTAACCGGCAAACCATGCGCTGAGGTTGACCATGATCATGGCCACGGTGGCAAAGCAGCAGCATATCCATGACAAGAGAACGCCAGCCTTGTGGAGCGGGGAGCCGGGCCACGATGGCCTCTTCAACGCGACCGCCACGAGCACGACGCTAGCGGTGCAACATGCGAGCCACGGCCACGGCTCGGACGGCGCGCCCATCGACCCGATCGCGGGGTTTCCGAGCCAGAAGCCAACGATGAACGCCATGCCGGCCATCGAGAAGACGGGATAGTAAGTCCGCTCGGCAGGCGCCTCGGGCAAGGGCTGCCGGTCCTGCACGGCGGAGAGGAGGGCCATGAGGGTGGCGACCCAGACCAGGTGGTTGAGGGGTAGGCTCCACGGGCCGCCCCACTGGAGCCCCACGGCGGCGGCGAGGATGGCCATGCCGGCGTGCAAGCTCGCGGTGAACCTATGGCCACCCTGGGTCGTCGCGAGCAGCGAGCAAGCCAGCGATGGGATGACGACGAACGCGCTCCAGTTGACCCAGGCGGCGAAGAGGACGATGGGCGTCTTGTCGCTCGACAGCCACCCGGTGTGAAGGGGGGTTCCCAGCGGGAACGGGAACAAGCCGTTGAAGCGGGCATACACGAGCCAGTCGAGGAACAGCTGGCCGGCCAGGCCGACGTAGACCAGCCAGTTCCTCGCGACCGTGGCGAACCTCGGGAACCGCGACAGCTTGACCGCGAGGGGTACCAGGAAAGGCACGAGCAAGAGGGGGAGAACCATCAAGTAAAAGGCCACGTTGTCCTCGATCGTCTCCTCCGTGGACCAATTGAGCGCCGTCACGAGCATCCACATGACCGCGACGATCTGCATGCCGAGGAGCGCGACCAGGATGCCGTTTGGAATTACCCCGGCGGCCTTGCTTGCGTTTTCTTGTCTGTGGGTAGTTTCCATGAGACATTCCTCACACGTGGGTGAACTGGAGCTGGAACGCCACCGTCTTCCAGGCAGCGACGCGCAACCTGAGATCGATGAACTCGTGCGTTCCGTTCGTGAACCGCGCCCGCTCGTGGATCGAGACCGGGCCTGGCACGACCTGCCAGCGATGTGTGGAGTTGACGGGCAATACGACCGCTGCGCGCGCCGCGGGTATTGATTCCGTGAGATTGTTGAAGATCGTGAACGTTGCGTTGTCCGAGTCGTAAACCAGCGATGAATTGAGCATCGGATTCCTGACGCCCGCGGGTGCCGTGAAATCAAACACGGGCTGGGCATAAGACGCGTCCCGGGAGCCATCGCCAGCCATGTCATAGGTGTAGTTCGCGATGCGGTTTCCCGCCATGGATATCACCCGGTAGCCCGTCGTTGGGATGTAGGCCGGCCACGCGTCGATCAGGTTGTCGCGGCCGTCGTACCCGCCACACGTCGTGATGACGAGCTTGGGGCCATCCACGGGGGGCACGGCCCCGGTCGAGTGCGGGGGAAACTCGCACGCGTCCTCGATCGTCCCGGTCTCGACGCCGAACGCCAGGTACCGGTCGAGCGCGGTCGCCGCGTCCATGACGAGATTGTAGTGATTGTGGCCCTGCAGCAAGGCAGTGCCGTTCTCGCGAACGAGCGCGTCGAGGATCGTGGCGGCCGAGCCGGCGGTCTGGCGGCCGAACACATCCACGAGAGGCACGTGGCACACGAGGAAGGCCGGCTGGCCCGCGAGTGCTGCGTCGTGCAGCTCGCCAGCGATGAACGACGCGGTCGATGCCGAAACGTGCACTGGCTCGTCCGTCCGGAACCAGGTGATCCGGGTCCCTGCCCAGGTTATGCTGCCGGCTCGCGGGCCGAAGAGGTACAGGAAGGATCCCATGTCCCCGGCGTCGTGGTTCCCGTTGGAGATGATCGAGGGGATGCCGAGCGATGCGAACCAGTCGCGCGCGGCGCGATACTCGGACGGGCGGTCGTAGGCGTCCCGTACCAGGTCACCGCTCATTATGACGAGATCCGGCGCCATGATCGAGATCGCCTCCCGCACGGCATCCGTGAAGGCGGCGCTCGATGGCAGCTGGAGTCCCGTTGCCTCGTCCGTGCCGAAGTGCATGTCCGTGATGTGGACAAGGGACCACGGCTTGTAGTAATCGTTCGGGCCCGGGATCGCGACGGGGCTCGATGGGAGGGAGTCATTCGCCCACGGGACGTAGACGCAGTTCGGCTCCGCCAGCGTGAAAGCGATGGAACCGGAGGCCGAGCTAGCAGGCCCTTGGTACGCGCCCGGCAAGACGGGGCCGGACGTGTCGTTGACGAAGGGGCCGTCGGCGAGGGGGTTTACCTTGAAGCCAACGTGGAGATCGTAAGCCCCGGGCTGGATCGAGCGGGGGAGCCGCAGGTCGAGACGAACGGCGTTCTGCGACAGGAGGGACGAGTCTCCCGGGCCGAAGCATATGAACGGGCTGCTGCCCGCCGTGGCGGCGGCGACGAGGCACCTGACGCCTTGCGCCCCCACGAGCGCGTTGGGCACGAGGCCCACGTGCCATTCCACCGCCGAGAGCCACGCCGAGGGAACGGGCGCGTCGGCCGGGTCGGTACCGACCCAGATCGAGAATGGCTCTTCGATGTACGCGCCGACGAGGCCGACCCCGGTCGTAGCAGGGGCGCGAACGGGCGAGCCGAGGCGTGGGTAAGCCAGGATGGCCCGGGCACTCGTGGTGATGGTGATGAACGAAGCAGCGATGGCCACGGTGGAGAGGACTATGATAAAAAGGGGGAACAGCGTTTTACTGGATCTCATAGCCGGTTCGAATGCGCGTGGCGTTTAATTCCTATCGGTTAAAAAACCGTGGTAATCCGATTCGAGAATATCCCGTGGATGCATAGATGGCTTCGCTTGGCGGGCCTCGCGACGCGGTAGTTTTTTATGGTCTCCCGGGTGCTTTCAATCCATGGCAGACGAATTAACTGCTGGCGTGGCGGGCAAGCAGCTCGTCGAGGAGATATGCCGGGTCGCGTGGACGCGGCTGCCGGGGTCGGACGGCGAGAAGCGGGCGCAGGCCTTCATCGGCGACAAGATGAAGGCACTCGGCGCGGACAACGTGGAAGTACAAACCTTCACGGTGCACGCCGGGTTCTTCCGGTGGTGGCCCGTGATCAGCATCCTCTTGTTCTATGCCAGCTTGGTCATGTACCACGTGTTCCCGCTGGGCTCGCTCGTCACCGCGGTGCTCGCGATCGCGAACGTGTTCTTCAAGCTGTTCTCCTTCGAGTTCCTCGACATACTTTTCAAGGCGAAGCTGTCGTCTAACACCATCGCCAGGGTCGCGCCGCAGGACGGACGGCCGGCGAAGCGGGTCCTCGTCATCGGCGGGCACGCTGACTCGAACTACGAGTACCCGATCGGGAGCCGGTTCGGGACCAAGTTGATCCCGCTCTTGATACCCGTGTTCGTGTCCATGGTGGCGGGTGCGCTGGTCGCCGCCATCAAGTTCGGCATGTCCCTGGCGTCCGGCTGGTTCGTCGCCGGGGTCGACGCGACCGCGTGGCGCGCGTTCACAGCACCGGGCTGGCTCGACGTGCTCTATTTCGTCGTCCTGGCAATGGTCCCCTATGACAGCTGGATGGGGTTCCGCATGGTATCGTCGAATCCCGTCCCGGGCGCGAACGACAACCTGTCGGGGATCGCGGTAATCTTGCTCTTGCTGGAGCGGTTCGCGAAGCCCAAGGAGAGGCCCAGGAACGTCGAGCTGTGGCTCGTGTCCTTCGGCAGCGAGGAGGGTGGGATGAAAGGGAGCAAATACATGTCCAAACTCGCTCGCGAAGCGCTCGCTGCTGGCAAGCTTGGCGCGCCCTCGATGTGGGTCGTGAACTTCGACAGCATCGCGGCCAAGGGGCCGATGCTCGTCGCGACCAAGGAGCCACTCTACCGCTGCACGTACGTGCCCGAGGTGTACACGCAGATGGAAGCATCGGCGAGGAAGGCCGGCGTCGACGTCATTGTGAAATCTCTCGCCGCGGGCACGGACTCGGCGCCGTTCGGGCGGGCGGGCATTCCCGCGACCGGGATCGTTTGCATGGGCAAGGGGCACTCGCCGGCTAACTGGCACAGCCTGGACGACACGCCGGCGAACATCGAACCCGCCGGCATCGAGCACTGCGTGAAGCTCGGGGTGCAGTTCATCCGCGACGTGGACGCGTCGCTGGACGGGGCGAACTAGCATGGCAAGGGAACGGTTCCCCCGCGAGGAGTACGGTGCTATGTTCGACGCCCACGTGCACACATACTACGACTTGCACGACGGGCGGCTCTCGCCCGCGGAGCTCGTCTCGCTCGCGAAGCGCCACGGCTTCAACTGGGTGCTCGCCATGAACCACGACACGACGCGAGGCTTCTCCAGAGTAAAGCGGGCTGCAAAGGAGGCCGGGATCCCGTGCATCACCGGCATCGAGGTATCGACGATCTACAATCATATCCTGGCGTATGGCGTGCAAGAATGGTCGCTCCGGGACTACTCGTGGGAACCGGAGGTGGTGATCGAGAAACTCCGGGAACAAGGCTGCGCGATATTCCTGGCGCACCCGTGCAATAACCCCTGGCACGGCCACTGGACGCCGGAGATCGCCCGGCGGCTCGACATCGACGGCGTCGAGTGGAACAACGCGTCGAACTCGATCTTGAACCGGAAGACCGCGGCGGCATTCGCCACTTTCCCCCGCGGGCGGCGGATCGCTGGCACCGACGCCCACACCCCCTATGTTTACGGGCACGCCTACACCCAGGTGGCTACCGCGTCCGAGGATCCCGACGATCTCGTCTCGGCCATGAAGCGAGGCCGGTGCGCTCCCCGCGGCCGCTACGTCCCGCTGGTCTGCGTCGGCATCGAGCAGCTGGCGATCACGATCAAGAACAAGGTCTTCAAGCGAGTGCACGCCGGTGACAAGTGGGTCGAAACCATCGAACAAGTACCAAATAGCATCGCTCCGGAAGGTTTTCCACAGGCCAACGCCTTGACCCATCGCGAGTTCAAGGCCTACACCAAGCCGGCCGCCAGGGCATGGAAGCGCGCGATCCTGGAAGCACCGCCGCGGCTTGGATACTGGTAAAAAATCCGGATCGCTATTATTCTTCCAAAAAAGCCGATACGAGTCGAGATCGTGGTGTTTTAATATCTTTACGGCTTTCGACACGGAGAATTAATTCCAATCTGCTAATTATATATGCTTTGTATGCTAATCATACATTGGATACAAATGGAAAAATATTCTTCCGTGAAGGTTTCCACCCAGACGTTGAAAAAATTGCACCAGATGGCTTCCAAACTATCACTTGAATCGGGGAAACGGTTGAGCTTGGACGAAACCATCGTGATGATTATGGACATCGTGGAAAAAAACGCTGAACACGCGAACACTGCCTCAAACTTGCTGGAGCAAGATAGAAACGAGTTCATGGCACTCGTGAAGCGAAAGATTAAATCAGCAGGGCCGGAAGACTACGTCCCCTATGATTTCGAGGACATCGCGTGAACAGGCACGCGGGGTGGAATCCATAGATGATCTTCATCGACACGCAGCTCTGGATCTATGCCCAGAAGGAGCCAGATCCTGGTCGATTCCCTACCAAGATAGAATACAAGCGAATACTCGGTTTTCACGAGAAAGCAGATGCCTTCTTGCAACAACAGGTGAAACGGAGCGTGATAGCAATGACCCATCACCAGCTGGCCGAGATCTACCACAATCTTGCATTTCAAGGGCAACGGGTGGATATCGATTTCTGCGCGCAGTATTGCACCACTTTACTGAAGAGCAGGTTCATGAAGTGGTTCCCGATAAATGAAGCGCACCTGCAGGAAAGCCTTCGATTGAGCACGCAATCGCGCATCCATGTCTGGGATTACCTTTGCGTTCTACCGATCATCCAGAACGTGGATATATTGTATACCTGCGACAACCATCTCCAACACGAGACCTTCACGAGTTTTCAACGGCCGATCCAGAATCCTTTAGGAGAATGGATGGCGATCTAAGGAGGTCACGAAATCACCTAATTGACCACTTACCTGGTCTAAACCTCCTTTTTACGAAAATCGGGATTTAATAAGATTTATAGGTATGAACAAGTATGAATTCACGATCAGATCCAGTGAAGTCCATGATCATGCATCGCAAGATCGGCCCGCGCGGGCAGATCGTCCTGCCCAAGGATGCCCGCGAGTACCTGGGCTTGAAGGTTGGGGACGAGATCTGCATCGAAGTCGAGGGTAACGCCATTAAAATTAGCCCGGCGAGTGCCCGCGATGACTTCTTGAAGAAATTCCTGGAGACCCCGAAAAAGCTTCGCGAGCGGATCGACATCCAAAAGGTCATCGACGAGCAATACCAGCGTGATTGAACCGTGGAACGTTCCAGGAGCCGGGTCTACGTCGACACGAATGTATTCTTGAACGCGATCTTGTACGACCCCGGCGAGAACGATGAGGCCAGGCGTGCCGTGGCATTTCTCGACATGATAAGGAAGGACGCGATCCATGCGATGACGTCCGCTTTGACGTGGGACGAGTTTGTCTGGGTATTGCAAAAGGAAATGGACGTGAAAACTGCCAAGATCAAGGGCCGCGAGTTCCTTTCGTTCCCGCACTTGCACATCATCGACACGACAGTGTCGCTCATCTCGAAGGCGCAAGATATCTTGGAACAGCACGGCGTGAAGCCCCGGGATGCCATCCACCTCGCCACGGCGATAGTCTCGGGCGCGGGAACGTTTGCCACGTTCGACAGCCGGTTGAGCAGCCTCGGCATCATCCCGTGCGATGACCTGTCGTCCCTCGCGAGCCCTTGACCAAGTGGTCATGTCCCGTGTTAACTTGTTAATTTCTCCAAGTTTATTACCCCGAAACCTGGAGAATACTCCAGGACAACATCAGGCGGGATCGAGCGACCATGAGCATGACGTTCATCGTGGACGGGGCCGAGAAGCGGAAGACGAAGGCGGGCGCCGACTACCTGGCGCTGAAAATCGGGGACAAGACCGTCTCTTTCTTTGATGCGCCCGATGTCGCGGTACCGGTGAAGGCAGGCGACGCGATTACTTGCAATCTCAAGCAAGTGCGCAATTTCTGGAACGGGAAGAATTTGCGGGTCGTCGACGCGAAGACCGCGGTCGTGACGCCATTCCCCAGGGATAGCACAGCTCCCGCGCCCACTGTAGCCACGCCTCCTACGAGTGCTGTGATTAAAGAACCGACCCAGCCTGGCGAGAGCAGCCAGGAAGTCAAGGCCGGATCGAGAACGTACGCCGTCGACGTGAAGGTTGGCAAGAACGGCCAGAAATACATGACCATCACGGAATCTGGTGGAAAAGATGGGGAGACACACCGCATCATGGTGTTCGCGGATCACGTCGATGAATTCGTCGATGCAATCGAGAAGGCGAGGAAAGCCATGAAGTAAGGCCGCGGCTCGATCCACGACAATACCCCTTGCACGCTCTAATCCGGATGGAGGACGCATCGTGCGGGTTCCACCAACATCCCCGCGGGATGTTGCCTGCTCAAGGATATCAACGAGGCGGAAACGAATGACGGCGCCCTTCGATAGCCTTGAAGCCTTGAAATCGTTTCTCCGGAGCAAAGGCATCACCCGGCTCGACAACGTGGCGGAACCAGAATTCAAGGGAGTGACCGCCCATGTAGATGCTTTTGGCAGCACCGTTCATTTTATTTTCCACGATAGCTTTTCCAAGAAAATGAAAAACTACATCCCGAACCTCGTGCGAATTAGTACTGATGGAAAATTATACATTTATAGAGAAAATGACGAAACCATTTACAGGAAATTCGACGTGGCGTCGTCCAGCTCCCTAGCACAATTCGTCGCGAAGTTCGCGTACGAGGGGGGGCGGCTCTCCGGCTACATGAGCGCCCTCTACAACTTGGAGGATCTCAGTGCCCGGTATTATGTTCAGTACACCGAGATTGCAGAATCGATGACCTCAAGCCTCGCTGGCAAGTTCACCGCATCGCCAAGAGAAGAGATCGAGGAATTCGTGCATGTTATTATCGATCGCATTATGTTTCTAGCCTTCTTGGAAAATGTCCACGGGTTCCCGCAAGAATTGCTGAGCTTTGACTTGTCATCGCCGGAAAACTACTATGAAACGGTGCTCGTGCCCGTCATTTTCTGGCTCCGCGAGCCCCACGCCATCGGCACGAATTTGCTCGTGAACGGGAAGGATTACAAGGGATTATTCAAGATCGTTCCGTTCCTGAATAAAAACCTGTTCCGGGAGGTCACGTTCGAAATAGCGCACGTCAAGCCATGGATTCAATACAACGCGGCGAAGGGAGATTTGAGCATTCACCTTCCCGCGGAGATCCTCTCGAAACAAGACATGGCCATGTTGTTTAAGCTTATCGGAAAGAATCCAGGCCCATCAACACCACGGGTTGCCTTGGTTGCCGGGGAGAATTCAACCGGGGAGGGCATTAACCCGGAGATCCTCGGCTACATCTTCGAACAAGGGTTGGATCAGAACGCGTTTGGCACGTTCTACACGCCCCGGGGGGTAACGTCTCGAATGGTGAAGACGAGCCTCATGAATTGGCTCTGGCAATGGCTTCCCGCAGAGGTGCAAGGCAAGCTCGTGCAGTTGGCCAGGGCTGCTCGACAACAACTCCCCCACGATTATCCCCGCGACTCTGATCTCCAAGCCGCTTGCGCCGAAAAGCTCGAATACGCGATATACAACCAAGAGGAAGTGCCGAATGATCTCGTCGACGCGGTGAAGCACGTTGTCATGGAAAAAATTAAAGATATAAAGGTCATCGACTCTTCTTGCGGTTCCGGGGCATTTTTGCTCGCGATGTTTAACGAGCTCCTCGTGCTATATAAAAAATGTAGTCCATCCGTCCCGAACAAGAAAGCCATCTACGATCAAGCGATCTCCATCATCAAGAACAATCTGTTCGGTGTGGACATCATGGCCGAGGCGACGGAAAAAACGATCTTGCGGCTCTGGCTCGCGGTCGCCGAACAATGCCCCGACATCAAGGAACTGGAGCCCTTCCCGGACCTTGATCTCAAGTTCTTCAAGGGAAACGCGATTATCGGGTACGTGAATTTATCGTCCGCACAGCAAACGCTCGCTGCATTTACGCCCGTGCATGACTTGCAGTCGCAGTTCACGCACGATCTCACCAAGAAGACATTCATCGATGAGATCATTCGGAACCACAACGCGATCTTTGAAGACGCGATCTGCCAGATCGTGATCGCCAAGAAGCAAGCAGCGTTCGAATCGATCAAACAAGCATTCATCGACATGGGCCAGGCCAGCGAAAAAGTGGCAGTGAAACGCATTTTGTCGAAAATTCGTGGCGACCCGGACGAGGAAATTCAACAGCTGCTAACCCCGGCGGAAATGGATCTGGTATTCGAAAGCATCAAGATACCGTTCAAGTTTTCTGACCCTTATGCGCACCTCCCGCCCGCGGAAAAAAAACAAATGCTCAACATCAAGTACAGAAACCACGCCGTCGATCCCGTCATCCTCAGGTGCTTTGAATGGATGGACCCGTTCCACTGGGCGTTTTTCTTCCAGGCTAACGTGTTCCCGGCAGCAAAGTTTGACATCCTCATCGGCAATCCTCCCTACGAGGGCGCAAGGAAGGAGTCCACGCGGGAGGCAGCGATGACTATTTGGAACCGGTTACAGCGAGTGTTCATCATCGGCCTTCAAGATCAAGGTGTATACAAGCTGATCACGGGCGCGTGGGACTTGTGCTTGCCGTTCGTCGAAAGGGCATTCGATCTCGTGAACGAAAGGGGCGTGATCTCGTTGCTCTTGCCGAAGTCATTTGGCACGACGGAATACACCAGCATGCTGCGGGACCACATATCCAACAAGCATTTGATGATCCAGATAATTAAAATCGACCCCAGGGTTTCCTTGTTCCACCGGATCGACAAGGCATCCGGGCGCATGGTGCAGGTCGGCATCCAGAACATCATCTTCACCATGCGCAACCGCCCATTCCGAGACAAGCGCCACGCTATCGTCGAATATCTAACAAGGGAGCTCGATGATCGGGCACGAAACACGCCAGAAGTCCGAACTGGTTATGAATTACGATGCCACCCGTTTGCAAAAGAAAATTTCGAAGGTATTCCCTTGAAATTCCTGTGCTGCATCGTCAAGGGGATGCAAGCTACCGCCAAGGCGGATGATGCTAGGCTCCGTCGGACTTTCAATCGTGATGATATCGTCAGCTCGGCCCGGGATGGAATCCACGCTATGCCATTGTATTCAACGGAACATGTTGCACCGTTCAACGTCGTGGGGAGTGCATGGCTTGAATGGGGAACGAGCCGGGTCCCGGCACAGCTCCACCGGAAGCGGCACGACGCTTTCTTCAAGGGGGAGCTTCTCATCACTCCGAGAAGCGCCAAGAAAGCGCCCTTCGCGCTGGTTAACGGGAACGAGCGCGAGTTTCGAATCGAGGACTACCTAATCATGTTCAAACGATGGTCGGAATGGCATTTTGAATCGAATCCATCCTTGATTGACGACAACTCCATCCGTAGAACAATTATGGAAGTTTTTAAGGGCGAAAAAATCGCTGAGAAATATGCTGCTGTTAAAAATATCTCTATCTTGAGCCAATACATCACGACAAAAGCGCTGATGGGAATCCTCACTTGTAACGTGGTCGTGCAACATATCTCGTACATGCGAAAATCCTACGGCAAATTCGAGGCAGGACAGTGGAGGGAAATCAAGATTCCCTTTTTTTACAAGCACGAAATTGACGAGATCGACGGCAATATCGGCGCCATCATAGACGCGACGGATGAGATCCGCCAGGCCTTGCAAGCCGAGGGGGTTACCGATGCAAACATCTTGAAATTCATCGAGAACGCGTGGAAGGAGTCCGCCAATCCGCCGGAGCCGCCAGACGACAAAAATAAGGCGAGATTAAACGACATATCGGTCCTTTCACGAAACCCATCGCATTACGACAGGTTGGCAAGAATAGACCGGAAGTTCCACGAGCTCATTTGGGGGACTTCCGGTCGCACGCCTTCGCTAAATGAACGAATGGAATCGATCAACGAAACGGTTATCGAAGCCCTCGGCCGTTCCGAGGCGGCGATTTTCTGGGAAGTTGCAAAGTGCTTGAACCATTGTGCAGAGAACGGCTTTGAACGGTTCTTTACCTTGAAAAACGGCGACGCTGGCACCATAAAAAAATGCCTTGAAAACTTCAAGAACGATCTCCCGGGCCTTAAAAAACATCGAGATCATGAAAAACTTTGTTCTAACAAGGGATCGATAGAAGCCATCGAATCTCTCATCTTGACTATTAGAGAAAAGAAGCCGCTCAAGGAATTTCCGGGCATTTTCGTGGCATTCATTGATTGGCTCGACGCGCCCGTGTAAATCCCTTCCGAGACCCCGACATTGTTCTCTGGATTCGGATATCTCAAGGCCTGGAAGATTATCTCGTCGAAGATGGCCTTGTTCAATGCATCCCCTTATCTAGAGATCATCGAAATCGAGCAAGGAATCAAAAGGATAATGATAGCCGGGAGATGATTCCCCATCCGGGAAGCCGGACTGACTTTTGACGTCGCAAGTTTATTCCGCATCATCTTCCGAGCTGGCTGGCTGGCGTTCGCCGGCAAGAGTTGGTTCCGATTCCTCCACGCCAGGTTCCTCTTCTTGTGATGTGAGCTCGCTATCGTCGATTTGGGGGGGAAATTTGGAGTTAATGTAATCTTGGTCTACTTGTTTGATTCCATATATCTTGTATATTTCATGGTCTAGCATATCGCTTAATCTATCATATTCTTGTTTCAAGCTTGTTTTCTTTTCCACTTGATAATTTTTAACGGTTTCAATCAATTGATCAACTATTGTAATAATTTCATCTTGTTTTTTAGCCGGAACCTTTTTGATCGGAAATCGGGAAGCGTTTTCAATCAACACTTTTTGAAACAGCGTTTTCGTTTCGTCCAGGAACTTCTCCTTGTGGTAAAAGCTCATCAATTTCGAGTTAAGAATCGCTAAAACATATTTTAGTTTAAAATCGCTTTTTGGATTGATTAAAAGGTTGAATGCTTTTTGTTCATTGTAATATTCCTCGTCAGAAAACCCCGCACGTATTCTAAAAGACTTTCCGGGGATTTGCCGCACGAGGATCCTGGGAGAAGTAAAGAATCGTTCGGGGGGACAGGCCGCCAAGTGAGGCCCAACTTGGATGTATTCTTTTCCATCCCAAAATATCCCGTACCGCAATATCCCGCCACCATGTAGCAAGGGTTTCCACGAGTTATCTTTCTTGCAGTTACCATGGAAAACGCGTTTTTCTATCTGCTCTCTCGTGTGACCTGTTGATTCGCGATACGGAGTGACGCCAAGCCTTACTTCGCAAATAGTGGTTTCTGGATCTTTTGTGCACAAGTAAGAGGCTTCGGATTCGATCTTGGCTAGTAACCTCCGGGTATTGTCATCGATTAAATCGAAATTGTATTTTGGGGGTCTATCCCAATTTGTTTGTAACAAATTACGCTTGATTACGCCTTTGTCTTGACCGATAATCCCGATCTTATCCTTTGCCTTGTAAATGATGGCAATACAAGGTGGTGGTTCAGAAAGGAGGGTTTTTTGAAGAATTATGGTTATCGGTTCAACCTTTACTTTTTTGAACGTGTTATCTGGCGGCCGTACAATTGAATTAATCGTACTATTTTCCAGTAGAAGTTTTCTCAACGTGGAATAGGATGAGCCATACAAGAGGGAATTGGGAATGATATAACCAAAACGGCCTTTTGTTCTTAGCAGATTTTTTACCGATTGTTCGATAAATGTCGCGTATAGATTGATCCTATTCTTCGTCGTAGTGAATCTTCCAAATAAAAAGTTCACGAATGCTGGATCTAGTTGTTTAATATCCACGTAAGGGGGATTTCCGATGATGACATCAAAGCCACCAGGATTCTCCTCCCATACTTCTGGAAATTCAAGGTTCCAGTGAAAGAAATTATGCTCCTTGGCGTATGATGATGCATTATCCATCGCCTTATACGCCTCGGTTGTTGGATTCTTCAAGTTAGAGAACGTTAAAGGTGACGATTTGATCGGGATATCGAGCGCTCGTTCGTACATGTAAAAGTCGAATTTCTTCTTCCATTCATCAAGCTGACTTTCGACATTCCTGAAATTCTGTTTGCTATCCTTTAATTGATCGAGGGAGATATCGGGATCAAGGGAAATCGCTTTTAAACGGGGAATAGCTGCTGCGGAGTTAGTCGAGAATCGAACGACATCGCCTTTTACACGATTGTTGTATTCCCAAGAAAAAGCACCAACAAGCGAGTCCCCCCTCTTGAGGTGATGGTCAAGGAACGAGAGAGGTGCACCTTCAGCAAACGTATGAAGCCAGATGGACAACTTTGCAAGCTCGACCGCGAGCGGGTTAATATCGACACCGAAAATGCATCTTTTTGCGACTATCCTACTTAAAATCACCTTGTCATCGACTTGGGCAAGATTTGTTTTTATTCTTTGAGCCTCATTGCTTTTTTTCATGTGATCTTTGATGTCCTTTATCTCCTTAGCTACGGGCGAGATGTAAGTCGTTGTTGAATCAAAATACGCCTTCTCCGAGTAGGTTTCCAAGTATTCAACCATCTGATCGACAAGGTAATCTATCGCTCCAACCAGAAAATGGCCGCTTCCCATTGAAGGATCCAGGATCTTCAACCCGAGAATTTTCTGGCAAACGTCAACCTTCTCCAGGCTTTCGTACTTTTCCTTTAAGGTTTTTTCACGGTCATCGCCGAGGATTTTTAATTGATCTTTGAATTCTTTTTGGAAATTGAGGATGTAAGGTTCGATCGTGGATCTGACGATGAATTGGATCACGCATTCCGGCGTATAATAGGAACCGGTCGATTTTCTCTCGTTGTTATCGTTTGCCAAGTAAATGCTGCCTTTTGGCACATGAACAACCCCGTCTTTTGCGGTTAGGTAAATGTCATTGCCATCCTTCCGAATCCGCATCAAGTCCTCTAATGCGAGCTTCAACTTGTGTTCAAGCAATCCCTCGTAGATGCTACCGAGGTGGCTAACCGAGAGATCCCGATAATTGATATCCATTTTTTTTTTCTTTTTTGAGTAGTCTCGGCTAATGTAATCAATAGCGGGGGCAATTATATTATCAGAAAGCGAATATTCCTCCAAAAGCGGGGAAATCTCGTCATTAAACAAGCCCCCGTTATAAGGGGGGATATTCAGTCCCATGTCGCCTTTATTGATAATACCGAATAGATCAACGATCTTGCGGTAAATACTATTAGCCACGTCGCTAAACGGGATTCCTTTATCGATCTGCTCGGCGATTTCTTTCCGGATTTTTTTCAGCGAATGTGGCTTGTAACTTTCCTCGAGTACAGGTAACAAGGCTCTGTCCTCCGCATAAAACAAGAAGAGCAAACGATATAGGAACAATACCACGTTGTCGTAGACTCGTGGGAGTATCAATTCCACATCCACGCTCGGGTTCTTTTCTTTTATCTTTTCTACAAACCCCGAGGAAATCCTCACGAATGCATCGGAGAAGATCATTTGTTTAATGGAATCTGAAACCGCTTCTTGCCAATTTACCTTCTCATTTATAGCATCCTCTAAAAAAGTGCTCGATGTACGCCATTCCGTTTGTATAAATGCTTGAACTCGGAAAAACAAGTAAAACATCTTGAATTTTTCCTTTCTTTCCTCCTCGGCAGGAGTTACCATCCATTTATCCAGACCCTTCGGCCGCGCGTATACGTGATCTAAATCGATTTCAAAGTATGCCCTTCTATTCAAGTGATTATTATAATAGAGGCGCCAGATCCTACCGTTTGAAAGGATACCCCACACGATTTTGTTCCCGGACCTGTAATTTGCAGTTTTCAAATAGCCTAATAACTGTGCACGTGGAGATTCAGGATTTGTCGGATCGGCCCTCTCTGCTTTATCCAAGTCTTTTTCCCAATGCTTTCCCTCGAGAACTGCAATAGCAAGGTGCCAAGGTTTCTCTTCTTTCGGAGCTTGTAGGAATTTATCTTTATCTGCCTCCGACGAGAACAACGTGAAATCTGGTTTACCCCCTTCCCCTGGTGATTTTTGCCGTAGATAATGGAATCCAAGCAAGCCAAGTACCTTTATTATTAGATTATCCTCGGTATCCGCCTCATCTGGAGCCTTTGCATTTGCAAATTTCTTATATAACGTGCAAATTTCATTGTAACAGCTCGTGACCCTGCTATCTCCTTCAAGACGTCGATAATCATCGGTCTGTTTCAGGCCTTCTCGCAAAAAATAATCGGTAAAAAGACTTGGTTCCATAGATATCATTCGCTTCGATGATTCTTTAAGCATGATTCGATGTGTTCTATAAGGATTTTGTTACGTGTAACGAAATAGGGTGAATATTCCATAAAAGGGGTCATGCGTGACCATTTTTTCGCAAGTATTTCCAGAAGTGCTCCATCAGATTCAGTTTCAGGAAGATGGCGATGAAAAGATGAGTTCCAACCTGCTCTTGATAGTTTTCAAGAAAGATATTAAATCCTAAATCTTCAAGAAGGGGCGAGGCGAGGGACAGCCGATGTTCGCTTTCAAGAAAGGTACCGAGATCGTCGAGATCGTCCAGGTCTGGCACCACGTATATTGCCTAAAAATTATACCCATTCAAACAAGCCTTTATTCTTCAGAGGTTTATGCACGTGCATGTCATTCGAATTTTTGCCCCGGCTACCGGTACCATGTAGCGCGCTCTGTTCATACTCGACAATGAATGAAGTATCGTCTACGCATTTCACGCATTTCAAGAATGGAATCTCGATTCCCGCTTCTTGCCGAGTCATTACAGGAATGTCGAAGAACTGGTTGTGGTATTTCAATTCCTTGCTGTTTTTAAGCCGGTCGTTCACGAAATCTACATGTGCCTTCAACCGGTTCTCGATGTACTCGTTGCAGAACTCGGTGGCCGCTTTCAAGCGCGCCGCGATCACGTCTTCCAGATTTCGATCGATCTCCACGCCGATGCTATTCCGCCCCGATGCCATCGCGGCCAGCATCGATGTGCCCGTTCCCAAGAACGGATCGATGATCGTGTCCCCCTTGATTGAAAACATGTTGACTAACCGATACGCGAGGTCGAAAGGAAAGGCGGCACTTCGTTTCCTGGCTTCTCCGTTTTCCAGGACTTGTGTAATTCCCTTGAACTCCCAAACGTCCGAGAACCATGCGTTCCGCTCCTCCCAGAAGTAAGCACTCGCATTCCGCAGATCTATCTTTGCTTGTTCGGTAAATTCTCGCTTTCCATACTTACGGAATATTAGTATGAACTCGTGTTCGAGCGTCACGTACGCGCTGGGTGGGAGCATGCCGGAACCCATGAATTTATTTGGCGCGTTGGTTTGCTTCCGCCATAAAATCTCGGGCAACGATTGGAACCCCATCTCCCGGAAATGCTTGATGATCCGCGCGTGGGATGGATAGAGCTGGAACTGGTCACCGACGGTCCTCGTCGCGTCCCCGATGTTGATGCACGCGATTCCCCCCGGGCACAGCACGCGATCCATTTCCTTCCAGACGTTATCGAGAATGGCGTGCATGAGCTCGAAAGCCTTCGTTCCATTGCCGACCTGGATAGCTTCCTTTATTTCCCCGTTCTGCGAGGAAAAAACCTCGTCCCACATCTCGATCATCGGATATGGAGGCGAGGTGATCACCAGCGAAATGCTCTTATCATCGATGTCCTTCAAGGCTCTGGCGTCCTTGTAAAGAATCTTGTGCGTCGAGTTCATCGTGATCGTTCCGGGCATTGGTTCAAATATATTCGTCGGCTCGATTCAATCGCGTCAAGGGACTGTATATGTTTATATCTCTAAAAATCCATTTAAATTCATCCCAATATTAAGCGAGCCCGCATGCCGAAAGAATGGAAACTCGGCAGTCGTAACCAATCCCTGGTTTTTTCGTAATACTGGACTTTCAAAGATATCCCTTATATGCTTTCCCAACAAAGGCTTTTACCGAATCAACAAGGCGTATCCCTACGTGTCTCAACTACAAGGTTGATAATTCTTTGCCATCATAAATATTCGCCCCCGCCCCAGATACACCATTGTATGCCCGTATAGTAATGAATTTATTTTACACTACGATAAATTCGAGCCGTGTATGGTTTCAAATCTGATGATGTTAGCGCAATGGGCTAGAGGAAGAAATTCACGTCC
>JAUQYZ010000195.1 GCA_030587475.1 Candidatus Sigynarchaeum calidifontis
GGACGCGAGGTGGATTTATATTGAGAGAATTATATGCTGGAAAGAAAGAAGTCGAGATGATAATAGATGAAATCGACGTCAATTATGACGATGAGCAAGTCGAAGCTGGGCTTGAGGAGCTTGATCGTCGCATCAAGGACGAAACCGAAACTTGGAAGTCAAGCTTTAATGGTACAGATGCAATAAAAAACGTGCTAAACTTTGGCAAGAAAGGAAAGCCCAAGAAAACTTAGATGAGGTTGAAACTTGATGAAATGAATAGAAAAAGTTGGATCACCAGTGCATGATGCCTTGCCTGGTACTATTTTCGACGACGTCCTAGATGTTGACCGGCCCGTTGCACTTCGGGCACGACAATCCCCCGGCCTTGTACCTCGCGTAGTCGTCCTTGCTCAACGCGATGGCCTCGCCGCAAGCAGGGCAGTCCACGACGTGCACCAGGAGGCCCGTGCACGTAGGGCACGTGTACCACGTCACGAAGTCCGGGCCCGGGATGTCGAAGTAAGCCTTGCACGCCGCGCAGTAGAACTTCGCGGTTTGCGCCGCCGGGGCCGCGGCCGCTTGCGCCGGGGCTTGGGACGCCGGGGATGCAGCGGCCGCGACATGTCCGGCTTGTTGTGGCATGGTTGAGGGAGGAGGCGATATCGGACCGATAAATTGGGGCGTGATCTTCTTCGGGACCAGGGAACTCGCCAGCTGGTCGCCGGGTTGCGCGTACTGGGCGCCTTTCTTGGGCATCGGCGATTCCCTTTTCCCCATCTTCTTCACGCCGGCGACCTTCTTCTTGCGCCGCGCACCCACCACGGCGAGTACCACGACCAGCCCACCGACGCCGGCCACCAGGATGAGCCAGTATGTCCTCAGGAACGCGAGGATGGGGTCCTCCCGGATGTCGATGGTTGTCTCGATGACGGTGACGATCACCGTCGATGCCAGCCCTCCGAAGCCGTTCGCGTCGACGAACTTCAGCGTGTAGTTGAACGTTCCCAGCCCCCAGTTCGTTTCAACGGGAATGGAAATGGCCGAGTTGTTCACCCAGGCGACGTTCGTGTATGTCGGGTGCGCCGTGCCGTTGATATAGAGCGTGAACGTGCCCGAGCCGATGCGATCGCGGAGGATCCACGTGAGGATCGTTGTGGAATTCTGCTCGATTTCGATGGCCACCGGGGGCTCTTGTACGGCGAATGGCAAGTCGTCGATGGTCACGATGACCGTGTCCTGTATCCCGGACTGCCCGGCCGAGTTGTTGAACTGGATCGTGTAGTTCCAGTACCCCACGCTCAGGGACGTATCGACGGGGACAACGATGCCCGACCCGTTCGTCCACGGCGTCCACGCAGCCAGTATGACGCCATTCCGCAGCACGCGGTACTGGCCGGCACCGTTCTCGTCGGTGAGGACCCACGTGATCGGCGTGCTCGCAGCGTTCTGCAAGTACACGGCGTCGGCCGGGTGGCTCGATGACGGGAGATTCGCGACCCGCACGATGACGTGGCTCTCGGTTCCGCGGGCGCCATACACGTCAGAATAGCAGAAGGTGTACTCGAACCAGCCCAGGCCCCGGTCCGTGTCGATCGGGATGTCAATTTGGATGCCAGAGGTCCACGCTCCCGCGTCATACAATGTCCCGTTGATCGACACGTTCCACGTGCCGGTACCGCCCACCAGGTCGTCGACAACCCAGGGGATCAGGTAACCCGTCTGGTTCTTGCCGTAGGCCGTGCCGTTGACGGGCAAGGCCAGCGACGCCGCGGGTAGGTCGTTGACCGTGATGATGACCGTGTCGGGGATGCCGAGGGTGCCACGGGAGTTGTTGAACTGGATCGTGTAGTTCCAGTCGCCGAGGCCGATGCTCGTGTTCACGGGGATGTTCAAGGCCGTGTCGTTCGTCCACGCGGTCCATGCGACGATCGTGGTGCCGTTCCGCAATATGCTATAATTCCCAGCCCCGACCCGGTCCCGGAGCACCCAGTCGATGGTCGCGCCGGTGCTGTTCGCGAGGAGCACCTGGTCTCCCGGGTGGTTCGACGTGGGGACTTCATATATCGTGACGTACACGTGGCTCTCTTCGCCATACGCCCCAGGCGTGTCGCGGTATTGCAGCGTGTAGTTGAACGTGCCGAGCCCCCGGTCCGTGTCGACGGGAACCTGGAACGGGCTGCCTGGCGTCCACGCCGTCCACCCGATGTACTGCGTCCCGTTCACGAGCACGCGGTAGGTCCCGGAGTCGCCGTTCGGGTCGGTGATGGTCCAGGTGATGGCGTCGCCCGTGCGGTTCATCGGGATCGACGTATTGTTGATGGCGCCGCCCGTCGCCACGGGCTTGTCGTTCGCGAAGACCATGTTCGTGGCCGTTACTGTTTTGGTCTCGTAATAACCCATTCCTATATCGCTATACGAGTACATAAACATGCCCGTTTTCTCCTCGTAGTAGATCCTATTCCCGCCGGTCTGGAACTTCCAGCAATCGAAGTTGCGGCTCATTGCGGTGACGCTTTCAAGGCCGACACAAGGATAGTATCCATACGGGATGTTCTCGCTTGCTACGTTGGTGATCGTGCCGACCCGCGTGTTGTTCCAGATCATGTTGACAGTTTGCCTGCCTACCTCGGAGCTCGAGCTCGATGTAATGATGCGCCTTGAGTGGATATCGAAGATTGACCAGTAACGTGTCGTGATAGGATTTCCATATACGACGACTGTGCGCACCTCGCTGCAGTTGCACGCCGTCGCGTTCACCATCGTGAAGAGCACGGAACCAGATCCTGAAACGCCCAAGTTCGAGTAGATGGCGTAGTTGAAGTACAAGCCGTTGAAGACGGACATCCTCGCAGGCGTGATGAGGAGGTCGGTGAAGTTCCCGGTGCTCGTGACGAACTTGGTATCGTTGGTCGTGAAGTAATAGGTGTAGTTCCCGATGCCGAACTGCAGCGACACGGTATAGTTGACCCCGTCCATGTAGTTCACGTCCGAAGGTGTCTCCTTGGCCATCGGGAAGGTTCCGTACGGGCTCCCGTCCTTGAACACGACGAGCCTCACGTAATCGGGCGCGATGTTGTCGGAATCGTTGTACGTGACCCTAAAATAGTATGTATCCCATTCCGTGACGTATTTCGGCGCCAAATACACGCTCCCTAGCACGGCGGGGTTCAGGTTGGATTTCCAGACCTCCGGGCCGGCGATGGTGCCCGCGGCCGGGTCCCTGGCGCTGTAACGGCCGTCGCTCGCGACGAAGTAGAACGAGTTCGAGACGTTTTGCAGCGTGTTCGTCGTGTAGCGATAGACGCAGCCGTCCGTGTAGTTGTTGTCCCCGGAGTTAACCTTGGTCATGGAATAAGTGGCGTTGTTGATGACGATGCGGACGTATGTCGGGTGGTTGTTGTCGGCGTCCGTATAGGTGACGTTGAAGATGAAGGTCGTCGCCATGTCCCCGATCGTGGGGGTGACCTTGCCGCCGGATAACGTCGGAGGCGAGACGTTAGGGATGTTCGTGTCGATGATATACATTGTGTAGGTTAACCCATCACTGCCGACGAATGACCCATCGATAAACAAGCCGAGGACCTTGTCGTAATAGAAGGTGCTACCCAGCGTGTCTTGCAAGACCCAGCAGCTGAAGGTCTTCCCGAGCCTGTTCCGCGTGGCCTCGCCGGTGACCGTGAAAAGCCGGGCACCTTCCTGGTACAGGGCGATAGGAATTATATCGGTCAGCGAAACGTTCGTGAAGATCCAGGTCCATTCATAACCGCTCGTGCCCCAGAGATTGCTGGTGGCCGTGAAGTGCCGTGTCCGGTTGTCGACGGTCAGCGTGGAACTGCCCCGCGAGTTCACGTAAGCCGCCTGGAAGGTATTCCCGCCCATGTACGTGTAGTTGACACGCGTGTTAAAGGTTAAAATGCCTTCGATGTTGCCGGTGTAGTTTATGTAGGCGCCGTTGAAGAGCGGCGATGGTGCTTCATACGGAGCCCAAACGGTCGGACCGAGGATCGGGGTCGCGGGGGTACCAACCTGGTTGATACCGTCCGACGCGTTGAAGTGGAACGAGTAATTGCCGGGCAAAGTGAACTTGTGATAACATTGATAGATGACGCCGTTAATGTAGTTGATGTCGCCTGGATCCAGCTTGGTCATGGACACGACCGTGCCGTTTATGGTCGTGTTAACCCATAGCGGGATGTCGTTATCTGCATCCGTGTAATTCACCCTGAACCGGAAATTGACGTTCAGGTGCCCGATGGTTGGATAGAGGTTGACGAACGTGAGTGTTGGCGGGGTGTCGGTGAGCTTCAAGACGGGGTTCGGCCCGTTGAACACGGTCGTGTTCGCGGTGAACCGCCAATCGGACGCGTTGAAGAAGAACGAGTGCGTCGTGTTGGTGAGGGGGGTCTGGTAGTAGTAGACGACACCATCCGTGTAGTTAGTATCGGTCGCGTTCTCCTTGGCCATCGCGTGGACGACACCGTCGATGACCACGTTCACGGTCTCTGGGTCGTGGTTGTCGGGATCCGTGTAGTTGACGCTGTACCGGAAAATAGTCGTGGTATTGCCGGATGAAGGCACGACCTGGCCGCCAGCCAACGACGGGGGGTTGTTATTTGGCGCGTTCGACCGGGACAACTGGTATCGCATGAATTCCGTGTAACCCGACATGCTAATGCGAAACTCCGCGTAGATCAACAAGCCCGATGCCTTGTGAAAGTACGCGACCGAATTGGTCGGGCCGGTCAAATGCCAACACAGATACACGGTGCCAGCGGCGGTCTGGTTCGACTCTCCCACGACTGTGAAGGTTTGATCCCCGGCTAACGGGTTCCGGAGGAGCACCGTGTCGTTTATAGTGGCGTTGTTGAAGATCCAGAAAATGTCGTGCGTACCGTCATTCCTGGCCCTAGTAGAATTGTTCACAGTATATGGTGCAGCACCCATAAAGGTATCGGAATAGTCCGCGGCGAATAAATTCCCCGATTCGTGGGAATATCGCACATAGCCACTCATCCCCATCGAATAGATGCCGTATATGCCGAACGCGCCAGAAAATTCGTAAAACATCTTGTCGTACAGGATGCTCGTCGCTAGATCGCTAGCCTCGATATCCCCCTTTCCGACGCCGGGTATCACGCCGTTCATTTTGGGAACACAAATCGCGGCAATTGCCAGCAAAGAAAGGAATATAATGCTTGCTTTCGCCAATCCGAGTGCTATTTGCTTTTCCTTTTGCATGATATTCACTCTTCTATCTCGTTCGTTTAAGATGAAGTAAATCCTCGTTATAATACAGTATAAAGCGATAGTTTTTCAATTTAACATGTCTTGAACGCATAAGGATTCCCTTCATAATCGATGGATCAAGTCTTGCTGAGCTTCGACACCTCCGGTTCTCGCCACTTGGCAAAATACGCGTCGATCTCCCGGAGGAGGCTCGCTGCGTCCTGGTTATGTTTTCGCGATGAGGGGCCCCGGGAAAAATGCGATCACGAACGCCGCCCCGAGAAGGAGGAACAACGTCTTCGCGAACTTGCCGGGGGGCACGATCAAGGCGTTGGCGAGCGTTGCGATGTCCGATTCGGCCTCCTCGACAGTGAGCTTGCCCACTCCCGGCACGTCGATGGTGCCCGCCGAGCCGAGGTTCTCGAACACGAGGCGGAGATCCGGTCTCGCACCGTCCAACAAGAGCCGATGCGATCACCTCCAATCGATCTCAAGGGATCGAGTTCTTGATTTTCTCGAGAAGTCTGGCTACGACATCGAGCTTCTGGGTGATTTCTTTGATGCTAGCAGCATCATTGCCGCGGATCCGTACCAATAGCCTCTTTCCACGATGGCCAGGCGCACCTGCCACGTATTTCCTGGCAAGGGAATAAATCTCCCTCCGGAGTGCCTCGGGCCGCTTCAAGCCCACGATCCGCCGCTTCGCTTTCGAGGACCAGACCTTGCTGGCCGATGTATATATCACGAGTGAATACCAACCAAATTTTTTCTCCCAAAAGTCTTGTCTTATCTCCATGTTCTGGATCCGTGAAAACGGGATGTGCGTCTCTGTCCTCGAGAATACCCCTTCCCGGATCACGATTTCTTCATCATTTACTTCACATTCATATGTCTTGACGTATCGGAAAAGCCAGAGACGACTCCAGATGGGCAGATAAGCCAAGAGGATTGCCAATATTACAAAGCTGAGCAGAAAAAGCAATCCCACGACTGCCTTGCCCGACTCATCGTCCAGGAATCCGCTATTAGTCATTACCAGGCCTCCGATCAAGAATGGCCCGCCGTAGAGCGCCCAGAAGAGCGCGACCTTGAGGGATTCAAGTTTCATTCTGAACCAGAAGTACCCGAATGGTATCTTGTAGGTCCCTTGCTGCCCCTCCATGCCTTCACCACCGGCCTCATTTCAACCTTCCAGCGATCGACTCCAGGAGGGAAATGATCTTGTCCATTTTCTTATTGATCTCGTCCATGTCAACTTCCATCTCTACCTCCTTCGCTGGCGGCGCTTCTTTCTCTTGGACGGGCGTGATCTCCTCCAGGCCGGTCACCCGCGTGGTCAGATATTTCTTCGCCTTGGCCAAGATCAGTTGCTGGATTTCATGGGCGTTCCTCAACCCTATTATATGCCCTTCTGCCCTCGTCAATCCCCCTATCGTGCCGCCCGCGGTCTGGATGAGGACGTTGTACCACCCGTTCCTCCGCTCCCAGAATCCCTGGTAGATCCCCACGTTCTGGATCCGAGAATAGGGGACGCGGGACTCCAGCCTCGTGAAGACACCCTGCCGGATGACGATCTCCTCCTCACCAACCTCCCACTCGTAGGTCTCCGCGAAATGTTTGAGCCAGTAGTGGTAGAAAAAAATCGTGATGATCATGGGGGCCAAGTATAAACTAATGAAGACCCAGAAGTAAATGACGGAAGTGGATGCACTATCCGCCGAAAAGTAGCTTGAGAAAATCCACGGCAGAAGGATCCACGCTCCATCAAGGAGGAACCACCAGATCTGGCTATTGATGTGGAATACCTTCAAGCGAAAGCGACAATAGTCTCGCGATAGGCCTTTATGCTGCATGGTCGATGAACCGTTCCTTCTCCTTTTACTGCATCAATCGATCAGCACTACGCGACTTTCACCCCGCATATCGGGCAATAATGGAGGTTCGGGGCTCTTGGCAGCGGATAGCCGCAGCTCGGACAATAGGCGAGGGCTTCCCTGGCCCCTGCGATATCGCGCGCATCGCTCCCCGTTTGCGCCGTGGACATGACTCCCATCTTGCTCCTGTCCTGGAGGATCTTGGACAAGTCGAATAGCCCGATGCCCTGGTTGATCGTCCCGAGCAGCCCGAGCAATCCGGCGGCCAGGGCGATGGCCAGCATGAGGATCGCGACGAGCAACAACATGTACAAGTCGAGAACCGAAGGAGCGATCCCGCTGGACACGAGCGTTCCCATCATCGAAAAAACGACGAGGAGGAGCGTCACGATGGGTACCGACAGGCAATTGTTGACGAGGCTCCACCTCAAGCCCTTGAGTATCCGGTCCACCTTGCCGCTGCATTCCCCGGACACGGCGGGCCGGGTGCTCGCCCGGAAAACGCCTTGGGCGCTGTACCAGGCCTTGCGCACGACGAGGCAGCTGGCGATACCGAGACCGGCTTGCACGACGGCGAGGGGGAACAAGTAATACATGAAGCTGAACGCGCTGAACGAGGACAGCGGCACTATTGGCGGGTTCATACCCTGGATAAGCCGGCCGATCTCGAAATACATGCTGGTATACGATGCAGCGATCCCGACAATGCCCGTCGCGAACAAGACAATGCATAGCGTCGAGGCTATCTTGAAGAGCCGTGACGCGGCGAAAAAGCCAGCCCTGTCGTCCTTTCTCCCGATCTCGCCCATTTCCGCGGCCAATTTCCGGTATTCGATCCCCAACCAGACCTGGACGGGGAAAGCGAAGTTGGATATCAAGAACGCGATGAAAATGCGCCTTGTCCGCGCCCCGAGCCCGATATACGTTCCTGGTTCGTCCATGTTCTGTCGCCGCGCTGATCCGGCTTTCTCTACCTTCCCATGAAGCTCGTCCTAATAAAGCCGATCCCGGTTTATTGGATGAAAGGAGAAAGGATGGGTGGGCCGCGGCCGAAAAAAGAGGTAGGAATTCCAGGGGGGAGAGAGGAGTATTTTTTGGCAATGGGCGGTCGCCACGGGGGCGATCGGAAAAAGGCAGGCCGGGCCCCACCCGCGGTTTGCTCGCGTGCCGCTCGGTTCCTCCGCGCGATCCGCCGGGAACGAGGTTATAAGGGTTTGCACGGGGCGCGGCCGCGCGCTCGCGCACGCGAGGCGATGGTTCCATGCCGCCGGTCGAGCCTCGCGAAGCCTCCATGTATGACTTGGAAGGTATTGTCCACCAGGAATCTCGCTTCGCGAGGCCAGGACTGCCCCGGTGGTCGTTTTGGCACCTATTATTCCCGCATATTCGCCGCCAAGCGTGCTTCCCGCTGCAGAGTAACTATATAAGCGATGATCAACCGGATGAAACTGTTTCTTGTTCGTGGGAAAACGGTTAGACCATTTCTTTGGCCAGCATGCCGCAACGGCTAACAGACGATCGATCTCGTGAAAATCGGTTCTTTCGACAAGGTCGAAGCCTTGTGGAGAGAATAGAGATGAGGCTTGCTAAACATTCCGAAACGGTTTATTGTCCGCGGTGCGGCGCGGGGGCGCGCATGACCTGGCAAGACGGGAAAGACGAGTACTGCATGGCCTGCAAGAGAGAGTTCAAGACGGGCAAGGAAATGGTGAAGGAAGCGCCGAGCGGCGGCCGATAGCGGGCAAACGATTGGAAAAAATCCTGGTGAAATTCAAGCTCGATGACGATCAAAAAGCGCTTTATCCGGGAGAACATTAAAGGTTGAGATGTTAATACCTTGGCGAAAAAACGCCTCTAAGAATATCGTGTCGCTGCCACGAATATGCTTTTATATCCGAGTTATGATTATTATTCCGTTCCGAAGGAAGTTTTTTTGGGCCAAATATGGTCGGGATTGGCTCGAATATGATGGAATGTAGCTTCACGCCAACCTCGGGCGAGAAAAGAGAATCTGGCTCTATAAAATTGGGAAAAAAGATCAAGCATCGAAAAACGACAAGAATTGAGAACGATATCTAGATTCGTTTCATTTCCTAAACGAATAATATCAATTTCTATGGGTATCGAGTGAAATGGTGTTTCCAAACATGCCTATCAGGTTCCGCGTGCAATGTCCTACATGTAAATCCTTTTATCGGTGCCAGATTGCCACGATTGGCAACATGCAGAATGAGGATGGATGTATTACCATCGTGATGCGTCCCGAGTTATGCAAGCACCTGTTTCTCGTGTTTTTGGATGCAAGGATGGAGGTGCGAGCTACCCAGGTCATACGCGACATCACGGTCGAATCCACGTTGCTACATTCGGATCTGACCACGTTATTACAAAAGGAAAAGGAAATGGTAGAAAAGCACCAAGCAGCAATCGATAGCAAGAATGACGGGCAAATAGAGCGGACTTGGCAAGATTTGAAAAGCGTGCGTCGGGAAATTTCCGCACTCGGTATCGATTAGGAATAGAGTGACATTATAGTACCAAATCGTGATGATGGGCTAGTCCAGGCCTTGTCCACAGCAGTTGTTTAGTCAACCAGATTTCGAGGAAAAAACCTGGTGATATCCATGTCCGACGACGATCGAAAAGTGCTCCACGTCCAATGTCCGGCTTGCAATCAGAAACAAGACGTGGAAGTACCCGAGCGCCTCATCAAGGAGAATATCAAGGGCGTTTCCACTATAGCGATCAACGCCCAGTGCGGCCACGGCTTCCACATCTTTGTCGACAAAAGATTCGCTATCCGGGGATACCAACGGAGCGACTTCGACGTCACGGCGCTCGCCGTCGAGACAACGCAGGTGCAGACCTATAGCTTGCCCGGCATCGTTAAAATGTTCGGGGAGGAGCCGTTCGTGCATGCCATGCGCGCGATCTTGTTGAACCAGAAGGCCATCATCGTCGGCAGCGACCAGCAAATTCTCAAGTCGCTCTTTATCAATTTCATCTCGCTCTTTGAAAAGGAGCTCCAGGACTCCGCGGAAACCATCGAAATCATGTCCAAGGAGGAATTCGAGCACCAGAACCCGCTGCAGTACCAGGCCAACCTCGTGATCGACCTCGATTTCTCTGTCGTGAAAAATAATCCCTTCCAGAGCGAGAAGGCCAAGATCGAGAGGGAAATCCTCAAGCAAAGCCTCGGCGTCAAGAACGTCGAGAAGCAGAAGGACGATTTCAAGGAACGCATTTCCAGGGTCTTCTTGTACGCAAGCGTCATGCTCAATTTCATCTACCAGGGGATGGACAACTTCAAGGACATCAAGAACACGATGAAAAAGAAGGACAAGAACATCTCCCAGGACGAGCTCGATCTGGCGTGGGCGGTCGCCACCTCGCGCTACACGAGGCTCTTATAAAAGAGAAAACAATCATGTGCAACAAGGTGGTCGGGGATGAGCGGTCGAAACGAAAGGAGATGGGACGAGTACTCATACTCGTGCGCCAGGTGCGGGAGGAAAGTGCACGATCAATTGCACGTGTTCCAATGCGAGAAATGCCTCGTCCCACTTTGTAACGACGATTACTACTTCGGATTTTGCAAGGACCATTTCGACACGCTCTCCCGTGAGGACCAGGAGCTCATGAAGGAGGCTAGCGAGCGGTCCCCGAGCCGCTTTCGAGAGCAAGCACGCGCAATACTTGGAAAATACCATTCGCGCCAGGAACGAAAGCCCTGGGAGCGCCCCCTGGTGAAAAAAGAAGCGCCCGCCTTGGAATTGACAAGTGAAATACGGGCCCCTAACCGAATACGAGAACTGGACGGGCGCGACGCTCTCCCGGATGGTATTTACGAGAGATGCAGCTCTTGCGGGGTTACATTGTCAACGAGACAGGCACGATACTGCAAGGAATGCCTCGTTGTTATCTGCAAGCATTGTTTCAAGGGAGGTGTGCTATGCCCGCCACATTTTGCCCGGTTGCCCTCGGACGTTCAATCCCAGCTGGAACACGATGCACGATCGAGGCACGCTTTCACCACCATCTCTGTGGTAGCGACGGTCGCCTTTTTCGTCTGGCTGCTCGGGGGCTTCTGGGGCGCAAAGCGCGGGGGCCCGATCCCCCCGCATCTCCCCGCGACCATGTTCCTCGCGCTGGGAAGCCTGGGTATCGGCCTTCTATCTGCAGTCATTGCCGACAAAAGAACCAGGAACGCAATTCTCGCCTTGAAGCGCCAAGGTATTCGCGTCCAGTACGCGGACCGGGAAGGCGCCCGCTATGTTTGCGAAGCATGCGGGGATAAAACACCCGCGCTGACAGGCGGTCGTGCCCCACAGCCGTACAAGTGCAAGATCTGTTCCAAGATCTTGTGTACAAACTGTTACAAGGAACCGGGATTTTGTCCTAGCCACGATGCATCGATCTCTATCGAGGATCGCCTCGTCTTCGTCAAGATTCGCCGCCATGAGAGAATGATGCTAACCCTCCTCGTGATCGACGGATGTTTCGCCATTTCGAGCTTGCCACTCGGCGCGTTCACGGGGATCTGGGCGCTGATGTACACGGGTTTGGTATCCTTCCTGGCAATGATCCCATTAACCTTCGTGGCAGCGGCATGGCTTTCTGCGATGGAAAAGCGGGCGGGAAAGAAATACCGGCTAGGAAAGGAGGTTAGGTCATGAAACTGTATAGGTGTGGAATTTGCGGAGTGGAAGTGGACGGGTTTCCCATGGTGCTGCAATGCGGCGTGTGTAAGACCGTGCTCTGCCGTGCGCATTATGAGTGTGGCGCGTGCAAGGCGCATTTTGCGGCTATCGACGAGGCTGACAAACAGGTCCTGCGGGAATGCCAACATCGCATGGACAAAGCGAGCTCGGACGTGCACGCCGAAGGCTGCAAGTACGCTATTATTTGCTCTGCACCCGCGGCCTTGTCCATGTTTCTCGTCGTGTTCCTTGGGGGCAAGCATGTGGATGAATCGATCTCGATGTTGATCGCCATCACTATCACAGCGATGCTGGTGGGATGCCTTGTTATAGTCACGTGGAACATGGTGCGGCGAGTCCAGGCAAATCAGCAGCGCAGGGGGCAAGAACGGGAGCGGATGGCACGTATCCTCGCCCGATATGCGCTTAAGGATTGAGAACATTCCCCGTTCTTACGGGTAACAAGTGTCATAATGTCAAGAGTCCAGCCTACGATCGGCGTTAAGGGCGAGGTCTCGTAGCCAGCGGTCGTGTCATGTCCCGCTCCCCTTCCACGCGATGTGCATCAATGATCATCTCGCTTGAGGCTCGATCGCGACGCTAGATGAAATCTTGGCCCCCGTCTTCGCCGATATCAGACTCCGTGTCCGAGAGGCCCGATTCCTTTATGTACGCGGCGAGCTTGCGGACCGCTCCCCCGACGGCCTTCTTCGTCTTGGCGCCCGTGCACACGACGCGGCCCGTGGAGAAGACGAGGAACACGGCCTTCGGCTCGGCCATGCGGTAGATCAAGCCGGGGAAGACCTCGGGCTCGTACATGGCGTTGTCCATGACGACCGACGCCTCGTTCAGGTCGACGGGCACGTGCAAGTCGCCGCTCGCGACGACGTTCTGGATCGTGATGGCCGGCTTCCCCGCGACGTCCACCTTCGCCTCCTTGATCCGCGTGACCACGACATCGGCGACCGCTTCGGCCTCGCTGGCATCGCGCAGGCCGGTCAAGACCATCTTCCCGGTGCGGAACAGGAGAACCGAGGCCTTCGGGCTGGCGACGCGCATGACCAGGCCAGGGAACCGCTCGGGGTTGTACTCGCAGCCGATATTCTTGCGGGCGATCTGGTTCAGGTCGATGCCCTTGCCTTCCGCGACGCTCATGACCGCGGTGGCGACGACGTTCTCGACCTTCCATTCCGGCTCGATCTCCCGCTCGCCGCCCGGGGGCGCCGGTGCCAACCGTTTCTTCGGCATGTTCCATCATTCCATTTGGAGAGTCACGAGGATTTAAGGCATGTAAAAAAACCATAAGTGGCCATCTTCGATGGCCAAAGATAGATTTATTATGTCATTTTTTCCCTCAGCGCCGAGAAGTAAGCAGTTTTTCAAATTCTCCGATAAGCCTGCAAGAATGGCAAATTATGGTTGCCAGGAGGCGTTTATCCTCCACTGCGTGAAGGAAGTGAACCGCGGTTATCGGGTCCTCACACGTGTTGGGTGTATCCCAAGTTTATTCTGTAGGCTCGCGGGTGTCCGGGACCTAATCTATCGTTCG
>JAUQYZ010000207.1 GCA_030587475.1 Candidatus Sigynarchaeum calidifontis
ATCTTGAGGCCCGATCACGGAGCTGGCTGAATAGGGGCTTTCATGGCCAAACACGTTCTGGAGGCCTCTCCCCAATCCGATTTTCACTGGCATCGCCTTCTTCATCACCATGCTCAAGATATCATGCCCAAGGATCTGCCTTGCTTCCACGGCTGCCCCTTTTTCAAATTTATTGACGTATACTTTATAGGCGACCAGCAACTTTTGCTCGAACTTCCGCATCTGCAAGATCTGCTTGGCTTTGAGCACCTGGTCTGCCATATCCATGTAATAAACCGCCCTGCCCAATTCCTTGATCGCATCTTGCGAATGGGTGAAGGGGGATATCGCATAACTCTGCACGGCACTCGGTTCGAAACCGCCACCTAGTTCCAGCATCGCTCGGGTGATGACAGGAATCCGTGTCTTTCCCTTGAACAAGAGACTCGCGAATCGCCTTATTTCGCTTGCACTGCCTTGTCTGGGATACACGTGATCGGACTCGGCGAGATACACGGCAAGGTGCGCGCGAGTCGTCCCGTCGAGTAAAGATCCCCGGGCGCCTGAAGCAACTCGTGGTCGTCATCTACGTGACCCTCGCCGTGCACGTGGCCATCGTTGGCTTGAACATCTTTCACCAGCCATTCACGGTAGAGGCCGCCATCGTTTACGCCTTGGCGGTCTCGTCGCCCGTCGCGTGCTGGGCGATCGTCGTCCTCGTCGAGCACGTCATCCCGGCTTCCCCCGAGACGGTCAAGCAAGGCAAGCAAGACGCGGATGGCACGGTGCATGAAATGCCCCGTCTCGCCCGCGGTTTCATTGCCAGCATTGCCATGTGGACGGCGATGGCCGCGGTCGTCTCTGCATTCAGCATGCTCTTGCCAGCTCTTGCCCTCGCCATCCCCGCGTGGTTACTCGACGCGGCATTGCGAGTGATGGCGATCGCGAGGTCGCGAAAGGCGCACATCACGGCATCGTGATCAAGATGTCCCTGGATCAATCCCACGAGAGCCGGCGGGAGCCGGTGACCTGGATGCCGTGCTCATCCGCGCAAGCCTCGCACATTCTTCTCGCGAGATGGATCCCGCTCTCGTCTTGCCACGCAAAGTCGCCCGTGGCATCGTCCAGCTCCACGAACACGTTCCTCGTGGGGACGTTGCCACGTCGCGGGCAAGGATCCCACCACGGCTTGTCGTCCACGATGGCCGTGCCGCATCGCCCGAACACGTAACCCTTGCCTTCGGCCAATCGGACATGCTTGTGGGCCAGGAGCCGGTCACTGGCTTCCCGTCCGCGACGACGTCGATCTCGTGCTTGCGGAGGCACCGGTGCTTGTCAAGTGAACAAGAAGGAGAAAAAACAGGGTTATTTCGTGCCGAGGACTTCCCGCTCGACGAACTCCTTCGCCTTGGCGGCGACCTCGTTCGGGTCGATCTTGACCTTCTGCTTGGCGAGCTTGGTCTCGATGGCCTCGCGGTGAATGGAATTCATGGCGCAGAAGGGTACTTGCAAGACCTTGCCCGGATGGTCGGGATCCATCGTGCCATAATGCACCAGGCAGCGCTGGACGCGCTCGATGTCAAAATTGTAAACATCTTGGAAGTGCATCGAGCTTACGAGCATGGATTTCCCCGCTTCGAAGAACTTGGACGCCGTTTCGAGCTTCGGGCTCAAGATCATGGGAATGAATTCCTCGACTGGCCCGTCGAATCCCTTGATGTAACGCATGGCCCCGGCCATGAAATACGCCTTGATCGCCTTGCGGTAGGCGAAGTCCGAGGCCTGGTTGATGACGCTGCCCACCTGCTCGCCGAAGAGCTTCGCGAGCGGGGCGAGCAACTTGCCGGTCGCGTTGGGCCACTCGCCTTTCTCGATCAAGCCCCAGACGTGGTCACACCACTTGATGAGGCCGTCGGCGTCGAACCATTCCTCGATGCCATGCCAGCGCCCGGATTTGTCCGGAACCATGACCGTGGCGAATCCGCAGTCTGGATGGCTCGCCATGGCGAATTTTGGCGCGAAATCATACCAACCCATGATCTTGGTCAAGTTGGTGATGGCAGGGATGGGCCAGATGTACGTTTCCTTCCGCTTGGTCACGCGGGCGAGCTCTTGGGTGAGATCGCTGGTCGTGTATCGCAGCTCGCGGATCTGCTCGTTATCGATGCGGCCGCACAGCGACACGGGCTGGAACACGACGCCAGTGACGACATCGTGGTTCTCCATCGCGTATTGCATTATGGGGCCGATCTGGTGGTCGTTCATGCCCTTGGCGACCGTTGGCACGAGCGTGACGCCCACGTAGCCGGCCTTGCGGCAGTTCTCGATCACGCGCTTCTTCTGCGCGAGCAGGTTGACGCCCCGTACCTTCTTGTAGACCTCGGGATCGTCGGCCGAGTCGAAGCTCAAGTAGATGGCGCCCATGCCGGCCTCGTGCAGCTGCTTTATGTACTCGGGACCATTCCGCGCCGCGAGCTTGAGGCCATTCGTCGTGAGCATGATCTGGACGAAGCCAAGCTCCTTGCCCATTCGGATAAAGTCTACGAGGTCGTCGCGCATGGTCGGCTCGCCGCCCGAGATCTGCAACATCACGGGCGGAATCGGCTTGATGTTCCGGAAATGCTCCAATATCGTGCGAAGCTCGTCCATGGTCGGCTCCACGATGTATCCCTTGGCCGACGCGTTGGCGAAGCAGATCGGGCATGCCAGGTTGCACCGGTTCGTCACGTCGATCAAGGCGATGCACGGAGACGACTTGTGCTCGGCGCACATGCCGCAGTTATGCGGGCAGCCCTTGCCCGTTTCGTGCACATGTGGATCGACCTTGTTCTCGATCATCACGTAATCGTGGTAGTACTTCTGGTTGCGCTCGTATTCCGGCGGATTGCGGCTGATGATGTCCTCGAAAAAGCCGTGCTCATTGCAATGCTTTCTCATCAAGACGACGGGTTTCCCATCGAGCTCGTCGAGAACAAGGTTAGCATCGATTTGTTTCAAGCATTGTGGGCAGACCGACTTGGTGCGTCGATACAGTCTCTTGCCTTCAAGGTTCATTTTTTCGGTCATTGTATAGCCTCGTCGAATTTAGGGATGCTCTTGTTGAATTCAAATGTGCGCGCAGAGATAAACCGCTCGCGTTAATAATCCTTGGCGGTATTGTTATTAAATCGGGATTTCTTGGTCCAAGCGAGCTTGTCGCACGCATACTACATTTGGTTAAAAGGTTCGAAAACCAAATAAAATATCTCCTATCGAATCAAATATTATTCGTCGGTTAACAAGCGGGACGAGAATGTCGACCTCGAGATCTTCATGCTTTTTTTGCGACAAGGCACCGATTGCCCGCTGCAAGTCGTGCGGCAAGCCATTATGCATCGACCATGACATCTACGACGATCCATTTCGCTCGAGTGGCTTGTTCTACCGGCCAGGGCACTGGTGCAAGACGTGCATCGGCAAGCGCCAGGGCAAGGTGGCATCAGCCCTTGTCGTGCTTGCCATCGTCATTCTCGGGGTACTCGTCGCCATCGCCATCCTTTCTTGAGCGATGCGTGCGTTTTTTTGCGGGCTCTCCCTCACGGAGTTCATGGGTAAGCTCACTAGCACATGGACGATCCGCTGGGGCGGCGAGGACCTGGCCTTCGATCTCCCCCCGATCGCTCGTGTCGAAGATGTCTCGCCAGCCATCGGCTCGATTCCGGGGAGGATGGCGGATCGCCACGAGAAAAAGGCCGTAATGAGGCCAATTGCCGCCGAGCTTGCCAATCAAAGGGGGGCAATCGAGAAATCGGCCAGGATCCTGGTGGTGTCGGACGACAACACGCGCGTCACGCCCGTCAAGGAATTACTACCCCCGGTCATCGCCGCGGCGAGAGAAATGGGGAAGCCGGTCTCGATCATCGTCGCCGGCGGGAGCCATCGCCACATGACCCGCGACGAGAAGCGGGAAAAGTTTGGCGCGGCGATCGTCGACGAGATCACCGTCCTCGATCACGGCTGGTCCGACGAGTCGACGCTCGTGAGCTTCGGGAGATCGCGCGGGGGTTATGAAATCAAGCTCGCCCGAGCGGCGTGCGAACATGGCACGTTCCTCGTTGGCTTGGGCAACATCGTGCCTCACCGGGTATGCGGATTCTCCGGGGGATATAAGATCCTCTTGCCCGGGCTCACGTGTCAAGACACGATGAACCGTATCCATTACGCGAGTGTTGCCTACCCGTCCGAGCGGATCCTCGGCATTGCAAGGAACCCCGTTCGAGATGCAATAAACGAGATCGCACAGTTCCGCCCGATCGATCTCTTGATAAATACCGTGCTCGACGGGGCGTCCCGCATCGCATCATTGTGCCTCGGCGACCCCGTCGCGGCACATTACCAGGGCGCCACGATCGCGAAGGAGATCTACGGCGTCAAGGTCGGCGCCCCGGCGGACGTCGTCATCGCCGATGCCGTGCCCGAACACATCGACTGGTGGCTGTGCGCGAAGGCTGCTACCAACTGCAAGAGCTTCGTGCGGCCGGGCGGCCACCTCGTCCTGCTCGCGCCTTGCACGGAAGGCTGGTCGCCGGCCCACGAGTCGATCTTGCTCAAGTACGGGTACCATCCCTCCGCCGAGATCGACGCCATGGTCAAGGATGGCCGCATTTCGCCCGCGCACTTGCTGGAGGCATCGCACCTGGCACATGTCGGCGAGGTCCTGGCGCATTGTCGCGTGCATCTTGTCTCGGACACGCTCGACAAGAAAGCAATCGGCAAACAAGGCTTCGACGTCGTCCGGTCGCGCGACTTCCCGGCCCTTGTACACGACCTCGTCGCTATCCAAAAAGAAACATCTCCGAGTCGCGAGACGCACGTGAAGATCGTACGGCGCGGCTCCGAGATCCTCCCGATCCCTTGAGGTGGACCTGGTACTTACAAGAAAATGGTCTCATCCTCGCCTTGTTCCAGGGGCTCGCCCTCCTCTTCCGCTTTTTTCCTGTTGTATGCATCGACCGCGCGTTTCATCGCGAAGATGTTCTCGTCAGGTGTTTTCCACGGGATGCCGACGACGGCGACGCGCGCGGGGCCACCTTGGACTCCTTCGATGATCCAGTTCACGTCGGCAGTTATCTGCGATGCTGGTTGGTTTAACATTCGGTACGGGGAAACACGACAAGAGAAAGGCAGCGGGCCGGTCTTTGACGAGATGAAGCGCTGCCGGGCATACCCGAGATCTGTCCCGAAGCCCCACTCGACGCTGGTCCACGGCCATAACGCGTAATTGTCGAGCATGTCGTTCGTCGCGACGCCGCAGTGGTGGAGGCCCATGTCCCCGAGCGCCTTGCATTTCTCCAGCACGGGCAACTCGAACGTGCGCCATTGCTTCGGACTGAGATAGTAATACGTGCAGCCGGCCATGCTGAATGGCCCCTTCTCGGGCTTTCCCGTCGCCCGGCGCAAGCGCTTCGTGACCTCTATGAACGTGTCTGAGACCACGTCGAGGACGTGGTGCACCACGGCGGCCTTGCTTGGCCTCCCGATCAAGCCAAGGAAACGCGTGTCGCCAACGACGCGGAAAGCAATGTTATGTGGCCCCTGGATATTTGGCAAGCCAATGGAATGTTTCGGATAGCCGTGATCGACAAGGACATCGATCTCGCGATAGAGCCACTGCATTGCATCATCGAGGTCTGGCACCTTGAGGGTCATGGGGTCGTCGTCTGGCCGGAGGGCGGGCAGCGCGATGGGATCCATGTGGTCGGCGAACCGCACCTTGCATCCCATGATCATCGGGAGGGACGCGACGCCGACGCCGAGGCCGGGGGATCCCCTGGGATCGGGAAGATTGCGAAAGATGGCAGGATATTTCGAGTGGAGGAAGGCTTGCTCCTTCTTGCCGCGCTCGATGCGGAGGAGCGGGTCGCGCATGGTCTTCTCGTCCATGGCGATGCCGGCGTTGTGGTATAGCCAGTCGCTCGCAAAGGAGAAGCCACAGCTGATATGGAGCGGGAGAAACGGGAGCAGTGCCATGGCATATGGACCAGTTGTTTTTCTTTGGCTCGGTATGAAAACTTTTTTGAGCAACATCTCCTCGGGATACAACAAGGGAGATGCAAGCCGCTTGCTCGCCATCACGCGAGTTTCATCGGTTTCCCGCATCGCACGCAGAACCGAGCATCGATGGCGTTTTGGCGGCCGCATTGCGTGCAGAACTGGACATCCGTTCTTGCCGGCTTTTTTGCAGGTCCAGGAACAAGCGTGGTAGCTTCGGGCGCTGCAAGCTTTTCGACGAGCGCTGGCTTTGCGATGGTCACCGTGAATCCCAGGTTATCCTTCGCGAATTCAAGGAACTGCGAGCAGTTCTGGAGGAACCGGTCCGCGTCGAAAGGCGGGGTCGGGATGCCCTTCATGTCATCGTATATCACGCCGAAATCGATCTTGCTGTAAGTGACCGCGACGATGTCGATGGTCTTCTGTTGCTGCTGCATGAGCGCCGTTTCGATGATCTGGGCAGCGACGCGGTGATCGAGACCCGCCACTTGAAATCCTGTCGATGGCAATAGGACTTGAATGGCTACGTCCTTGCTGATCGACTCGTTCGGGGGGGCCATGACGATCATCGCGCTCACTACCGCCCACACTTGAGCCCATTCGTGGATCGGGAGACGAAACTCGTTACCGGCAGGGGACCTCGGTTCAAGACCGGCGAGGATGACCTCCACGACAGGCTGGGATATGGCGGTGCCAGCCGGCTGTACCATTGGCGGGTTAACCGGCTGGGCGGTCGGGGAAGCCGGCGGGTTGTACGTGCTCCCGACGAACGTGCCGGGTGGAATCGGAACAGATGGCGACTGTTGGTAGACAGGAGCATTCAGAGGGGCCGCTTGGGAAACCGGCCGAGGAGCCGGAACCGGCTGGGGCGTCTTAAAGGGGGTGGCATTTAAAGGGCTTGCCTGGGGGAGCTGGGCCGCTGGCGAGGCGGCGGGGGCTTGCGGGGCCTGGGCCGCGCGATCGATCCATTCGGCCAGCTTCGCGACCCATCCCTTCGCGTTGCCTGTGCGGTACTGTTTTTCGCCCCCTGTCTTGAGCGTGGCAGCGAATACCGGGCCGCCCTTGACGACCTCGACCTTATCAATGGTGGCGAGGGGGCACACGTCCTCCAACTTCTTGTCATAATACACCATCGAGCTGGGGGTGAGCACGAGGCTGCCGTAGACGAACTTGCCGTCCGGCGCCTTGAAACCGCCCATCGCAGTAAGGACGATGTCCTCGCCCTTGTATTTTTGAGTCGACATGGCATGCACCTTATCGTATGAACGACGGATAAAGTCTGATAATATAACGATTGCCCTCGGCCATTCCTTGGCACGATAAAAAGGCCAAGTTACCCATCGCGATCGTCGGTTTTCCACGAGCACCTTTTTATATCCTTTCGGATTGTCTTCTTCCACTGGTTTCCGATTCGGTGAACGAAATGGCAGACATACTTGGACTCCCGATACCGACAGGTTACGAGATCATCTTCATGCTAACGCTGGTGATCATACTAGTAAAGCTGGTTCTAGGGATTTACCTCGCCATCAAAGTCAAGAAGAGCAAGAAGGAAGAGAACCCGGTTGCCCCGGTCTTTATCGGTGCCGTGATGCTATTGATGTTTCTCTGGGCAATCTCCAGGACACTCTTCATGATATTCGACTTCTTTCTCACTAAATACGACACGGATTTCTATGCACAACATGTTTGGTGGTGGAAATCTGGCTCGCTATTCGCCGCGGTTGGAGTGATTGCGATCTTGTTCATCATCGACAAGAAAATCCTCTCGAACAAGTTCAAGGGAATTTTCGCTTACTTGATGCTCGCGGGCACGATATTGCAATTCGTGTACCCGGTAAACACCTATGACCCTGATTTCATAGTTGCATCGACCATCGGCATCCTCGGAAGCGCCACCTCGTTTCTCGTTCCAATCCTCTTCTTGTATATCGGGAAAAAAAACTCCAGGCTTGCGGAAAACTGCATTTACCTTCGCTTTTGGGATCATCATCTGCGTTGTTGGCAGTGCTTTCGTGAGCGCATCGCTCATCACGATTTTCTACAGCGCCGGATTGGACACGAATCAAGTCTACTTGATATCGACCAGCATGAAGGTAATAGGCTTATCGATGGTCACCTACGGCACGACCCGGTTCCACTTTTGATGCTTCTTTATACCATCGTATCCAACTCATCACCGGACATATCATGACAAGTCTAGGACCTCCATCGATCGGAAAAAAACGAGGTCGCGGCGCCATGGCGTCGGCACTCGTGATCCTGGCCCTGGTCGCCAACACGGCGGTGTGGTACCAGCTCGAGTCGCGGAAAGACACGACATTGCTCCTCGTGAACCAGAACGGGTACTTCAGCGCCCATGACGGGAAAATGATACTCTTGCAAACCGACCGCGACATAGAAGGGCCAATCGGGTGCACGGTGTACCGCGTGGAGCCAGGATCGGGCGCTGAAACCTTGGTGATGACGAAAGCCATGACCAGCTATGGAACCTTGTGGGGGCACTGGTACCATGGCGCCAACATCTCGCAGATCCGGACCCCCGGGATATACGTCGCGCGGCTCCAGCTCCCGGACCCGTTGCTGCCGCTGGCATCGAAAACGTATTCATCGAGCATGTTTACCATATCGGAGAACGTGCTCGATCGCACGATCGACCTCGCCTACGAGTTTTTTTACTACCAGCGCTGCGGGCAAGCGGTTGCACCCATCGTCAACGGTTATCCCGGGCACGATGCGTGCCATCTGGACGACGCCAATGCCATGAACGACCCGGACAACGCGAGCACGTGGCGCGATCTCACGGGGGGCTGGCACGACGCGGGGGACTACAACAAGTACAACAACGGATTCACTCCGCTCTCGATCTACGCGCTGGCCGAGGCCTACGAGCTCGATCCAGGATTTTTCAACACCACGGCGAGGCTCGCCACCTACCCCGACACGGCCGGGAGCATGCACCACTCGGCCTTGGTACCAGACATCATCGAGGAGGCCATGTGGGGGGCTGACTGGGCAGTGAAATGCGTGAACGTTGATGGCTCGATGATCGCGGATGTCGGTTCTGATCCAAGCTGGTACGGGTACTGGGGGCAACCGCAGCTCGAGACGGACAACAAGCCAGGAACCGGGACGGACAACCGCGTCTACCGCGACACGACCGGCGGCCCGGCGGCCTTGCTTGCCGCTGCCGCGCTCGCCAAGCTCGCCCGCATCTTGCAAAATAACGGGTGGCACCTGGACCGCGTCGCCGGGTACATCAACGCGGCGCAAAGGATCGTGAACTACTACCGGCCGGGCAACCCGGATCGCATCGAGGGCCTCGCCCTCGATCTCGAGCTCGGGAAGCTCGAGGGGAACCAGAGCTACCTGATCGATGCGACGCGCATCGCGACCTTGATCCTATCGAACACGGCGTGGATCCAGGACCCGAACTTCAGCCACGTCGGCCAGGATTTCACGTTTTACCTGCTCTGGAAGTGGGCGCGCGTGAACGGCACGGCCGAGGCCGCCATCCAGCTCGCCAGTGCCTTCGAATTGCACTGGGACGGGTTCTGGTCGCCCTTGTCGGACGTTTCAGCGGCGAATAACGTGTTCGGGATCTTGCGCGGCCGGCACGTCGGGCACGGGGAATTCTATTTCTGGGACTGGACGGTCGGCAACTGGAACGTGGGACAGAACTCGTACTACTTGAGCGCTGCCACCGCCGCGGCCTCGGCATATAACATGACGGGCGAAACGAAATACCTCGACTTCGCGCAACGCCAGCTCGACTGGATTCTCGGACTGAATCCGTTCGGCATCTGCATGCTAGAGGGCGCTGGCGAGAAGAACCCGCCGAATTACCACAACCGGGCAAACACGGTTCCCGGCAACCCGCGGGGGGCGCCGCCTGGCTGCGTGCCCAACGGCATCGTCCGAGCGCTCTCGTACGACCCCGCGAATCCAGCACCGGACGAGCCGTACTTCGACATGCATTCGACGCCCGGCTACACGCCACGCTACGAGAGTAACGAGCCGTGGCTACCGCACAATGCATACTACCTGCTCGCCGCGTGCATGACGCGGGCGTGCATGCAAACTTGAGGTGAACCGGCATGCAAACCGGCTGGGACTGGAAAGTGGTCAAGGACACGGCGAAATGGAAGAAACCAGATGGCGCGGTCATGGAGCTCGCCCCCTTGCTTTCGGCATGGCAGAAACCGCGCGTCTACGACCTCGGTTGCGGCCTGGGGCGGCACCTTGCTTTCTTCTCGTCTATCGGCTGCGACGTGGCAGGATCGGACATCTCGCCCGACGCGGTCGCCGAGTCGGCGCGGGTGCTGCGCGCCATGAACGTTATCCCGGACGTGAAGGAGGGGCGCATGACCCGTATCGACCAGCCCGACGGGTCGTTCTCGCTCGTGATCGCCTTACGGGTGATACACCACGCCGTCAAGGCGGATATCGTGAAGGCGATAGCGGAGGTGTACCGTGTCCTCGTGCCCGGCGGCTATTTCTTCGCGACCTTCAAGGCGGATGTCGAGGCGCGGCCGCCCGGCGCGACGATCATCGACGCGCAGACAGCGATCTGGCAAGAGGAGCCCGAGAAGGGCATACCGCACTTTTACTCGCGCCGCGAGGACGTGTTCGGGTTCTTGAACGCGTTCACGGTTGTCTCGCTCAAATATTGCGAATCATACGAGCCCCCCGGCTTCGAGGCGGGGAGGAGGAATGCCTGGTTCGAGGTGCTCGCAAAGAAGCCATAAAAACCAATTTCCCCGCTTTATTATCGGTCTTTACGTCCCCGTCAGAAATTTATATACGTATTACTTTTAGTACATCGATGTTGCATGAGCACGATTAGCGTCCGTGTCGACACCAACCTTAAAAAATCGATGGATTCATTGAGCCATATAAATTGGAGCGAGATTCTGAGGCAAGCAATCATGAAGGTCATCCAAAACGAGCGTGAAAGGGACATAGCAAAAGCAGTCTTGTTAAACGATCAGGTTCGAAAGAAAGCACCCAAGGATTTCGATAGCGTGAGGATCATCAGGGAATTCAGGGACCAGCGGTACGGCGGCGCAAAGACCAGGGGCATTTAAGGTGATTGCCGCTTGAATCGTCATGTCATTGACGCGAGTGTCATTGTAAAATGGTACATAGAGGAAAACGACTCGGACAAGGCGGATAGCATCCGAACTGGATTTGTCAAGAAGGAGATCGAATTGTTGTGCCCGAGCTTGCTTCCATTCGAGGTCCTGAATGCGCTGAGATACAGTGGCCTGTTCAACAAGGGTGACTTGAAAAAGGCGGGGGAATCGCTGGAAAATTACCCCTTCACCTACCATGCGATCTCGGGGGAGCACCAGGCGAGAATGCTGGAATTGGCCATGGATCACGATTTCTCGATCTACGATGCCGCGTACATCGCCCTTGCGATGAAAGAGAAAATTAAGCTGCTCACCGCAGATGACAAGATAAAGAAAAAATTGCCCGACAAGTTGAAAGGTACGGTGATGATGCTTTCAGAAATCTCGCTGCCCATTTCTGAGGAGAAATAATTTCAATTTCATTTTCATTCTTTCGTCATGAGACTATTGTAAGGGCATGAAAAATATATAAAAGAAATGGTGGACGTGGCGAGAATTGAACTCGCGGCCTTTCGCATGCCAAGCGAACGTTCTTGAGTGCATCATTTCTTAAAAATGATGAACCACTGAACTACACGCCCTTATTTTTAATAATATTGCATTTTTTTGGAGATTTTTAGTTGATCAAATCACATTTCGACGCGAACATTTCTTTCGTTCATGCTCGGATATGTCATAGAGTGGCCGGCTTGATTTAAAAATTGCGGGGCGGTTCTCTATTGTACACTCGTTTAAGTTCCCAAGTGTCGATCTAGGCCCATGCGTCCGAAAAAGTTGCGGTGCGAGTACCTCGTCGACCCACTCGGCATCGACGTGCCGGCACCCCGATTATATTGGATCCTAGAAGCCGAAAAGGAAAAGCGGCCGGGATCGTTCCAAGCAGCATATCACATCATCGTCTCGTCGACCAAGGAGAAACTTGCAAAGGGCGAGGGCGATCTCTGGGACAGCGGCAAGGTCGAATCGTCCGAGACCACCCACGTTCCCTACGCGGGCAAGCCGCTCCGCACCCGCCAGCGGTGCTTCTGGAAGGTCAAGGCCTGGGATGACAAGGGAAACGAGTCCTGCTGGGAAGATTGCGACCCTGGCTCGTGGCAGATGGGCTTGCTCGGGAAGGATGATTGGCATGCCAGGTGGATCGGCGCGCCTGCTCGCGAGCCACGCAAGATCAAGGTCATCGACACGACGAAGCCAGCGCCGGTCGAGATCATCGCCTCCGACCCGTCGCCCATGCTCAGGAAGTCCTTCACGATCGCGGGCATGCCCGCCCGGGCACTGCTATACTCGACCGCCCTCGGCGAGTACGAGGTCACGATCAACGGCCAGCGGGCTGGAGATGACTTGCTCCAGCCAGAATGGACGGACTACACCAAGCGCGTGCAATACCAGGTGCACGATGTCACGGGCCTGCTGCGCCAGGGCGAGAACGTCATCGGCGCCATGCTCGCGGACGGCTGGTACATGGGTGTCCTCGGCCCCGGCGACGCGGTGCGCCAGCGGTTCTACGGCACGGAGCGGCGCTTGCTCGCCCAGCTCGTCGTCGAGACGACGGACGGGCAGGTCGTGGAGGTCGTGACCGACGGGTCGTGGAAGGTGAATGACAACGGCCCCGTGCAAGCGTCGGATCACTTCCGCGGGGAGGACTACGACGCGCGCCTCGAGCAGCCCGGGTGGGACGCGCCGGGGTTCGACGCGTCGAAGTGGACCCCAGCGATCGTCGACGACACGGTCAAGGCGAACCTCGTCGCGCAAAAGAACGAGCCAGTCCGCGTGTTCGCTACCCTTAAGCCAGTGGCGGTGCATGAAAGCGGGCCTGGTACCTGGATCTTCGACCTCGGTCAGAACATGGTCGGGTGGTGCGAGGTCAAGCTCGGGGGCGCGGCGGGCCAGAAAATAACCTTGCGCCACGGGGAGATGCTCGAGCTGGACGGGTCGCTCCACGTGGACAACCTGCGGCTCGCTGCACAAGTCGACACGTTCGTCCTCGACGGCAAGCAAGAGCGCTGGTTCCACCCGCGATTCACGTTCCACGGCTTCCGGTACGTTGAGGTGTCGGGTTTGAAGGATCCAGCGTCGCCAGATATGCTCGTGGGCAAGGCCTTTTCCTCAGACCCGCCCGTCGCGGGCTCGTTCGAGTGCTCCAATCCCGGGCTCAACAAGCTTTGGAACAACATCCTCTGGACGCAGCGGGACAACATCGCGAGCGTGCCCACCGACTGTCCCCAGCGCAACGAGCGCATGGGTTGGATGGGCGACGCGCAGGTCTTCGCGCAGGCCGGCATCTACAACATAGACATGGCCGCCTTCTACACGAAGTTCACGGCTGACATGCGCGACGGTCAAAAGCCGGAGGGCATGTACCCCGATTTCGCACCGCATCCCTTCCCGCCGGGATCTTTCGCAATGTCTTTCGGGCCGGGATGGGGTGACGCTGGCATCATCATCCCGTGGCGCTTGTATACGTCCTACGGTGACAAGCGGCTCCTCGAGGAGCATTATGAATCGATGAAGTCTTACGTTGACCTGATCATCGATGAAAACGAATCCTACCTCTGGACCCGCTGCGGTTCCAACTACGGCGACTGGCTGAACGGCGACACGCTGAAGGCGAGGGGATACCCGCCGAAAGGCGGCGAGGTGCCGAAAGACGTGTTCGCGACCGCATTTTTCGCGCTCTCGTCAGGGCTCCTCTCGCGCGTCGCCAGGATCCTTGGAAAGAGCGCCGATGCAGCCAAGTACGGGGAGATCCGAAACCGGGTCATCGCCGCATTCAACGACTCGTACGTGGACAAAGCAGGCAGGATCAAGGGCGACACGCAGGCGGGCTATGCCATCGCCCTCGGTTTCGGGCTACTCTCGGAGGAAAGGCAATATCTTGCCGTGAAACACTTGCTTGCAGCCATCAAGAGATATGACGGGCGCCTGTCCACCGGTTTCATCAGCACGCCCCACATGATGCTCGAGCTGTCGAGGCGCGGCCACCTCGACCAGGCTTACAAGTTCGCGGAAAACGAGGATTTCCCTGGCTGGCTCTACACGATAAAAAACGGCGCCACGACTATCTGGGAACGCTGGGATGGCTTCGTCGCGGGCCGGGGGTTCCAGGACAAGGGCATGAACTCGTTCTGCCACTATGCCATCGGCGCGGTCGGCGAATGGCTTTACCGCGTCGTGCTCGGTATCAACTTCGACGAGGAGGAGCCGGGAATGAAGCACGTCGTGCTCGCGCCGCGGCCTGGCGGCACTCTCCAGTGGGCGAAGGGGTCGTACGACTCTATACGGGGGCGCATCACGTCATCATGGAGCCGGAAGGGGGACGAAACCATGTACCACTTCGAGATCCCGGCGAACGTGCGCGGGACTATAAACTTGGCCGTGCCCGAGGATGCAAGGATAACGGTGGATGGAAGGATGCTTGATCAGGCAGCGGATCTTGGCAACGTCGATGCATGTGACGGGCGGGTGGTGTTCGACGTGCTCCCCGGAAGCCACGAGGTCGTCGTCAAGGCTGCATGATCCCCCTTTTTGCCCGGCATTTCGGGCCAATTACCTTAATATTCTTGATTATGTTGTATCATCCTAAGGAAAGCCCCGTTACCAAGGGGGATTGCTGCTGGAGCCGGTTCACGCATGGGAAAACGCGAAATGGTCTGGAAAATTGTCGTTTTGGGGGACGGATCCGTCGGGAAAACGTCGCTCGTCGAGTATTACACGCATCGCTCTTTCAAGGAATTCTATCTGCCCACCATCGGCGCGAATTTCAGCATCAAGGAAGTCGACCTCGACGCCAACACCCGCGCCAAGGCGTACATCTGGGATGTCGCCGGGCAATCGAAGTTCTCCCAGATCCGGAAGATGTTCTACGAGAAAGCGGTCGGGGCGCTTTATGTATACGACGTGACGAACCGGAAGACGTTCGATGGCGTCGACGCGTGGCGGAGC
>JAUQYZ010000266.1 GCA_030587475.1 Candidatus Sigynarchaeum calidifontis
ACGAGGGGTTTCTATTCAGTTCGGTTGCAGATGGACAAACTAGGACACGACATGGATGATATTGCATATTAAATGCTGATTTTTATCGATACGAGCCATCATGACATCATTCGTGCGAATCGGCATCGCCGCGTCGATGATGGGCGTGTGCACCCGGACGGTACGGCGATGGGACGCGGCGGGGAAGATCACGTGCAGCAGGACGCCGGGAGGGCACCGGCGGATATCGTTGATCGTCATCGAGGGCCGGCAAGCACGTGATGCGTGGATCGAGAACGGAGATGGCCCCGGGCGAGCGGCGGTGTACTGCCGCGTGTCGTCGCACGCGTCCAAGCGTGAATCGGGGTCGTGGCTGGCGTCGTGGCAGGTGCACTGGTTTTTCTCGCAGGTCCAGGAACGCGCGACGCGGCTCGCCCGCCTCGCGGGCATCGCGGTGGAACTCGTCAATGCCAGGGGCACGTCGAAGCGATGCAACGCGTGCGGTGCCACGGGTAACCGGGACGGGAAGACGTTCACGTGCACGAACGAGAATTGTAAAAAGAAGGTGGACAGCGACTTGAATGGAGGACGCAACGTGCGAACCGCACCAACATCCCCGCGGCTACACGCCAAAGGGGAGGGCGCCCGTTATCGCCCGCTTGCTTGTCAAACATCGACAAGCCTTAGTTTGGACAAACTTGGCCTTGATGCCCAAGTTTGACCAGGCTTGAAATAACGGTAACACCTTTTTCATTCTATTATTGCACGAGCCGGTACCGTGGGTATTATAACCAAAGAAAAGATAGGGAATAAAGAAGCCTTCGAGCCATATCTTATGCCTGGAGACCCACGGACTCGAATGCCTTGGCGGGACTCGGCCGGTGGTCCTTGAGGCCGATCTCGTCGCCGCCGTGGCCGAACGCGACCGCCAGCAAGTCGGTGAGGTAGAGGACGGGGAAGTTGTAGTCCTCGTTGAATTTCTTCTTCACGTCCCTGTTCGCGTTCTCGAAGCGGAGATAGCACGACGGGCACAGGACCACGAAGGCCTGGGCGCCGGCCGCCTTCGCGCTCTTGAATTTCTTCTGGTTCATGGTCGCGGCGATGTCCACGGACTCGTTGGAGACCCCGTGGCCGCAACAAAGCAGCTTCTCCGTGTAGTTGACGGGCTCCGCGCCGACGGCCCTCACGATCTCGTCGACTTTCGTGGGATTGAACGGGTCGTCGAACTTGATGACCTCGCTCGGGCGCAAGAAGTGGCAGCCGAGGTGCACCGCTACCTTGAGGCCCTTGAGGGGCTTCTTGACCGCAGCCTTGATCTTGTCGATGCCGACTTCCTCGAAGAGTACCTGGGCGACGTGCTTAATGTTGTCGAGCGTGCCCTTGAATTCCTTGTTCACAGCCTTCAAGGCGTGGCCAACCTTTTCCTTGTCGTGATGCGAATGCTTGAGGTCGTGATTCGCGGTCTTGAGGGTCATGGCGCAGCCCGTGCAGAGGGTCATGACCGGCTTGCCAGCGGCTTCCGCGACGCAGAGGTTGCGGCCCGCGAGCGCGAGCCACGTGTCCTTGTCCAGCGAGTTGATGCCGACGGGATCTGGGCAGCACGCGAAGCCGCCGAGGACCTCCGTCTTGATGCCGAGATCGTCGCACACGACCTTCGCCGACTTCTCTACGAAAGGTATGCGGCCAGGAATCGTACATCCAAGAAATAGGGTCTTCTCCATCTCGATCACGCCTCCTCCTTCTTCTTGGCCTCGATGGTTAACTTGGCCAGCTTGTCCTCGAAACCGACGGCCTTCATCACGGCATGCACTTCGTTCACGGGCAAGTCGTACTTCTCGGGCAGGCCCATTGCAGCTCGACGACGGGCAATCGGGGGACTTATAGGGATGGCGGTGCCTTGGTCGTGCACCGCCTTGCCTTGGCCCTTGAAGCTATCGGGCGAGATGTTTTTCGCCGCGGCCATGTTCTTGAGCACACTGAAGATGTGCGTGAGCGGGATCTTGTTGGGGCAGACCTCGTCACACGTGTCACAGACAGTGCAACCAAAGATAGCGAGACGGGTCCCGGCAGAAACGAAGTTGATACCCAGCAGGGACCTAAGAATGTTCTGGCGCGGGCTGTATTCCGCGGTGACCGCGTGCACGGGGCAATTCTCGTCGCACCTTGCACACTGGTAGCAATACCTGATGGCGCTGTGCATGTAGGACTCGTAGATCTGCTTCTTGAACTCGGGATCCGACATCATGGCTTGTGCTCGCCTCCTTTCGTGTCATTGACCTTCTTGTTGATCTCGGATGCGGCCAGCGTGTAGCGGTAGAAGAGCCCGACCGGATCGAGGATGCCGTTCTTCACCGCCTCGATATCGACGTCGGCAAGGCTCGCTATCGTGCTGATGCCGCGTGCTCCTTGTTCGGTAACGCCGAAAACAGGGCCATAACATCCGTTGCAGATGGTGTTTCCATTGTTTGGACAAATGGCGCCGCAGCCGGCCTGCGTCATGGGGCCCATGCAGACATAGCCCTGGTTGATGAAACACTTCTCCGTATCGGGAACAGGGCCCTCGTGATACCGCTTGATCTGGGTCATCTTCTTGTTCATGTTCCCGTTCCGGTCACACGTGCTGCAGACATTGCTGTTCGTGAAATTCAGGTTCGGGTTACCAGCGAGCGTCTTCAGCGACGAGCCGACCACGTCGTTCGCGAAGTCCATCTTGGCGCCGAGCGCGAGCTTGCGCAACGGGTCGCCAGCGAGATACAGGGAACCCTGCGGGGGAAGCCCGTGGTAGAGCAGGATGAATTGCGCCACGAGGTTCGCGTCCTCGGCGCCGACCTTCTTCGAGTCGAGGATGCCCTTCATCTTGGCTGCCTTGGCCGCGTCAGGCTTGCCGGGGCCGAAACAGCCCGTGCAGGGCGTCATGTTGTCGCCCGGGCACATGAGCGAGCAGCCACCGGCGGTTATTTCGCCCCAGCAGAGCTTGCCCTTCTCGAGCAGGCAAGGGCTGGCCTTGCAGGTGGCACACACGTTGCTGTCCTTCTTCATGGTCGTCGGATCCTTCTTGATAAGGAACGCGACCGCGCCGAGTATGTTTTCCTTGCGCGGCGGGCAGCCGGGCAAGTACGCGTCGATCTTGACGACCTTGTCGAGGTTCACGACCGACTCGCGGATGGGCGTGAGCTCCGGGTCGCGATTCGTGTTCATGTCCAGCGATTCTCCCTGGCCGAGGCTTTCTGCTTGCTGGAACTTGCGCTGCAAGAGCTCCTCCCTCGACCACTGGTTGGCAAGGCCTTTGACGCTGCCGTAGGTCGCGCACGTGCCGAACGCGATGAGGAGCTTGCATTTTGCCCTCATGGTCTTGGCGTTGTGCACGTCGTGCTCGGTTCGCAGCATGCCCTCGCAGAACCCGACGTCGACGGATTGGTCGGGGCGGCTTTCGAGCGAGGAGAGCTTGAAGTCCACGACCGCGGGCCAATACACGATGTCCAGCTCGGGAAGCACCGGGAGCAAGCCGAGGTGCAAGTTGAGCAGGCTCTGGTGACAGCCCCAGCAGGACGATAGCTGCATGAATGCTACTTT
>JAUQYZ010000268.1 GCA_030587475.1 Candidatus Sigynarchaeum calidifontis
GCCGAAGGGAAAGAGGGGCGGCGGGTTCAAGGTACCGAAAAAGATCACCCGGGAAGTGGAATGGCGGCTAACTCGATGTCCTCGTTGCGGGAGGCTGCTTGAGAGTTCCCGGCCTGTCGGGAAGTGGCATCACGTCATCATCGATGTCGTGGAGCTTGAAAACGGGATGCTCCTGGAAAGCGTTCGGCACGTGATCTACCGGTATCGCTGTCCGGGGTGCCATCAGATCGTGGCGAAGGATTTCGGGTGTCTTGCTCGGCTGCATTATGGGATCGGTTTGATCTCGCTGGTAATGGAGGACCGGCTTGATCGCCGCGGCACGTGGGACGGCATACGCGGAACCCTTATCCGATTTTTTGCAAAGAAGAATCCGGAGATCATCCCGACGATCGTCGCGTTCATCGACTGGATGATCCGCTGGGAGCCGCAAGTTCGGCAGGTGTTCGAGGCGTTTCGTGCCGCGGTCAAGGACACGTCATTTGCATGCGTGGACGAGACCGGCGTGCCGATGGATGGCAAGAACCACTGGCTATGGGTCGTCGTCACTGGTCACGTTATCCTCTATTTGGCATCGGAAAGCCGGGGTCACGAGGCGGTCGAGGAAATATTCGATGGGTACAAGGGCATCTTGATCTCGGATTTCTGGAGCGCCTACAACCGGCTGGATGCCGAGCAGCAGAAGTGCTTGGCACACCTGGTGAAGGAATTGAAGGTGCTGGAATGCAAGGCCATCGACCGCCGCGAGGGCGCGGAGAAAAAGCTGGCCGGGGATTGCAAGGCTGCTGCAACAACCGTGGATGATGACGCGGCGAGCGAAACGGCAGCAACACGTCGTGGCAGGCCACCAAAGCAGCCCGAGCCCCTTTCCGAGGAGGAGCGTGCAAAGCTTGCCGCGGACGTGGAACAGCAAGCAAAGGCCATCAAGCAGCTGCAGTGGCTCCGGGACTTTTTCGGCGCGGCGTGGAAGGACGGCGACATGGGCTGGAAAACACCCGTGGGCAGGCGCATCTCGAGAAAGGAGGCTGTACGCCGCATGAAAGCTCTTATCGAAAGGATCCGCGTCGATGGTGCTGCTAGCCCGGATATCGAACGCCTGCTCAAGCGCATGGAGAAATTCGCCCCCAAACTCTTCACGTACCTGGATCATCCTGGCATCCCGCCAGACAACAACTGGGCTGAACGGGAGATCCGCCCCTTCGTGATCCAGCGAAAGATCTCGGCCAACTTCATCAATCCAGAGGTTTTCGAAATATATGCCATGATGCTGTCCTTGTACCACACGGGGCTCAAGCACAAGATCCCGTTTGACGTCATGCTTCGCTTGCTGCACGAGAATGACGTGGATGGCATTCTCACCTTGCTGAAGATCCCTCCACCGGTCCCACCTCCGCCGCCTGATATGGGGGCCAAGGTTTCCGCGTGACCTCTTTCTCCCGGTCACGTTCCCCGGACATGCGAGAACGTGCTTTGATTCGATAGCGAACAGCATCTCGTGACCATCATTCTGACTGCAATCCAGCCGGCTTCATTCGCTCTCATCTTGCCATCGAACGAAAAAAATAAGCGCACGTTTATAAAGAGAAGGAATGTAGTAGATTTATTGGATCTACGGACTTAATCAATACGAATCTACATGGTAATAAATCAATCATCGGCAGGTCGGGATGATGGGGGAATCATTCAAGGTCAAAGCAACTCGTACCTTGCCTCGATCCACGCCGCGAGCGGGAACCGCTTCGCCCGCGTGGCCAGGAATGACAAGAGCCGCTTGGTAAATGCTGCCAACACGGTTGTCACGATGGTCTTCTTGAAAAACACGAACCGAGACGAGACGTTTTCCCCGTCGACGTAGAAGCGGCGGACGAGGACGAAGTATGGTCGCTGGTTCCCCTTCCCGTCGATCGTGAACGACATGTTGGCAGCATCGACGACCGCCGGCTCGAAGTCGGCGTACCCGTCGTCCCGCAAATCGAGCACGACGAATCGCCTGCTCATGGCGGCCGCGTACAAGAACGCCTCGATGTCGCCCTGGATCCGTCCCCTCCCGGCGACGGCGGCTGCTTGCTTGTTCGGGCAGTCGCGAGCCAGCATCTCTTGCGAGCAAGCGCACGTCCATGCCCAGTGCCCCGCCGCCCCGCCCGCGTTCACGGCGTGCTTGCAAGGAGCACGGTTGGTGCCGTCCATGTCCTCGCAATCGAGGGTCACGTACCCGTGGCGCGTGATGTTGAGGTGCAACATCCCGCCGCAGCAGTTGCACCTTGCCAGCAGCAACCCGTAGCCGCCCGCCTTGTTGTAGGTGAAGCCGAGACCGGCGGGGGCGTCGCCAGCCGCGGCACGAATCCCGTCGCTCACGCAACTCCCTCCCCGCTCTGCCGAGGAATGGTCGCGAGCTCGAAATAGGGGACCTGGTCGCTCCCGGAATGGTCGGACGTGAGCACGACGTTGAACCTGGTGCCGACAAGAGCGTTCACGATGCGCTTGAAGACGAGCATCGCGCCGCTCGTGTCGATATCATTATCCTTGCAAAAATCAAGGCCGAGCAAGTGCGCTGCGACGAATTTATCTTGATTCTCTGCAAACACGCGATCCAGTTCGGCCACGATCTTCATGTCCCTGTCCCACACGTTTTCCATCTTTACGGCAACGATCACGTCGGCACCACCGCAATAGTTGTAGGCCGTGTACAAGCCTCCGATGTATTTCGTCTTGCATTGCCATCGCTGTCCATAAGCTTTCAACAAATTCGAATTCTTGAAGAGCAAGCTCATGCCCTCGTCGGTGTTCTTGCACGTCGTCGACAGCTGCAAGGGGGTAGCCCCGGTGATCGCTTTCATGTCATCCATGGTCGCGTTGTCGATGACGAGGAAGAGTACTGGCGGGGAAATCTCGAGCACCCGGCGCGGCACGTCCGCGTGGTTTTCAAGCAAGATCTCCTTGTCGACGATGGCTTTATCCTTCGGTTCTGGTTCCCGTCGTTTCTGCGCCGCGACGATCCTCTCCGCGAGCCCCCTTTCCTTCCCCTCCTGGAGTAGGAGCTCGATGGCAGCGCGCTCGTCCTCGGGGGCCATGAGCTTCCCCTTTCTCAGGTAATCCCCGACGCTTGTCCGGGGGGAGCGATCTTGCTGCTTTTCTCGGTAAATCGCCGTGATGGCCTTATCTTTCCATTTTTCAAGCAATGCGACGAACGGTGCATCATCCGAGTGGCCAGGCTCCCAGGATCCCTTCCATCCGGAAGCGAGCGTCGAGGCGGCCTCGATCCTGCGCTCGATCGGGAGGGCCTCGATCTCCTCCAGCGCGTCGATCGCGTCGTGCACGGTGGCGGCATCGACGGGGAGCGAGGGCGTGAGGCGCTTGTAATGGAGGGAAAACGGCGCACGGATGATCGGGATGGGGTCGAGCGCGTTGTCATTGACCTGTGCACCGGCGGCATGCAATTCCTTTACCAGGCAATAATGGTAGACGCTCCTGTCGAAAATCGTGGAACCACCCGTTTCCGGCAGCCCGACGTTCACGTGCAGCCCCCCGAGCGATGATAGCTTGATCTTGTAAGCCACGCCGAGCTTGGCAAAAGCCTCATCGAGCACGTGGAAGTCGCCTTCCAATGTGTTCCCGTGGGAATCGAAATCGAGCATGATGGTCGATCGATCCCAGATCATGTTGTGCTTGCACACGACCTTCGAGCAGCCGTGGCAGTCGAAGCTCCTCGTGCCGACGCGGCAGTAACTCTTGCGGATGTTGGCCGCGAGCGCCGGGTTCGCGAACGACGGGGCGGTGAGGCACAAGTCGAATGCGCGCCAGGAGTCCATGATCTCGAGCAAGTCGGCCGGCTTCGCGATGCCGGCGACGCAACGCCTGATATACTCGGTGTTCTTTTTCTCCCTGGCATCATGTCTCGTGATCTGGTAGTTTTTCGAGACGATCAGCTGCTGGAGGGCAACCATCTTCACGAGGGACTCGTCGAAATAGAATGGCGCGATCTTGCCGAGCAATTTTCGGTAGTATTCGAGGGCGGGTCTCATGTACTCCTCCATGACGACGTTGGAGGGTATGACGCGACCATCCGTGCGATCCATACGGTCATGTGCTGCTTGCTGGCAATTCAAAGCTTGCGCGCGTGTACCACGGGGGGAAAAACGTGGTTCATTGACCCCTGGGTGAAGCTTTTATTCCCTCGACCCATTGAGTTGCATCTATCGAGCCGAGGTTGACCCTCCATGGTCGAGAAGAAACCAGCGTTCCCGCTGTCGAAGGCACGAGTGCAAGAGCTGATTAAGACGTACCCGACCCCGTGGCACATCTACGACGAGCAAGCCATCCGCGAAAATGCCAGGGCGCTGTACAAGGCGTTCTCGTGGGTCAAGGGATTCAAGAACCACTTCGCGGTCAAGGCATTGCCGAATCCCTTCATCTTGAAAATATTGAAGGAAGAGGGGATGGGCACGGACTGCTCGTCGCTGCCCGAGCTGCTGCTCTCGGAGAAGGTCGGCATCACAGGGGAGGACATCATGTTCACGTCCAACGACACGCCGCCCGAGGAGTTCGTGAAGGCCAGGCAGCTCGGCGGGGTGATCAACCTGGACGACATCACCCACATCGACGCGCTGGAGAAGAGCGCGGGCATTCCCGAACTCGTGTGTTTCCGCTACAACCCCGGGCCCTTGAAGCAAGGGAACGCGATCATCGGCAAGCCCGAGGAGGCCAAGTACGGGCTCACCCGCGAGCAATTGATCGAGGCTTACAAGATCGTGAAGCAGAAAGGAGCCAAGCGCTTCGGGCTGCACACCATGGTCGCCTCGAACGAGCTGAACCCCGATTACTTCGTCGAGACGGCGCGGATCCTGTTCGATCTCGTCGTCGAGGCCAACAAGAAGTGCGGCGTGCGCATCGAGTTCGTGAACCTTGGCGGGGGCATCGGCATCCCCTACAAGCCGGAGCAGGTGCCCGTCGATTTGAATCGCGTTTCTCGTGGGATCAAGGCCGAGTACGAGCGGATCATCGTGAAGGCCAAGCTGGACCCGCTGCGCATCGTGCTCGAGAGCGGGCGCATGGTGACCGGCCCCTACGGCTGGCTCGTGACCACGGTCCGCCACATCAAGCACACGTACCGGGACTACGTCGGCGTGGACGCGTGCATGGCGAACCTCATGCGGCCCGGCATGTACGGCGCCTATCACCACCACACGGTGCTCGGCAAGGAAAACGCGCCCCTCGTGCACAAGTACGACGTCACGGGGTCGCTGTGCGAGAACAACGACAAGTTCGCCATCGAGCGCATGCTGCCCGAGATCGAGAAGGGCGACATCATCGCGATACACGACACGGGGGCGCACGGCCATGCCATGGGCTTCAACTACAACGGCAAGCTCCGGTCGGCAGAGCTGTTGCTGCGCCCGAGCGGGGACGTGATCCAGATCCGGCGCGCCGAGACGCCCGATGACTACTTCGCCACGCTCGACTTCGAGGCGCTGACGCGGTTCAAGTAATCTCCATATTTTTCCTATGAAATTCATCGATGATAACTTTTTAAGGGGGACACGGGTTAGCATTTTGGGAAGGAGAATTCCTCCCTATCGAGGATGACTTCACATGTCCACCGCTTATGGTGCTTACTCGCCCATCGGGAGCGATTACCGCGTCGTCGCCCGTCGCGACACGCACCTCATCGTCGAATGCCCCGCCGACAAGAAGCTGGCCATGAAGCGGATGATGGGCTCCAGTATCGCGATTATCATCATCCTGGCCGTGTACATCGCCGTCTTGTTCGGCATCATGATACCCCAGATGCTGGAAATGACACCCGTGTTCGTTATTTTGCCCATTGTCCTCGTGGCAGTCATGGGCTTGATTCCCGGGATGATGTACTGGACCGCGTCGAAGTTCGCGAAGCCGTTCACGATCGAGCTCGACAAGGTATCGAATAAACTGCAAATGTGCACTCCTAACCCGTATGCTACGCAAGGAAATTACAATAGGCATGGCATGTATGCTGCAATGGGTCAATACATGACCATCGCCTGGGATCTCGACAAGGTCGTGATCCGGGCGTGTCCGGCCGCCGAATTCAATGGGCCAGGATCGTTTATGGTGAAGGCGTCGTTCAAGCACCGATTTATCATCGCCGTGACAACGACGACGTGGTCATATCCCGTCGTCTTCTTCGCGAGCGAGCGTGCAGAGCTCACGCAGACATTGATGGAGGAGATCGACGCGTTCCTTCGCGGGGGGCCGGAGCCTGGCGGGGGCTGGCAGAGCAGCGAGGGCGAGCAGCCGTACCCCTGCCGCGGATACTGAATCACTTTTCCTCTTTTTCCTTTCGCGCGCCTTACACCCTCACGTCGCGGACGTCCTTCCAGCCGAGCGCGAGCCGCTTCAACATCTTGCCGCCCGTCTCCTCCCATTTCTCCTCGACGAGCGTCCCGCCGAGATGCCCGTAGAACGACCGGTTCGGGTTGTCCGCGAACACCCACACGAGCATGCCCCGTGCCTCGAGCCGCAAGAGGTGATCCTTCACCGCCTTGACGAGCTGGCGGCCGATACCGTGGCGCTGGAACGCGGGCAACACGTAGATGCCTATTAATTCTGCCTGGTAATCATCGTGGCCGAGATCGTTGTATCCACCCGTGCTTGCCCCGACGATCCCGGTGCCGGCGCCCGCATCTGCCACGAACGTCTTCGTCCCCGGGGGATTCCGCTTGAGCAGCGACTGGAACATCCCGGTGCTTCTCTCGTGCGACATCCGCGCGAGGTACTCGGCAGGAATGAACGACGAGTACGTGGCGCGCCACGTGTCCACGTGCACCCGGGCGATGCCCGGCGCATCGTCTGGCGTGGCTTCCCTGATGATTGTCCACGCTGCTCTTTCGCATCCGGAGGCCATCTGTCGTTTTCTTTCTAGTCATCGAACGCTATTTAATCTCTTGCAGCCCCTTTCTCCACCTGGCGAGCTGCTTGAGCTTGAAGCGGTGCTGGTCCTCCCAGAATTTCAAGCAACGAGCGACCGACCTCTTGTCCAAGTCCCCCGATTCCACGAGCTTCAAGAAGAATACCGGTAGCGAGATAGCTCGCACGCCAATGGCCGCGCATTCCATCAAGAACTCGCCATCGTCCGAGAGAATCAAGCCTTGCTCCCTCTGGCAAGTAATGATCAGTTCTTGATCTGCATCATCCAGATCGGTCGCTGCAGGTGATTGCTTGGCGAATGCTTGGCGTTCGTCCTTTGAAACGGGGAAAACGATTGCCGTGTCGGCGCGAGCATAATCGTCAAGCTTAAAATGTTTTATCTCTTTTTGCACGGCTGGCGTGTATCCCCAGCGAAACGTGGCGAGATACACCCTCGCATCAAGGATCCCTCCATCGTGCAAGCTCTTGGCATGGCTCCAGAAACACGTGTCGGTGAGGAGGATCAACCGATCACCTGTCAGCCTGGTTCCTCATGAACTTTTTCAGATCGATGGAACGGGCGATATCGAGCTCCTTCTCGATAAACTCGTCAGGGATCTGCTCTTCCGCCCCTCTTCTCGTCCATTCGATCAAGAACTCGTTATGGGACAAGCCTGATATTGTCCATGCCCGTTTTCTGCCTATTTTTCCTTCCGAAAGGAGTTTAAAAGCTAGATCTACACGGATCGGCTCGATTTCCTTGAGTAAAGACCTCCTCGCAAGTTCAGCAGTGCTCACGCCTCTTTCTGCGGCTATTGCTTCAATCACTCGCTTTTCATCCTTTGATATCCTGAAATTCAACTGTTCCATGACTTCCATCTAGCAATGATATGATATTATCAAGCTATCAATGATATCAAGGGAATAAATAGTTCTTGTATTGGATGATGACGAGTCGGATGGCACTAGCTGTAAGGCTGGACCAAAGGTGAACCTTGCTAGCATCTCCATTAAAAATCAGGTTCGACCGGAATTAAATCTTGGAATTCTTGAATAAAAAACCAGAAAAAGTGGACGTAGCGGGAATTGAACCCGCGGCCTCTTGAGTGCAAGTCAAGCGTTCTAACCCCTGAACTATACGCCCATTTATTGAGATTTTATGAAATGCTCTGCCCGGGATTCGAACCCGGGTTCCAGGGGTGAAAGCCCTGTATGCTGGACCTGGCTACATTAGCAGAGCCGATGTTATCTCGTTCCATTTCGATGATTTCCCCATCATATCTTCCCTTTTCAAAGATCGGGGTGAGGGTGGAATGGAACCGATAGGATCTTGAACGCGCCTTGTCTTTTAAAATTGAACGTGGATCCATCCGGAGAAGCGACATCCGGGCGGCTTCACGTGCTTGTACTCTTGCATGCCGCGACCAAGTCGTCGAGGTCGAAAACGAACCCGAATGCCAGGGCCACGCGCCACAGCGCGTTTTCCTTGCCGAGCTCGCCCCGCGCGGTTTCCTTGTTCTCCACCGCGGTCGTTGCCTGGCGGATCGCGCTGCACATGACCCCGTGGCGCGACATGTCGGCCATCCCGCCAGGGGACAAGAGCAGACACCAATTGATAGCGAAGCCCGAGTAAATTAGATGGCTCACGCGGTGTTTCTTGCAAAGGGCAAGCAGCTGCGGCGTGTTCTCGGCAATGGCCTCGGTGTCGAGCGGCCGGGCCTCCGGCGGGAAGTCGAGGCGCTCGAACCCTTTCTTGATGTCCGCCTGGTTGTGTTCGCCGCCTCCCGCGTACGCAGCGCGGACTTCATCTAGCTTTTTCCTCGACGCGTCATGCTGCACGCGCCCTCCCCCGAGCGACGCGAGGAACTGCTGCCACCACGCGAGCCGGCGGGCATTTACATGGCCGGGCAAGTGCTTGTAATAATTTCCGCCGCTCACCACGTGGATCACCCGCATCCCGGCGCCGCGTGCCGCGGCGAGCAGTCCCGGGAACACGTCCTTCAATATCTGGTTCGCCCTGGGCAGGTATTCCACGTGGCGGTACCAGCCCGGGAACTTGTCTGGCGTTCCCGTGTCCCACGCGTGCATGACGACAAGGGCAGTGTGGCCGAGATCGAGGTCGACGTCGGTCCTCGTCCAGCCGCCATACGCTTCGGCTGGCACGTCGCGTGACGGGTCGGCATCGAACTGCCGGTAGAGCCACGCGGGCACGTGGAGGATCGTCGTGGTGATTTCACCTTGATGGTCGACGAGAGAAGGCGAGTTGGAAATAACTTTACAGCGGGCATTCCTCGCCGAACGTTTCCTTGTACCGCCGCTTGAATTCATTGGTGTCCAGCGAGGGCAGCTGCCCGCCCGCGTGCTCGACCTTGAGCGAGCCGATGACCACGCCGAGCTTGGCCGATTGCACGATATCGAGCCCCATGGTGATGCCGTGGAGCAGCGCGCCGCGGAACGAGTCGCCGGCTCCCGTCGGGTCGACCACCGCCTTGGCCTTGGCGATGGGCAGCTCGGTCACTTTTCCCTTTACCCTGATCGTGGAGCCCGACGAGCCGCGGGTCGTGATGACCCAGTCGAGCTTGTCGATGGCCTCGCGCGTGGCATCGCCAAACCGCTTGGCGACGCCATCGAGCTCGTGCTCGTTGGAGATGAAAGCTTGCGAGTTGGACAGGATCTCGGCGAACTGGTCGGGCGTGAGCGCGTTGAGCACCTGGCCCGGGTCGAAGATGGCGGGGATGCCCATCTGCGAGAGCTGGCGGGAGAACTTGGCCATGGCGGGCATGTTGTTCGGCGCGTTGATGGCGATCCGCACGTCGTCCTGCTTCTTGACTATCTTCTCCAGGTCGAGTTGCTCGTTGCAGTTGAGCGCCCCGCCGTGGAACACGGTGATCTGGTTTTTTTTCACGTCGTTGAAGATGTAACACGATGCCGTCGAGTCGTCGGTGATCAAATCGATGCGGAGATCGACGCCCGTTTTCTTCATGCGATCCTCGTACCCGAGCGCCGCGAAATCCTTGCCCACGCATCCCGCTACGATCGGCTTGCCACCAAGGAGCGCCATGCTGTAGGCGATGTTGCCGGCAGTCCCGCCGAAGTGCACGACCTTCTTCACGCTCATGAATGTGCCTTGCACTTCTTTCTTGTCGTGCTTGATGGACAAGGCCTCGTAGTAGTTTTCAGGGCTATCCATGATGTAATCGAAGGCGAGCGAGCCCAGCACGAGGGCCTTGCCTTGAGTCTTTGTATCTCCCATGGGGATCCATCCGTCGAAAATAGAAGGTATTGCTTGGCTATACGAGCGCGCGGGATAAGATGGTTTCACTCGATCTTTATTGGCTTCCCTGCGATGATGGAATCAACAAGCGCCTTGCGATCGAGATCCGCGGGAATGATGTCTGCAAAATAGCCGAGCACGTTGTCCACGTCCCGTTCGAAGTACTTGCGGGAGTTGGGATGATCCATCAAGACGCCCTGGGCGAAGTCAATGAAACATACTTGATCTTTGTTCTCGTCGTACAAGATATTGTAGGCGCTGAGATCCCCGTGGACGAGCCTCGCCTTGGCGATCAAGTCGGCCATGCCTTGCAATACCACGTTGAGATGCTTGACCGGATTTTTCAGCTCGACCTCGGTCAGCCGCCTGGCAGGCGTGCCGTTCTTGCCGATGAACTCCATGACGAGCACGTTCTCCCGCACGGCCACGGGTTCCGGGCACGGGACGCCCGCCTCCTTGGCACGCTTGAGATTCTTGAACTCTTTCATCGCCCACGTCGTCATGAGCACGCGCGAATCCTTTTTCCGGTATTTCGCGAAGCGGGGGTCGCCCACGATGTAGTCATGCATCCATTTCGAGGTTTGCGAGTTGATGCGAAAGATCTTGATCGCGAGCTCGCGCCCGCCGGGTCCGATGGCATTGTAGACGTTTGCCTCCTTCCCGGCGTTGACGATCCCGACGAGTTTTTGGATTTTACCCTTGCCTTGCATGTCGAACAGGATCTTGCTAACGCGCGGGGACATCACGGCCTCCTGGGCCTTGCGGTCGGAGCTGTCCTTGATGCGCTCCCGCCGCTTGTCCACCTTCTCGGCGAGCATGTCGTCCACTCGATCCCGCGACATGACGGGATCATGCAATGCGGGAGCATTAAACCTTCACGTGAGGAGCAACAAGGGCAAGCGGCGGGGCGCGGCACCTACCTTCAACGATATAAGCCACGCGCTATATCTACCAGCATGACCACCCGACGAGGCGTGCACAACCATGTCCGACGCGAAACGTGTAGAACTGCTGGAGAAGGTCAGAAAGGTCAAGGAAATGATGGAAGACCTTGATGACATCGACATCGGCCGCTTGAAGAAGGCGTGCGAGCGCATCGAGGATTTTATGGCCGACAGCGGGCTTGTACTGTCGGTCGAGGAATGTCCTTTCTACGCGGCGGAAGGAACCGAGCGCCACGCGAAGGATCTGATGGATCTCGTCTACCGGGCGAGGGAAAAGTGCCCGTTCTGCAGTACCGAGTTGTTCCTATATTAAGCCTGCTAGATATCTAGTGCGGGTTTGCATGGATCTTCGTCGATTTTTATAAAAACAGCAAAAAAGAAAAAATGGTGGACCGCCTGGGCATACCGAGCAATTAAAATCTCGAGAATTGCTTTTCGGTCCCAGGACCTCACGGTTATCAGCCGTGCGCTCAACCAGGCTAAGCTAGCGGTCCGCGATTGAACAACACCGGTTTTCTAGGCCCCACCACGAGATACGAACGAGCCGTACGTGGAAAGGCATGTCATTTCATGAAGAGGGATTTAAATGATTTTCGCCGGTTGCCCTCGGGATGCCGATAGACCTCGCTCTCAGCCCGCCTCGTTTCATCCATCGTGTGATAGGATGAGCTTTCGCAGCTCATCCTTGGATTTACCAGGGAACATCTCCTCGAACGTGAGAGATTCGACGTTTTCGACCATCTTGTCAACAAGCGTATCTGGAATGACAGGGTCGATGTCTCTTTCCTGAAGTAAAGCAAGAAACTCGTGGAATTCCAAGCCAGAGAGGATCCAGGCTCGTTTCAGGCCCACCTTGCCACACTTGTAGAGGTTTAAAGCAATTTCCACGCTAGCACGAGCGAGCCCTTTCAGGCCCAGATCCTTGAGCAAAGCTGGAATGGTCGTATCGAGGCTCCTCGCCACGATGTCGACGCGTTCGTACTCCGCATCGGTCAGGCGGAAGTTTATCTGTTTCATGTCTATGATTTAATAGTACTTGCTTATTATAACATTTGCTATGAAGTGATAGCATAATCATGTTAATACTCGATACTTGTTCCTGGCTCAAGATCAAGCTGCTTGACGAATCCAACACGGTATCTTTGAAACAGTTGATCTATGCGAATGATCCATATGCCACTCATCAGTTGATCACGGAATTAAAGTATTATTTGAAGGATTACATCGATTATACCAAGCTCTCGATACAAGCAATCGAGATCGACAAGTACAAGGCATATTCCGAGAAAAAATTAGACGATGCTGACTTGTCGATAATCGGGTTAGGACGGATGAACCCGCGCGCCTTCGTGATCAGCGACGACCATCCCGAACTCGAGGCCTTGAACGCGTTCAATGTCCGATGCGGTCGCCTTTCGGAATACTTGTTATTCCTCGTGAAGGTGGATCTGCTGAAAAAAAACGATGCAAACCGCGCTATCAAGAAGTTGCGTCAAGTGAAGAATATCAAGGAAAAAGACAAGGACCGGTTGCTGCAAAAAATCAATATAGCATGAGACTCGAGGTGATTTCCCTCCCTCACCAAAGAAGGGGCAATTCTAGGAGCGTTTTTTACCGAGCAGCGTGAACTCCCCGTCCATGACCCTCGCGATGTAGGCGCGCCCCTTGAACATCCACATGATCTGGTGTCCCTCGCGCGCCTTTTGCGCCCATTGCGATTCCTTGCGCGGGTTCTGCTCGATGCATTGATATTCGCCAAAATTCACCGACTTGAGGCGGCTGGATTTTAAAATCTCTACCGGATAGTCCTTGCCACCGAATTTCACGGTTTTCTCGCCCGCGAATATGGCGGAGAACGCCGCCTTCGCCGCGGCTTCCAGATCGAATGTCTCGCCGGTCATGACATGCCACGCGCGAGGATTACTCTGAATATGTATATACGACTTCGGTGCGATCTGCCTACTATGGTTGGTGCTCGACGTGTGTTGAAGGTGCTCGGCATCGTGGCGGTCGCGGCGTCCATGGTGGCCAACGGCCTCTCCTTCTGGTACTCGGACAACAGCGGCCCGTTCGTCCGCATGCGGGACGGGTACAAGCTCTACACGCGGGTGTACTTGCCCGAAAATTGGGGGGTCGAGAACGGCTCGCTGCCGGTCATCCTCTTGCGAACCCCGTACAACGTCGATGGAGATGCAAACGTGGCGGCAGCGAAAGCGTGGGCGGCTCAGGGATACGCGGCCGTCTGGCAAGATGTCCGTGGAACGGGCGGTTCTGCAGGCACGGGTTCCTTCCCCGTGTTCCTTTCGGAGCAGGACGACGCGTACGACACGGCGACCTGGGTTATGGCGCAGTGGTGGTGCAACGGGCACATCGCGACGATCGGGGCTTCTGCCGAGGCGTTGACGCAAATCGCGTGCCACGCGGCCGGCTCCCCCGGCGTGAGGGCGGCATACATCCACGCGGGCGCCAGCGAGCTCTACGACCACTGGATATATCCGGGCGGCTGCCTCCGGAAAAACTTCCTGGAGTGCTGGCTCCCGGGCGTAAACGGCATGCGATATTACCCGACGCTGATCCAGAACGCGAGAAAGGATGCGTTCTGGCTGCAGCGCTCCCTGACCATGGGCTGCCAGTTCGAGGCCGTGGACGTCCGCGCCGTGCATTTCGGTGGCTGGTACGACTGCTTCCAGGCCGGTACCATCGATTCCTTCATGTATTACAGCTACAACGCGACGGCGCACGCGCGGGATCATCAGGTTCTCGTGATGGGCCCGTGGATCCACGGCAGCATGAACCACTCGGGCGTGCCCGAGTATGCCACGGTCTTTAACACGTATTCCTCCATGGGATATACATACGCTGATCAAGCTCGGGATTTCATCTTCGGCGAGGCGCTCCTCGGCGCGGCCCGGAATTGGGCGTCCCAGCCCCGCGTGTACTACGTGCTCATGGGCGATCCATCGGATGCCATGGCGAACACGTGGCACACGGCCATGGACTGGCCCGTCCCGTCGACGAACGAGCCGTGGTACTTCCACCCGAACGGGAGCTTGTCGATCGCCACTCCATCACCTGGAAACTGTTCGTACACGTACGATCCTCGCGATCCGGTACACACGGGCGGCGGGCGCGCGTTTCCCAACCAGGCGAAGACGATCGAAATCCCGATCACGTACGGTGCCTTCGACAACCGCCCGATCGAGACAGGCCGTCCCGACATCTTGCAGTTTACGTCTGCCAATCTCACGTCGCCCGTCGAGATCGTGGGTCACTTGCGAGCGACCGTGAACATCGCGTCGAACTGCACGGACACGGACTTCACGGTGAAATTACTGGACATTTTCCCCGACGGGCGCGAGATATACGTGGCCGACGGCATCTTGAAAGCCCGCTATCGTCGCGGTTTCTCGAGCGTGGAAGAGGCATTGCTCGTGCCCGGGCAAGCCTACGAGCTGGACATCGACATGTGGTCGATGGCCTACCGCTTCTCGGCCGGCCATCGCGTCCGTGTCTCTATCACGAGCTCGAACTATCCCGAGTACGCGGTGAACCCGAACACGGGCGATCAAGTCGGGCCGTGGGGCCCTTCTGAGATGGGTACCATCCCGTTCAAGATCGCCAACAACACGATCTTGTGCGGCCAGGGCAGCACCCCCTCGTGCATCTGGTTCCCCCGGACGGCGTGATCAGATCCTGAACACCCGATTGAACGCGTGCCGGAACGTGGTCCAGAGCAGGGTCTTTATGGACGCGGTCTTTTCCACCTTTGATCTTCCGAGCCTTGCCTTCAGCGCGAGCACGATCGCCGTGCGGAGATATTCGGGCGGGCATCCCTTAATGAAGATGCCGCGATCCTTGTAATGCTCGGCACAATCGCCGAAAACGATAGTTTTTCCTTTTTTCAAGTTTCCAAGCTCATTCTCCGGGGCATCGACACCCTTGCCGACGATAAAGTTCATGTTCCCGAGCGAATCCCATCCATCCACCAGCCCGTAGCTGTCCAGGATGGAACGGAGCATGGCGAGGCAACCTCCCCGGCAGATGTCCTTCCCTTGAAAGACACGGAAGCGCGGGCTCGTGGAAAGGTTCAGGTCCGGGGCCACGAAGTTTCTCCGTCGTGAGTCAAAAATGGTTTTATTATGCAATGAGATGTCATCCAAGGAAACCGGGCCCAGCCCCCGGTCGTGGAGCAGCTGCACGTGGGGAACGGTCGCGGGATCGAGCCCCATCAAGTAGCAACACACGGCGTCGACCGCGACGCAATTGGTTCCCGCGACCAGCACGCCGGTATTGACAGGCGTTGTCTGCTGGGGGCCTTGCCCCTCCCCGGCGACGATGGCGTCGACGATCGCCAGGTCCGGCCTGCGGACGAGGTACAAGGAAGCGAGGTGCTTGTCCAAGTCGGCCCCGTGGTATTTGAGCCTGTCCTCCTTGGAGATCAAGCCGAAGCTGTTTTTTATGCTCAAGGACACCTGTGCAAAGCTGTTGGTCTTCAATTTCGGGAGTGTGACGAGGTAATCGACCGTGCCATCGAGCAGCATGCGGGGAAACTTGATATCGTAACCGGGGATGAAAGGCTCTTCAACGGGAGCCTTGACCATGGGCACCTCGTCGAGGTAACAAGGTTCCACGCCCTTGATACCCTTGATGGCCGCCTTGATATGCACCATGGCGAAGCTGAACCGCGCGGAACCAACAGTATGGTGTTCCGCTATCAAGATTCGCTTGGCTCCCTTGTTCAGCAGCGATCGAGCGACCCCGACGATGACGCGGTTGTGCGTATTCGTCGCCAGGGTCATGTCTTCGGCGCCGGATGGCAGCACGAACGATGGCTTGAGCATCACCACCTTTCGATTGAAATCGAGCCCCGTCGTGTCGAGGTATTGCGTGACACGGGCCTCGATCTGGCCCGCGTCGTATTGCTGCTGATCGATGATCGAGACGGGATAGGCGCTCAACTGACCGTTCACTGCCGCGGGATTGAACTCTCCAAGGCTCGCCATTGGGGGCATTTATATAAATAGTTGGTAAGAAGCTTTAAATTGTTACCACGTGGTCTTGCTCCACCTCCGGCATGAAAGCGCTGAGCCCTTCGAAATATAATTGAGGACGGGTTACGCATGGTTTACGCCTTCCGGGAGATACACATCCCCTTGTTGCTCATCGCGGCGCTTCTCGGGTACCAGATCGCGATATATTTTTTCCAGCAATATCGGAAAAGCAAGCACGAGCAGTTCCACTTGAACAAGATTTTCCTGGGTTTCGGCTTGTTCTTCAGCAGCTTGCTTACTGGCTTCGTGTTCCGCGTCATCTACAATTACTACACCTCAGACCCGCTGGTCGTCGACGCCCTTTCGATGCTGGCGATAATCGTTATCATGATCTCGACCGTCGGTTTCATGGCAGCCGTGTGCGATCCCGCGTTCTCGGCCATCGTGAAGCCCCGTATCACGAAGGTCATTATCGTGCTAAATTTCGTCCCTGTCGTGGCGATCTTTTTCGTGCCCTACGAGGACGCGTTTTTCCAGTATTTGCTGCTGATCTACATCGCGAGCCTGCTTTACATGCTTGTTTTCCAGCTCAAGCTCATCAAGAAGGCGACGGGTAGCGTGCGTAGGCGGCTGATCACCATATTGACGGGGGAGATCATGCTCGGGGTGTCGATCGCGTTCGGCAGCGAGCAAATATCCGTGGTATTTGGCGAGAATCATGTGGCCCGCGAGATATTATGGCTCGTGACGATTCTCGTGGCGATCGTCGGCCTGACCACGGTCTTTCTTGGGACGTTCAAGTTTCCCGCGTTCCTGGAGCTCGATTGGCAAGACAGCCTCGTCCAACTGCTGATCATCGACGATACCAGGCTCAAGCTCGTGTATACGTACACGTTCAACAGCAGCGATGCATTGATGCCTCCTGTAGAGGCAAGCGAGAAAAATGTCGATCAAAGCGGGCTACATGGCGCCCGGGCCGACTACGCGTCGCAAGGGCTCGCCGGCATCGACGACGTGATCCAAGCAATCAGCAAGGAGGATGGCAAGAAAATCGAGAAGATCACCCACGGGAAGGTGACGATACTCATCCAGCACCAGGGGGAGGGCGTCTCTCCCCTCACGTACGCTTTGCTAGTCAACCGGGAAATGCGATCGGTCGAGCACTTCCTCTCTGCCGTGAAAACGCAGTTCGAGTGGTCTTACAAGGGCATCATCAACAACATCCCCGCGTTAAAGGGAGAGCACGTCAAGATATTCAAGAGTTTCGATACGATCGTGAAGAACCTGATAAAATAAAAGGAGATACGCATGCTCTGCGATGTAGTGACCGGCTATACAAGGGAACCGTCGATCATCCTGGAATGGTTCGTCGCGTTCTTGTTCCTCGAGACCGGCCTCATCTCGGTCTTCAAGCACCTGAACGCGCCGAGGGACAAGAAAAGCCAGTACGACATCGCATTTGCATCCCTCTTCATCAACGTGAGCGCGAGGTGGGTTTTCGTCCTGCTCGGTGATTTTTATGCTAGCAGCCCGAGTAGAAGCGACCTCTACTTGGGCATCGGCGGGATCATCCAGGTCCTGGGATGCATCATGTTCGCGGCCTTCATCGAGAGAAAGGAACGGTTCGGCATCAAGTGGTTCTTCACGGCCTGCTTCGCCATTTTCATGGGAATCGTGATCGTGTCCTTGTTTTTTGATTTCGCTCTTTCCCGCGTGCTCTTGTTCCTTTCATACATGATCTTTGCATTTTTTTTCACGATTTTTTATTTCCGCTTGGGGGAAAAGTCAACGCTAGAACCAGGATCCACCAGGGCGACCATCCGCACGTATGCATGTTTTCTCGCGTTCGGGCTCGGCCACGGGTTAACGTCCGGCATCGTTTCAGACCTGTTCGATCCAGCTGTCCGGCTGGTCGGGGACGCGATCATACTCTGCAGCGTGCCCGGGATGTGCCTTTTCATCGCTCGAATGCCCCCGTTCATCGAGATCGATTGGCATGACAAGTTAGAAAGTCTTTTTATAATGCACCCGTCCGGGATTTGCATCTATAACCATTATTTCAACAAACCCGCTGTTGAATTGCACGAGAGCTTGGTCACGAGCGTGATCACGAGCGTCCGTGTGCTGTTAGAAAAAATAACCGACCAAGGCGGGATTTCCGTAATCAAGAAGGATCAGAACACCATCATCATCTTTCCAGGCAGGCATATTTTCTGCGTGCTGATCTGCAAGGAGGATATCGAGGCCGGGCGGTTTCTCGTGAAAAAAATGACCGATAGGATCGAGAACGTTTTCTCCCCCATCCTCGACCAGTGGGATGGCGAGATGGCCGTGTTCGAGCCGATCGACTTGATGCGGGCGGAAATCTTCCACGACGTGTCGAGGAGGGAAACAAAGTAAGATTATCAATCAATAATAAGCGCAAGGCTTGAATATTGCTTCCGACATCATCTATCACATGATCGTAAAAAATTCACAAATCTCTTGAAATCCGGGTCGGCTCGGGCAGATACATGTCATGCGATTGTTTATTCCGAGAAAATTATGCAAGATAAAAAAAACGCGGGCAGTAGGGATCGAACCTACGACCAACGGATAACTATATGGCATCTTTGGGGTGCAAATGCGCACGGATGCCATGTAACAGTCCGTTGCTTTCAATCGGTGAACGACGGATGTCATTCACCTCTACCGACTGAGCTATGCCCGCAGAGTTGTTGATCGAGACCAAAAAATGAACGGGACGTATTAAATTTCGTCCCCGGAGCCTTCGTCGGGTCAAACGCAAGCGAGGCATTTTTCTGTCCACGTGATGAATTACTTCTACCATGCCAAGATGTCCTTACTGCAACGAGGTCCTCCACCTCCGCAACATGCTGTACGCCCCCAGAGGGAAAGACGACAAGCCAGATCCAATCGAGACAGTCTTGCTCGACAAGTCCAAGGCACACATCTGGGCGTGCCCGCACTGCGACAAGATCATCGCCGTCACGGAGATACCGCGCTGAGCGCGGCGGGGAGAATAAAAGGGCCGTTCCAGCATTGTCAGCTCGTCAAGGTGATGCAGCGAAGCCCGCTATTCCCTTCTCGATCCCGGCGGGCGGATCGAAGCCATCGACCACGATCGCCCTTATCCCGGCGTCGCTCATGGCCTTGAACGCCGCGTGGATGCCGCCGGCCGGCTTGGTTCCCATTGGCGACGAAGCGAACGCGAGGAGCGGGCAGTTCATGCTCGCCGTGACGAGTTTTCGCGCCGCGCCGCCGTCCACGACCGGCACCGCCGCCGTCGTCGCGCCCAGCTCCAGGCACGTGCGCATGCCGAGGCATGCCACGTCGGCGAAGTTGTCCGGGGAAACGCGGGAACCGAGCGGGATGATGTTGGCGATCACGGGCAATCCGCAATCGTTCCCGTCACGGACGAGCGTGCGGAGCCATTCCATGCCCTTGACCGTGTCATCATCGGGCGTGCCGAACACGACGTCGGCGATCGCCGCGGACGCGCCGAGCCGCAACGCGCCGGCGGCGTCGCACGCGGGCACCTGCCGGAACTTCTGGGCCGGGTACACCGACTGGTCGTCCAGCAAGCGATTGGACCAGTCGCACTTGATGATGACGGGCACGCGTTTCTTGCAAAGCATGTCCACGTGCTGCTTGGCCTCGCCGGGGCTCAAGATGATCGCGTCGACGGAGGCGCCATCGATGCCGGAGAGTGCTTCCTTGATGTTCTTGAATTCCCCGCCGAGAAATCCCCGCGTGAAGTCGAGCACGAGTGCCTTGCCCGCCTCGTCCATGAATTCCCTGATCCGGATGATCTGTCCCGTGTTCATGATGCGTTGCCTCGCCATCAGGTATCGAGCAGTCCTGTTAGGATAGACGTAAGTCCCAGCGCCGACAGCGTCTCGGGTGTCGGCTTCCCGTCCGCGCCCCAGCCCATGCTCGCGTAATACGAGAGAAGGAGCGGAGCCATGTCCGGGAACGCGGCACCCCTTGCGGGCCCGGCCGCGTGGGATTCCTTGATGATGCGGTCGGGGAGCTTGTCGTCGAGGGCGGTTTTTCCCTCCCGGTAGTTGTACAACCGCGTGAGCGCGAGCACGCGCGCCGCGTGCTTGCGCACGTCGCCTCGTTCCTTGAAAAAATCATCGCCGGTCGCCGCGCGAAGCAAGCCGACAAGTTCCTTGGTTTGCATGCCGTTCAACGTGAAGAAACACACGATAGCAGAGTCCACGAGGGTCGACTCTGCTTGCAACGTCAAGAAGAGATCGAGCTTCCGCGGCCCGAGATCGAACGGGTCCATCCCGCCCGCGTTCCCCATGGCCTCCACCGACGCCGTGAACGCGTGCAAGTGGCACGCGCCGCGATCGCCAACGGCATAGCACAGCCCCATGCCACGGGCGTGGCGCGGGTCGTACCCGGGCAGCTCTAGCCCCTTCACGTGCATTGCCAGGGGCTCCGCTGCGGGCCAGCGGCGCGCGATCGCCAGCACGCCCTTGCCGATGGTGGCACCGCAGCCATCCATGGTGCCTATCTTGCGGATGAGCTGGTAGATCGATCCGGCATCACCCCACGCGGGGACGATGCCATCGAGGTCATCCTTGCCAATGATGCCTTTCTCGGCCGCCTCCATGAGCATGCCGACGATGACGCCGGTGCTGATCGTGTCGATGCCGTAATGGTCGCACAAGTAATTGGCCTTCAGCAGCGTCTCGCGGTCGGCGTTCCCGATGTTGGATCCCAGTGCATATATCGTCTCGTATTCGGGGCCATCGATGACGACCTGGTAATCGAGTTCCGGCACGGTTTCCGGGAAGGCTGGATTTTCACGGCCTGGCTGGTCCTTCGCGCGGGCGATCTTGCTGCAAGAGATGGCGCATTGCTGGCAAGCAACGTTGCCCGACCGGCGTCCGTCCTTTGCCGGCTCGTTCCAGTACTGTTCCCGCCAGCTTTCCCCGTCTATCTCGCCAGCGCCTGGGAAATGGCCTGCCTGGAAGTTTCTTGTCGGGAGGACATGCGTCGCGTTGATCGTGTCGACGATGTTGGCCGTGCCGAAGACGGGCAAGGCCCGCACCGTGCTCTCGCCCGACCGGATGTACCGTCGCGCGATCCACGCCGCGGCCTTGAAGGCCTCGGGATCCGCGACCCTGACCGGGATCGTTCCCTTGACGAGCAACGCCTTCACGTTTTTCGATCCCATCACGGCCCCGCCACCACCACGCCCGGCGCAGCGCTGGTCGGCAAAGATGCCAGCGACGAGGCTCTTTCGTTCGCCCGCCAGGCCAATGCTCGCGCATGCGTATTCGTTGCTGAAGTGCTTCCGCAGCCGGGTGTCGACTTGCAATGGCGCGAGTCCCGTGATTTTCAATGATTCCGCATCGTGGAACCCCACGTGCCCGTCGTCGATGACGACCACTTGCTGCGTTGAAGCCGTGCCGTGCAGGATAACAGCGTCGTATCCCGCGTGCTTGATGGCAGAGCCTATCTTGCCGCTGGAATACGCATCCAGGAACCCCCCAGTTGCCGGGCTCTTGGTCACGATGCCGAACTTGCAGGCGCACGGGGCCATCGTCCCCGTGAGCGGGCCGGTCACGAAGATCAGGTCATTGTCCGGCCCGAGCGGGTCGCAGCCACGGGGAGTGCGGAGGAGCAAGTAGATGCCGAGGCCCTTCCCACCGACGAGCAGCGCGTGCACGCTCGCCGGGATGGTTTCCACGCGAGATGACCGTGCACCGAGATCGACATGGAGGATCTTCCCGCGTACCGAGCCCTGGCCGGCTTGTTCACTCGTCGGGACGCACCTCCTGGATCGTGATGGCGTCGACGGGGCACCACTCGATGCACTCGGGATAGCCGCCGCAAAAGTCGCACGCGAGCGGAACATCCTGGGAATACGGCGCGCCTGGGACGTTCGCCGGCGGCCGCACCACGAGCATCGGGCACGCGGCGACGCACGCGAGGCCCTCCCGGCCGGCGCACAAGTCACACCTGGCACCATCAACCCGCACGTGCCCGTCAAACCCGTCCAACGAGAGCGCGCGGGCCGGACACGCGTCGATGCATTTTCCGCAGCGGGTGCACGTCCTCACGGCAAGTTTCTTGGGAAACTCGTTTTCCACGTTGATCGCGTGGTAGGTCGGATGGACCCTTCCCGCGTGCACCATCGAGCATGCGGTGGCGCACGTGCCACATCCCGTGCACTTGTTCAAGTCGACCTTCAACCGTGAAATGTTCTTGACCTTCTGAGAAAATAAATCCCTCGTCGACGCGTTCCCGTGCACGATGCGCATGAGGATCCGCGCCAACTCGGCCGGGTCGGGCACTTGCAGGATCTGCCGCCCGAACACTGTGCCGCTCGCCCCGGCCGCGATGGCCTCCTCGACGAGCTCGCACGCCTCCCGGTAGCCCTTCGACTTCGCGCCGCCCAGGATGAAAACCGGGATGTCGACCGAGCGGACGATCTCTCGGAACGACGAGACATCGCCGGAATAGTTGATCTTGATTGCATCCGCGCCGATCTCCTCGGCGACACGGATGCCCAGCTTGAGGAGATCAATAAAGTTCGCGCCGGACGCGCGCGGGCCAAAAGGCATTGGCTCGATGATGAACGGGAGCCCACATTCCTCGCTTTCCCTTGCCATCGCCGAGATCGCCTTGATATTCGTCGCCTCGTCGTTTTCCTCGTCGTCGGGGCGACCGAGGATGTAGTAGACGACCGTGGCATCTGCCCCGAGGGCCAGGGCCTTGCGAGGGGAAATCGAGACGAAATGACGGATTTTTTCATTCGGAAGCGTGTAAGTGAGCGACCGAAAGCCGGAGATGTAGTCCCCGCGGACGAGCATAGCGGGGGCTTCCTTGCCGAGAAAGAGGTGGTGCAGCTGGACGGCCTGCCCCGGCGAGACGAGGATGCCGTCGCAGCCCCCCTCGATGATGCGGGACAGGGTGGCACCGAGGTCCACGACGCCCGGGATGGGGCCGAGCATCAGCCCGTGGTCGGCCGCGACGAGCATGGCGCGGCCATCCTCGCCGCATATCCTTGCCATCCGGAGCGTTTCCCCGGCCATCGTGTGATCCTCCACCAGATTACGTATAATGTTCAACTGTGTCAATCGCGTGTTAAAATAGATTATTCACGTGGCGAGCTTCCACGTCGTGCCGTCCTTGGAATCCATGAGCTCGATGCCCGTGCCCTTCAACATGGTGCGGATCTCGTCGGCCTTCTTGAAGTTCTTGGCTTTCCGCTCGGCATCCCGCTCGGCGATGAAATGCTGGACGATCGCATCGATTTGCTTGGTGGCTTGCGCTCCGGTTTGCGAGAAGCGTGCCATGTATGGCTCGTCGAACCCGAGCACGCCGAGGATCGTTGCCAGCACCTGGAACCCGGCCTTCAAGGATCCGGCGTCCTTCCCCTTGGCCAACGCGTCGTTGACCGCCTTGATCGTGGTGAACAGCGCGGCGAGCGCCCGCGGGGTGTTGAAGTCGTCGTCCATGGCCGATTCCAATTCTTCGAGGGTAGACGCGAGCTCTGGTGGCAGCGCGGTCATCGTGACCGGTACCGCGCGGATAGCCTTGGCCTCGGTACCGAGTGCCGCGAGCATGGCAGTCCACGTGTCCTTTATCTTCTGCCAGTTCTTCGTGGCCTGGTCGAGCAATTCCCGCGAATAGTCTATCGGGTTGCGGTATTGCGCCGACAAGAGCAAGAGGCGGATGGCGGGTGCCTCGTACTGCTGCAGGACTTGCTCGACCGTGAAGAAATTGTCGAGAGACTTGGACATCTTCTCCTTGTCGACCGTGACGAACCCGTTGTGGATCCAGAACCTGCAGAATGGCTTGCCCGACCTCGCCTCTGCCTGGGCGATCTCGTTCTCGTGGTGGGGGAAGATCAGGTCGTGGCCCCCGCCGTGGATGTCGATGGTATCGCCGAGCAGCTTCGTGCTCATGACCGAGCACTCGATGTGCCAGCCCGGGCGGCCCTTCCCCCAGGGCGAGTCCCAGGTGGGCTCCCCTGGCTTCTGCGCCTTCCAGAGGGCGAAGTCGCGGGGATCCTCCTTGTCATCGCCGAACTCTTCCGAAAACCGGCGACCGATGTCGGTTATCTCCTTCTGCGGTTTCTTGCTGAGCCGGCCGTAACCCTCGAACTTCGGTACGGAGAAGTACACGCTGCCGTTCTTGACGTAGGCGAATCCCTTGGCTTCGAGATCCCGTATGAAGGCGATCATGTCCGCGATGAGATGGGTTGCACGTGGTGCGTAGACCGGTGGCTTGACATTGAGCGCGTCCATGGCGATCTCGTATTCACGAATGCATTCTTTGGCCAGCTGCAAGATCGTGATGCCCCGCTTGCCCGCGCGGTCGATCATCTTGTCGTCGATGTCCGTATAATTTCGCGCGAAGACGACATCGTAGCCCTTGTATTCCAAGTACCGCCGGATGACGTCGAATGCGACTGCTGACCGTGCGTGACCCACGTGTGGCGAGTCGTAAACCGTCGGCCCGCACGCGTACATCGTGACGCGCGGTGGGTCCAGCGGCACGAATTCCTCGATACTCTTGGTAAGCGTGTTGTAGATGCGCACGATGTCTCGTACCATCCCCGCGCAAACGGGTGCTTTTGCTGCGCTTCCGTAGTCACGTGACCAAAAAAAAGCTCCGCATCTCGAATAACAGCAATGGTTAATGCCCCTTGTCATGATGGTTTTATTGATAGGGCCAAATGAGACATGGAAAATGGTGCAAGACCAGGTCATTTCCCCTGGCATGTAAATTTTGCGGCGCGAAGCTGCTTTACTGGGAGTGCGAGCACGGATGCAAGTTGATGTTCGAGTTCGACAAGAACGGCCGCCTCGCGGGGCACCACCGGTGCAGCGGTTCGATGGCCAACATCCGTGCATCCCGGAAGCTCAAGCCGCGGCCCCCGGCCCTCGCCGAACACGGTTTCGACATCTCGTCCGTGTCCAAGACGTTCATCGAGCAGCTCTTCAAGGAGGCTTGCCAGTGCCCCGTGTGCAAGGAAAGGTTCGCGTCCGAGGCCAGCTATTACCAGCATCTCCGGCAGAAGCGCTCGTTCGACGATGCACACGAAGCCTTCTACGAACAGAACGGCCGGGTCATCGAGAACCTCGATTCTATCAGCGGCCAGGCGGACATTTCTAGCGCTCCCTCCAATCTTGCTGCACCCGCGGGCCTGGCGCCGGACAAGGTCACGGTACACCCGACAAGTACTAGCGCGATCAACGCCTTCGGCGGCATCCAGTTCAAGCGCAAGGACGGCACGGTCAAGATGGTGAACCGCTACGAGGATTGGTGGGAGGAATTTTCAAGTGGCAATGTTTGCGAGAACGGGAAAAAGGAATCGTGACGTTCACGCGGGCACGAGCAAGTTGACGTTCTGGTACTGGTCCGGGTGCACGCCGAGGTCGTGGATCACGTCCATGAGGAGCTTCGGGGTCGTGATGATCTCGTCCCGGAAGGAGATGGGCCACGCCGCGCTGATCATCCCCCCCTTGTTCCAATCAAAGGAGATGAGGATCCCCCGCTTCTTCCCGCTATCCTTCTTCGTGAAGAAGAGCACGTAGTAGGTGCTGAAGATCTTGGCAAGCGGCTTGCCTTGGCCGGTTTGTGCCACCTTGATGGCTTTCAACTGCCGGTATTCTGGATTTTTCTCTGTGAGCTGGAGCAGCTGCTGCAAGAACTTCGGGTTGATCACCATGCGGGCACCCTTCGGCAAGGGGAGCAAGTTGAACGTGAGTTCGTTTCCCTCGGCGTCCGCCGTGTCAAATTCGAGGTGGATTTTGTAGAGCTGGTCGTCCATGGCCGTGCACGCTCGAGTTCGGACATTGACCTATAATACTCCTCTCCAGCCCCGCTCATATAAAGAATGGGGGAGCATTATCTCTCGCAAGTGATACACATGTCCGAGAAAGGCAAGAAGAAAGACAAGGCGCTGCTCGATGTCGTGATGGACTTGCTGATCCGCCGTGGTTTCATCGCCCAGGACGCCGAAATTTATAACAACGGCCTTGCCGGATTTTTCGACTTTCTCCCGAACGGCATGCAGCTCAAGCGGAACATCGAGAAAGCATGGCGGGAATTTTTCGTGTGGTCATCGACAGATCCCTTGATCTACGAGATAGAGGGATCTGTCGTGCTCCCCGAGGAGGTCCTGATAGCAAGTGGCCACGTCACGTCTTTTTCCGACCCGCTCGTGTCGTGCAGCAAGTGCAAGGCCGAGCTCCGCGCAGATCACCTGCTCGAGAGCCAGGCGGGTATGAAAACCGAGGGCATGACCGTCCCCCAGATCCAGGATGCCATCAAGAAGAAGGGCATCGCTTGTCCAGAGTGCGGTGGCAACCTCGCCCCCGTCGAGGAGTTCAACCTCATGCTCAAGACTGACGTCGGCCCGTCGGGCAACGCGAAGCGTGCCTACTTGCGGCCCGAAACTGCCCAGTCCATCTTCTGCGACTTCAAGCGCGTCTACCAGACCATGCGCGCCCAGCTCCCCTTCGGGATATGCCAGGTCGGGTCGAGCTACCGCAACGAGATATCCCCGCGTCAAGGACTCATCCGTATGCGCGGCTTCACACAAATGGAAATCGAATTTTTCTTCGATCCCGAGGAACCGGTCCACCCGGATTACGAAGCTACCAAGGACATCAAGATCCGGCTCATCACGCGCGACGTGCAGCGCGACGAGAAGACCGCCGACAACACCATGGAGATCACGATCGACGCCGCGATGGAGAAGGGCATATTCCCCAACAACATCCAGGCCTATTTCGTCGGCAAGGTGTTCCAGTTCTACCAGTCGATCGGCATCCCCTACGAAGCGCTCCGCTTCCGCCACCTGCTCGAGACGGAAACCCCTTTTTATTCAAAGGGCAATTTCGACCTCGAGATCAAGCTCGACATGGGCTGGAAGGAAGCGGTCGGCATCGCCTACCGCACGAACCACGACCTCACGACGCACGGCAAGAACAGCGGCAACAAGCTCGAGGTGGACGTGCAGAAGCCCGGGCAAAAGGAGGTTAGAAAGGTCGTCCCGCACGTGGTCGAACCATCGTTCGGCGTAGAGCGTGCCCTCTACTGTGTCCTGGAGCATGCGTACCGGCCCGGCATCGAGAAAGGAGCGGAGAAAAAGGACGAATCCGACAGGGAATGGGACTGGTTCCAGCTCCAGCCACACATCGCCCCGTTCAGCGCCATGGTCTACCCGCTCATGAAAAAGCCCGAGCTCACGGGGAAGGCACTCGAGCTCTTCAGCGCAATTAAAAAAGCGGGCATCCCGGTTTTCTACGATCACGCCGGCCAGATCGGGCGCCGCTATGCAAGGGCTGACGAGATCGGCACGCCCTTCTGTTTCACGATAGACTACCAGACCATCGAGGATGGTACGGTCACGATACGCGAGCGCGATTCTATGAAGCAAATACGCGTGCCGATCGCCGAAACTGTCCAGATATTGCAGTCACTTGTCCGGAGAGAGAAAAAGTTCTTGGACCTGGGCAAACCCATCAAGTAACGGTTTCTAATTGCTGTTTTTTTTGTTCCTCGTGGCATCGAGCATCGTGATGAAGACTGCCTCCAGCAGCGCAGACCGGGATCGATCCTCGATGTATTTAGCCCGCAAGGCCTTGAAGAATTGCTCGAGGCATCCATCGACATCCTCCCACGCGATCTCCGGGCCGTATTGAACGTTCCATAGCACGAGTCCCGCCGGCGGGGCGGGTTCCATGTTCGGCGGCCTTCCCGTGCGGAGAACGGATTCGACCCGTTCTACGATGCTCCCGTCGTTGCTATGGGCGAGCAAGAATGCCACCATGCGACGAACTTGCTCCCACAAGAAGCCCTTGCTCTGGAATGTGAAGACCAGCACGTCGCCCTCCCGCTCCACCGTCGCCACGTCGATCGTCCGCGTCGTCCGCAGCGCGGGGTCGATCCGTGCCTTTGAAAACCCCTTGAAGTCGTGATCGCCGGTTAACGCCTGGAGCCCCCGCCGAACGTTCTCGACATCGACCGGCTCGTGCCCCATGGCGTGGAAATACTTGTAGACCCGGTACAGCGCTTGCCGGGGGTGCGACGGCGAAGCCAGCCGCGCCACGCTCCAGATCATGATGGTGTGGCCGTTGATCCTGAGATGCTCGTTGATCTCGCACGGGTGGAGTGGCTTGAGCACCCGGACGTAGAACACGGCAGCCAGGGCAGAAACGCCCTTGTCGGTGCGGCCGGCGACCTTGAAGTATTCGTTGTGCACTGGGCCGGCAGGAAAATACCCTCGCTCCCGCAAGGCATCGACGAGCGCCCCGTCGACCGTGCGCTGGGCTGGCTGGTATTGCGAGCCATTGTAAGAGCGGCCGTCGTACCATGCCTTGATGAAATAAAGGTAAAGGTTCGCGTTCTCCACGGGGATAAAGACCCCCCATTAATCGTTGAGTAGCACGATCTTGGCGAGCAGCGCGTTGAGTTGGATCATCTCGCTGGCACCCTGGTTCAGTCGGAAGTCGATCTCGCCCACGATCTTGATCAACCCGATGCGGACGGGCTCGGGCACGTTCATATTGAAGATCTCGGAGTGGATCTGCTTGATGATCTCCGAGCCTGCCAGGCCAAACTCCATGAGCAAGCTCTCCAGCTTCTCCTGGCTCTTGTTCAACTCCCCGTCGAGCGCCATCTTTATCATGGCCCGGATTTGTTCTGGATAAACGCGGCCGGTGACTTGATAAACCGATTCATCCGTGATATTCTTCGAGATCGTGGACACGGCTTGCAGCACGTTCACCGCCTTGCGGCAGTCCCCGCCCGACACGTACAAGATCGCGTCGGCGCCTTGCTTGGTGAGGTTGATGACCTCCCTCTCCGCGATATAGCGCAAGCGATTGGCGATGTCCTCGTTGGTGAGGGGCGTGAAGCGCAAGACGGCGCACCGGCTCTGGATCGGGGCGATGATCCTGTTGGAATAGTTACAGATTAAGATGAAGCGGCAGAACTTCGTGAAATTTTCCATGGTCCGCCTCATGGCATGTTGCGCGGCGGCGGTCATGTTATCCGCCTCGTCCAGCACGAGGATCTTGAAAGGAGCGTCGCCGGCTGGCTGGGTGCGAGCGAAATCCTTCACCATGGTCCTGACGACGCCTATCCCCCTCGCGTCGCTGGCGTTCAGCTCCTTGTAGTTCTGCGAGAAGGTATCCTTGAACATGTCCCTGGCCAGCGCGATCGCCGACGTCGTTTTTCCCGTGCCAGCTGGCCCCGCGAAGATGAGATGCGGCATCGACCTGTCTGAAACGAAGCCTTTGAGCCTCGTGATGATCTCGTCCTGGCCAACGACATCCTTCAAGCTGCGGGGCCGGTATTTTTCCACGAACGGGGCATCGATCATGGCAGCGTACACTCTTGGAAGGTGGGGGATTCTCCGCGCAATTAATTGACTCTTAATAATGCAATTATTATTGTACGATATTTATTCTTCCAAAGCAAATTAAAAAGGTATTAGATCGCGCTCAACCCCGAACGCGTGAAACGCCGTGTCATCACCAGCGAAATCAACGAGAAAAGCCATCAAGGACGTGGTCTTCACCGATAAGCACGTCTGGATCCACGGGAACGTGAAATCATTCGAAGGTGACCGCCTGGAGATCGACGACGGAACGGGGATCCTGCCCATGGACATCGTGCGTGACGGCAACGCCGAAGCGGGCACATCGCCGACTGTCGTGCAAGGAAGTCTGGCCCCGGGGGCACTTGTGCGGCTCGTCGGAAACGTGGTCGCGAACACGGACGGTACCTTCTCGGTCGTGCCCTTGGTCATACAGAACCTCGACGAGCTGGGCGTGGACAAGGCGCTCTTCTTGAAAATACTCTCGCTCGAGCAACAGATAGCAGGTGAAAAATGATGCCAAACCCATTTTTCCATCGGGATATCATTTCCACCCTCGATTTTTCCAAGGATGAGATCGAGTACTTGCTCGACGTCGCCGATAAGATGGAGGACGTCGCCAAGAAGGGAAGCAACGTGCTCGCGAACAAGATACTCGGGTCGATCTTCCTGGAGCCGTCCACGAGGACCCGGCTCTCGTTCGACGCCGCGATGAAGCACCTGGGAGGTGCAGTCGTCGGCTTCGCGGACTGGGACAAATCGAGCATCAAGAAAGGAGAGACGCTGTCCGACACGCTGAAGGTCGTGCAGGATTACAGCGACCTCCTCGTGATACGGTCCGAGTGGGAAGGCGCCGCGAAGTACGCGTCGGAGATCCTCGACATCCCGGTCATCAACGCGGGCAGCGGGGCGCAGGAGCATCCGACCCAGTCATTCCTCGATCTCATGACGATCAAGAAGGAGAGGCACACGATCGAAGGGCTGACGGTTTGCATCTGCGGCGACCTTACCTACGGCCGCACGGTGCACTCGTTACTGCCCTTGCTCGTGAATTACGACGTCAAGCTCCGGCTCGTTTCCCCGGCGCAGCTCAGGATCCGGCGCGAGGACAAGGTCTTGATCGAAAGCAAGGGCATCCAGTTCGAGGAGATGGAATCACTCGATACGATCATCCCCAAGATCGACGTCCTCTACATGACCCGCATCCAGCGGGAGCGGTTCCGCAGCGAGGAAGAGTTCCTCAAGGTGAAGAATTATTACATCCTCACCCGCGAGCTGCTCAAGAATGCCAGGAAGGAGCTGCTCGTCATGCACCCGCTGCCCCGCATCAACGAGATCGACCCGTCAGTTGACGTTATGCCGCAAGCCGTGTATTTTAAACAACCACGGTATGGAATGCTGCTGCGCATGGCCCTGCTCGGCTTGATCTTCGACGCGTTCTGAGCGATCGAATCGCGCTCTTTTCTTCCTCGATGGTCATTTCTTCTTCGGAAAGAAATCGATCAGCCAATAACGCCCGTTCTTGTCGCCACGGATGAGTCCATCGCCCTCCAGGCTCTCGAGGGCTTGTGCTATTGTCCAGGAAGAAAATCCCTTGATGTCCTCGCGCCGCAAGCCTATCTCGCGCGAGACGAAGATTTGTTCGAAAATCCTTCCCCTGGTGTTCAAGCGCCGGGATTCTCCGAGAAGCGATTCCGCGTCCGGGTTGAAATCAGCGACAATTTCAGCAAGGCGATCGATCTTCATCGAGAGATCGCGCAAGTTCTCGTCACTGGCAATCTTGTCGTTGACCGCGTCGATGATTAGCTGGGTGCGGGAGATATCCTTCTTCTCGCAGTGCGAATCCCAGCTCGCTAATAGATCCTTGTCAATCCAGAGGGAGACGCTCGTCTTGTTCTGGGCACGCGTGGATGGGCTCATCGCTCGCAACTCTTGGGGTACCTGTCGATCTTTTTTAGGTGTATGTATGGTGTAGATACACCCGCCCTTAAACTTTTATACAGCGGTTAACTCAATACGTCACCGATGGGGAGTTCGCTTTCCATCGATTCAAGAGCCCCGTGAGCCTTGATCTTCCATAATATCGAGACTGATGGGGCAATCTTCAATGAATACAAAGCAAAGGTGTTAAAAATTCCTACGGAAAAGCCCCATATGAACATCGTCATCATAGGACACATTGATCACGGTAAAAGCACGACCATGGGTCACATCCTCGTCGTCGGTGGCGGTGTTACCGATAAGGAACTACGGGACATGGAGAAGATCGCGTCGGACTTGAACAAGGCGTCCTTCAAGTTCGCGTTCTTCATGGATCAATTATTGGAAGAGAGAAAGCGCGGTATTACCATCGATCTGGCGTTCAAGAAGTTCGAGACCACCAAGTACTACTGGACCATCATCGACGCGCCCGGTCATGCTGATTTCGTGAAGAACATGATAACCGGTGCGTCCCAGGCCGATTGTGGTATCCTCGTCGTGTCGGCCCGCCCCGGCGAGTTCGAGGGCGGCATCGGCCCTAACGGCCAGACCCGCGAGCACGCGTTCCTGGCCAAGACGCTGGGCGTCAACCAGATCGTCGTCGCGGTCAACAAGATGGACGTGGTCGAATGGAAGCAGGACCGCTACGATGAGATCAAGAAGGAACTCACGAACCTCCTCAAGAAGGTCGGGTACAAGACCGAGACCATCGATTTCGTGCCCGTGTCCGGTCTCCTGGGCGACAACCTCAAGGAAGCCAGCAAGAACCTCCCCTGGTACAAGGGCCCGACCCTCCTGGACGCCATCGACAAGTTCACGCTCCCTCCCAAGGAAGATTCCAAGCCCTTGCGCTTGCCCATCCAGGACTGCTACTCGATCAAGGGCGCGGGCACCGTGCCCGTCGGCCGCATCGAAACTGGCATCCTCAGGGTCAACGACAAGATCATCATCAACCCCTCCGGCCTCACTTGCGACGTGAAGAGCATCGAGATGCACCACGAGGCCATGAAGGAGGCTCACTCGGGCGACAACATCGGCTTCAACATCCGCGGTATCGAGCGGAAGCAAATCAACCGCGGTGACGTGGTCGGCCAGCAAAGCAACCCCCCGCGCGTCGCCGGGCCCGAGAACTGGCTCAACGTCCAGAGCATCGTCATCTGGCACCCGACCGCGGTGTCGGTGAACTACACGCCGGTCGTCCACCTCCACACGGCGCAGGTCGCCATGCGGTTCGCGAAGCTCACGAAGGCCGATGGCACGAACGCCGACTTCATGAAGGTGGGTGACAACGGCATCATCGCGTTGCAACCCATCTCCAAGGTCTGCGTGGAGAAATTCAACGAGTTTGCCCCGCTGGGCCGCCTCGCCATCCGGGACATGGGCCGCACGGTCGCCGTGGGCATCGTCAAGGACATCGTCGAAGCGCCCAAGGAAGAGTAGGCACGCTTATAACCACTTTTTTTATATCTTTCCTCACCACGAATCCATGCATTTTCTTTCCTGGCGTGCGGAAGCTCCATATGTGTTGCCGGCTATCATCCGTCGATGAAACCCATGGACTACATCGGCTTCTCCATCTACTCGAAGCTGTTCCTGGGCGACCGGCAGTCGCTCGCGGACATCGGATCGACCGGGGACGATCCCGAGGCGATCTTCCCGGCCATGGCCACCACCATCGACAAGATCGTGAGGGAATTTGGCGCGAGGCATCATGTTGGCGGAGTCGTCCATTTCTGCGACATCGAGCACTTGTTTCACCAAGACATCATCAAGCAGCCATGGGCAGACGCGGAGCGGGTATGGTCGTCGAGGCGCAAGTACCCGTTCGTGCTCGGCTTTCACATAAACTTTTCCCACGAAAACCTCCCCCTCGCTCCCGGCTTCGTCGACACTTTCCGGCGAACCACGGCACTTTGCAAGGATCTTGGCGTCGAATCCCTGGTCCTCCATGCCCCGCTGGTACGGACCTGGGACACCGACAAGGATTTCCTCGAACTCATGACCAGCGAGCCCATCGTCGATGCCATGAGCTCGTGCAGCGCCGCGATGTGCTGGGAAAACGCGCAAGACACGCAAGCCTACTACCGCGACATCGGTCGGCTCGTGGCATGGCGCCAGCGGCTCGTCGACCGGTATGCCGAGATGGGTCGAAAGGATCTAGCGAAGAGATCTCTGTTCTGCCTTGACACGGGCCATCTCCTGCTCTCTTTGCAGCGCGACGGGGCCGGAAGCGACCAGGTATCCCGCCATCTCCTCGACTTCGCGCCTTATATCAAAGTCTACCACATCCACGCCAACGACGGGACGCGGGACCAGCATCTCATTCCCTTCCTAAACGTGAAAGAGTACCACCTCGCTGAAGTGAACCCGGAGCGGTTCGTTGCGAATTCCAAGCTGGCCATGTCGTGGATCGACACGTGCTTGGAGCTCGGGAAGATCGACGGCCGCCACGTGCACCTGGAATCAGGCCCGCCGATGCCCCTGGAGGAAATCATTGCTTTCTACCACCGGCTTTTCGACCGGTAGGTGTCGCCAGGGCTCCCATGCGCCGGCTACGTTCGTGAAAAGCGCCAGGTTTTTGTTGTGGCCTCCATACCACGATCGTAGCCCGCGAACCGCTCGCGAGAGGCGATAGTGTTCCCCCATGAATTGTACAAAGTGTGGCAAGTGCTGTGTCGATGTGCCTATGACGCCGGCCGAATACCGCGAGCTCGCAACCCGCTTCCCCGCAATCGCCGCCGCGGCCATCGACTACGGTTTCGCGGTCGAGATCCACGGGCCTTGCCCGCTGATGGGCGACGACCATTCATGCGCCGGGTACGAGCACCGGGCCCGCGTTTGCCGCATGTTCCCGGTCACGGTCACTGGCCATGACGGTTCGGATGCAGTGATGGCTCCATCGCCATCGTGCCCGAACGCGGGAACGGTCACGCCCCGGGATATCAAAGAGGCAAGGAGATTGAACAAGGAATACAACGCGGAGATGGCGCGCAGCTGGAACGAATATCGCGCCACGCATCCGGACGCGGAACAGATGGCCGTGAACTTCCTCGCGTCCAGGGAACCTGCGCGATCGAGCGCGTGCGCTCCCGACGCGAGCAAGACCCTCGCCTCGGTTATCGATCGATATTTTTCGAATCTCGCCAAGCGGAAGGGGAAGTGATCCAGCCAGCACGCTTTTTTCCCGCCACGTAGAGATACCTATCGAGGTCGTCGCACATGGATCGAGGTCGTGGTGCACGCGCGGCAGTCGTCGGATTGCTGTTCGCGCTGCCGGTCTGCGCGTTCTTCGTGACAAGGGGCATTCCGCTGGAATGGCGCGGCATGGGATCCGATGAAGTCTTGAAGGTGGACTTGCTCGTCGTCGTGTACACGAGCACGGCGGGCGGCAGCACGACCGCGCAAGACATCACCGCGTTGCAGCGGGAGGTCGCCGAGGCGAGGGAATTCTTCTGGCGCAATTCCCGGCTCGTCGTGGACCTCGCGATCGAATATATGTACATCGACGAATATCTCCCCGAAAATCGCTTTCTAGAAGCCCCGTGGGGCGGGTACTGGCTGCCGCCAAGCGACGTGAACCCGTATGATGGGGAAATCGCCTCGGTCGAGCAAGATCTCCGCGCCCGCGGCGTTCGCGATGACCAATACGACGGCATCGTCGTTTTCTACGCGTGGGACACGGCGATCCTTCCCGCTGCCTACGGCGGCACGACGTTCGGCGTGGACTACGGGTTTCTGGGTTGCACGGGGTACACGGACATCCCGCTCTGCTGGGATCCCCTCACCTGGAGCTGGTACTTCGTCCACGAGTTCAACCACCAGGTCGACTCGATGCTCGAGTACAGCGGCTATCCGGCGTTCCAGAGCCCAGACTTGCCATGGACGCTCGCCGGTGACTTCGGGGAAAACTATGATTACAATGCATTCTTAATGAGGCTGCTCGACCGGGACGCGTGGGGTTGCCTCGCGAGAAAGGGCTGGGGGCGCATCGTTAGCGTGGTCGATTCGGACAGCGACGGGGTTCCGGACGGCGGCGATTTCCCCTTGACCGAGGCGTCGTTCGGTTCCTCGCCCGCCAATCCGGACACGGACGGCGACGGACTGGGCGACCTCGACGAGATACTCGCGGGGATCTTCACCTCGTCGGATCCGCTCGTCATGGACACGGATGGCGATGGGATCGTAGATGGCCTTGATCCTTACCCCCTTTACCCCGTTGATGCTCGTGCATCTCCCGGGATCTTCGACCTCGGCAATGATTACGATCTCGGGACGGTCGGTTGGCTCCTGGACGCCTCCAACATCACGGCACCTGAAACCTTCCAGAACATCTCCCTCGCGGCGACTTGGAACGCGACGGGCTTGAACTTGATCGGCCGCTTTCCAGACACGATCGACCGGTTCACCGTGCACGTTGACATGAACAACGACGGTTGGTTCCACGGTCGTGATAACGTCGAGATCGACGTGCATCTCGACACGCAGAGTATGGTGCTGCGCATATGGGCATCGGATCCGGAGGTCATTGCTGCCCTAGGGGTGCCCGTGTGGGATGATGAACCCCGTTACCTAGTGCGATTCGAGCGCGTGATAGAGCCCTCCTGCGTGACGCTCGTGACGTGGGACGACGGGGCATACGCCGGCATCAAGATTCGGTTCCAGTGGAACATGGCCGGGGTGACCCGCTTCGGGCTCCTCGTAAAGGGGAACCGCAACGCGGGGCAGCCTTGCGAGCAATGGCTGTTCGAGGAAAACGTGTTGCTCGACGTGGATGTCGTGGGGGCTTGAGCGATGACAAAAGAGGAACTCGGCGGGCGTGAGAGCATCCTTGGATCCTTGCTGTTCTTTGCCGGGTTCGCGTGGTTCGTCTTGAACCTACACGATCTCGTCACGCGGTATTTGTACATGTTCTCGCTCTCGTGGTTTCCTTTCCTGGCCATCATCCCGCCCTTCCTTTATCCCGTCGCCAGGCGGATCGCATCGATAATGCAAGCGATGATCGTGCCCGGCATCGTGCTGGCGAGCAGCATCGTTGGCAGGATCCTGCTCGGCTTTTTTAACTCGGGACAATTCGCCGTCGCAGACGACATCGCGCTTCTCGCCTCGCTATCGTCCTTTCTCATGCTGGCGTGCTCATTTTTCGACCTTAGATCCCTCCACACCGCGTTGGCAGCTCCAATTTCCAAGCGCGATGGGGAGCTAGGGGCGATTGCCGATCTCTCCGCGCCGATGCTCGTGTCCGCTTTGTGTTTCGCCATCGGCGGGACAGTGGCATCGCTGGAGCCAGTTATCGCGGGCGTGCTCGTGTTCGCCTCGATCCTCGCTCGACGGTGGGCAAGGGCGCCTGCCGAGTCGGGCTCGGATTCCCTCCTTTCCATCACAATCCATCAGGCTCCCGCCCCAAGCCGCCACCGTCCCGTGGAACGGCTCACCTTGCTCGTCCATGTCACGTCAGGCATATATCTGGCCTTCCTCGCGTGCTTTCTCGGGGGCCTTGTCTTGCCGAGGACGAGCATTCTCTCCGGAAGCCCAATCGACGGTGCAACGTGGCGTATGGTACTCGTTTCAGCACTCGGTGCATCTGCAGGGCTCGCTCTTGCCACGTGCGCGAAGGATAATAACAGGTCGCCGGATTTGGGAGGGCGCTGGAAGTCATGGCTGTATATCGCGCTGGCAGCGGCCCTTTCTGTTACCACGGGTATCTTGACGGTAGCGACCTTCATCGGCCATGCGATCGCCGTGCAAGGCATTCCAGCACTATTCATCGTGCCTGCCTTCCACATGGCCCAAGCCGCCCGCCGCGTGCCAAATTCCCGCATTCACGGCGCGACACAACCCCTCGCGTGCGCATGGAACGGCGTGTTGGCATCTTTGATGCTCGGCGCTGGTGGCATCGCTCTGACCTTGCTCATGCGGGCCGGCATGGTGGCAGAGATGGCGGTGGTTGCTTGCATTGCGCTCGTTAGTGCATCCCTCTTGGAGGCGGGCTTGCAGATCGCGACGCGGGGAAAAATTCCCGGCGCGTGATGGGATAGATCGATTTTTTATGGCTGGCGTGAGATATTGTTTTCACGGGTGAATGATATGGTGGAATCCACGCCGGACACGGCAAAAAAGATTATTTTCACCGGGCTCGATAATTCAGGGAAGACGTCGATCGTCGCCACTCTCGAGGCCGAGCGGCTCATCAAGGCCAACATCAAGCCCACCACCTTCGTGGAACGGAAGGAATTCAAGTTTCTCGACTACGTGATAAGTATCCATGACCTGGGTGGGCAGAAAAAGTACTTGATCAAGTACTTGAAGCAGGCTGATAAGTATTTTGACAAGACAGACGTCTGCATTTACGTCGTGGACATCCAGGACTTCGCCCGTTTCACTGAAACGCTCGATTTTATGAAGGACCTCGTCGCACAGTTCGTGGAACTCCGTACCACCCCGAAAATTTACGTGTTCTTCCACAAGGCGGAGAACGTCCTGAATGGGGACTTGCAAGGTGCCAAGAACATCGAGGTGCTCCAGGAACGGATCATTGACATCGTCAACGGCCGGTTCCCGCTGGAATTCGAGAACACTACCATCTACGACACTTACACGATCACGTCGAGTTTTTCCGCCATCTTCCAGGATTTGTATCCCCGCGACGTGCTCGTGCAGAAAACTATGAAGGATTTCGCCGAGGAGATAGGCGCGGTGGCAGCCGTGCTGTACGACCAGCACATGCTCACGATTGCCGATTATTACGCCGATGTGAAGGACAAGGACATAGCCCAGTTCTGCTCCACCTACTTGCAATCGTTCCAGAAAACCGTGACACGATTCCCCTCGGTCAAGGCAAGTCGCCTGAAATTCGAGGCCGAGAACTTCGCGGCGGCCTTCCTCGAGTGCCGCAGCGATCCCCTGACCTACTTGTTCCTGCTCGGCCACGTGGATAAAATTCCCTCGATAGATTTGTTGGAACCGAAAATCTCCGCAAGGCTCCCTGGCATGTTTGCGCTGCTCCGGATCGCACTGAAATCCGGGTGAAACGGCGCGCATGGTCTTCGCAACTTTCTCTTTTCTTTCGATAAGGTAGGATGATTCCTTGTGACAACCTTCAACCTTGCGCTCGGCATCGCGTGCATCTTGTCGGGCACCGCGATAAACAGCATTGGCCTCATCTTGCAGAAGTGGGAGGTGAACAAGAGCGGCATGGCGGACGATTCCAACATCGCCATTTTCTTGAAACGCCCGCTGTGGATCCTCGGCATCCTCATGCAAACGATCCTCTTCGCCCCGTTTTTTTTCATCGGTATTGACTTGATCGGCATCGTGCTGGCCCAACCGCTGGCAGCCGCGGGGTTACTAGTGCTCGTCGCTGGTGCCGTCATCGGATTGAAGGAAAAATTGTCTAGGATCGAATGGGTGGGGGTTTCATTGACAATCGTGGCCATTCTTCTCGTGAGCATAGCTGGCGTGTTTGGAGATGTCACCATCTCCGCCTTCTTCCAGGGCACGTTCTTGGCGAGCGCCATAGCCGTTGTACTTGCTCTGGCGACCCTTTTACTGGCAGGTGGCTTGCTGGCGAGGCTGTCTAAAAGGTGGGAGGTGCAAGGCCTCGCTATGCTGGTCGGGACATCATACTCAGCAGTGTCCATATCGGGGCAGCTGGTGACCGTCGGTTTCGACGCGGTGTCGTTACCCGGAAACGAGGTGCTGGGATGGGTGCTGGGCATCGCTGGGCTTGCTGGAGTCGTTCTGGGGACGATATTCGGCATTATCTTCTCTCAGCGGGCATTCAAAAAGGCCCAGGCCATTCATATCATTCCCGTCTCATCATCAATTAATAACATCCTCCCGATCATTGCTGGAATTGTTTTATTTCGTCAAAACATCACTTTCCCATGGCTTTTCATTCCCGGCACCATCCTCTTGCTCGTAGCCATTACCCTCCTCGCCCGCTTCCAGCGCTGAATCCACTCGCGAAGCTTTCCGGAAGGCGCACAAGGAACGTTCCAAACGGCTTTAATTCCAACGGAGCTTTATTCCCGTCCAGATAATAGTAAATAGCGGCAGCAATTGCCGAACTCGTTACTCTCATTGGTGAACAAGGAGATCATTTATGCCAAGTCTCACAGCAAAGATCAAGAAGTTCTTTCAAGAGGGAGGAGAGAAAGCACGCGCGTCGATGAAGATCGTTCCTGCCAATATCCTCCTGGCAATCTCGCTGATCCTCATCTTTATCTGTGCTTTCTTCATACGCTTGAGCCCGGTCTTCAACGGGGTGTACCTGATCAAGGAATTTGACCCGTGGGCGCAGTACAAGACGGCGCAATACCTCCTCAACAACGGCTACTGGGAACTGGCGAAGTGGGTTGATTACCAATCCTGGTATCCTGAGGGCAATCCGTTTTACAAGATGTACGTCGGGCTCCCTGCCACTGCCGTGTTTTTCTACATGATACTTAGCGGGCTTGGCTTTCCCGTCACGCTATACGACGTTTGCTTCTATTTCCCCGCGTTCATGGCGGCGCTGACTTGCATCGTTATGTTTTTCCTTGGCAAGGAGCTGCTCGACAAGCGGGCTGGCATTCTCGCGGCGTTCTTCCTCGCATTTTCCCCCGGATACATGCAGCGAACGTGCGCGGGTTTTTTCGACAACGAGACCGTTGGCGTGTTTGCGACCATGCTCGTCCTGCTCTTCTTCACCAGGTCGGTAAAGAAGGGCTCGATCATAGACGGCGTGCTCGGTGGCTTCGCCTTCGGATATCTCGGCATCTCCTGGGGTGGCTACACCTACACGGCGCTGCTATTGCCCCTCTGCTCCATCATCTTGATCGTGGCCAAGAAATACAGCACGAGGCTGCTCATCGGCTACTCGACGGTCATCGCGATAGGTTTCATTATCCGGTCGATCACGCGGCGCGACCCGATCAATCTCTTCTTCACCGGGTCGGATTTCGTCATCCCGATTCTCGTCTTGTTCGCTATGCCCTTCATCGAATTCTTCTACCGGAAGAAAGCGAACGATCCCGAGTGGTACCGGGCGTTCTGGACGTGGTTGAAGAAATATTCCATCCCCCTCGTGATCGCGGGGGCCGTCGGCATCTACATCGCGTCGTTCTTCGTCCCCATCTTGAGCCTCTCGTCGCGCATGTTGACGCTGCTCAACCCGGCCTTCCGCGAGCAAGTATCGCTCGTGGCCTCGGTCGGTGAGCACATGCCTTCGCCGTGGGCTATCTATTACTATAATACCTTCGTCCCGCTGCTTTTCATCGTGCCGGGCATCTATTTCGCGTACAAGCGCGGCAGCGATTCGGACATAGTGTGGATCATCGTCACCCTCACGCTCTACTACTTCACGGGATCCATGACCCGGGTGATCATGCTCTTCGCGCCGGCCGCGGCGATGATGGGTGCCTACGGCATCAGCCAGATCCTCAAGTCGTTCGGCTCGATCGTCGCCCAGCGGCGTATCATGCACGCAGCACGCACGCGCCGGCGCGAGGGCAGGCAAGGCGTGGATCCCGGCGTGTCGTACGCGGTCTTCATCTTCATCGGCGTGCTCGGCATCGCGCAAGTCTCCCAGGCGACCGACGTGGCGAAGACCCAGTTGCCGTACACGGAACTCGTCGTCGGTGGCCAATTCCACGACTGGGAGGAGGCGCTCACGTGGATGCAGACGAACCTCCACAGCGGCACGGTCGTCGTCTCGTGGTGGGACTACGGGTACTGGTCGACGATACTCGGGAACGTGACGTCGGTTAACGACAACGCCACCATCAACTCGACACGTATCGGGTTCGTGGGCATGGGGATGATGATGAACGACGAGCTCGAGTCCGCGAGGATATTCAAGAAACTCAACGCCGACTACGTGCTTGTCTATTACGGGCACCTCGTGTCCGGCCTCGGGGGCGACGAGGGCAAGTGGCCGTGGATGGTCAAGATCTGCAACGACTATTCGAACATCTACAAGTCCTATTCCGGCTTGAATCAAAAAGAGAACTGGTACAAGTTCAACGACCCCAACACGGGCGAATACAAGGTTTTCAACTATGCTGATTACATCAACGAGTCCAGCGGGCTTTACGAGGAAAAATGGTTCAAGTCCCAGCTGGTTCGCATGATGTTCTACCAGGAACCGCGCACGACCGCCACGGCGACCACCCAACTCGAGTATTGGGCAGCGCGGGAGATCAACGGCGATCCCAACAATCCCAACAGCTACCCGCCACGCAGGTACGACGTTTACAACGCGAGCGAGCCCAAGACGAATCTCAACCCGAGACAGCTCAACAGGTGGGAGGAGATGTTCAACGAGCCCGGCTATTTCGATTTCAAGGTGTTCCGGAAGGCGTTTTTCTCTTCGAACCACACGGTCAAGATATACAAGGTCGATTACACTGCTATTGAATCGGATTTCGAGATATTGAATATGACCGTTTACGAGAATTTCGGGAACGTGCTCATCAAGAACACGGGTAGCCACCCTCTGAACCTTACGACTGCAACGTGCTTTGCTAACTTCGAGACGTTCCCGTACGAGGGCACGCCAGAGGTGCAACCGAACGAGACGAAAAGGTATTGGTTCACCACGACAACGGGAACACCTTCCGCCGTAACTCTCCCCTTGGGCCAGGTAATGGATTTCAAATTCACTGCCGCGGTTAACGGGATCGATGCGGTCACCTCAATTTCCCACATTAACTCGTCGAAGGTACTAGCTAAAAAGGCTCTCGATGTCGAGGTGAACCGTACGACCTCTTCGGGGCAGCTCCCTAACAAGGTCGAGTTCGATGTCAAGAACACTGGCTCAGAAGCCGTCGCCATCGGGAAAGTGACCGTCGACAGTGTCTTGTATGATCGCGGGAACATCACCGCCATCAACGAGACATACGTGATACCCGTTGGCGAAATGCGCAGGTTTAGCGTTACCGCGGCTAACCAGTCGTTCTCCGTTGGCGACATTGTCAAGGTGAATGCAACTATGGTCGAGGGGGTGAGTGACTTGTTCAGCGTCACGTTCTGCAAGGACCAGGCTGCCATGACATACACGGAGGATTTCATCACGCTGCCCGAGGCAGATCTCGTCTACGACAACGTATTCGCCAAGAACCATTCCTTGGTGGACTTCTCAAAGCCGGAGATGACGCGATATCGATCCTTCATGCCCGTGAACTTTGCGTCGAGCGTCGCGTGGACCAATGGCACTATCCGCGTGAAGGTCAGGAATACGGGGATCAAGAAGCTGTGGTTGAGCGAGGTGCGCATCAACGGGAGCACGTACAGCGGATGGAACATCGAGAACAACCAGGGTTATTCCTTCGAGCCTGGCCAGACCCGGACGATCCGGATCAACCACGGCGCCTTGAAGCTCGATGCCACACAGCAAGTCTCCGTGTATGCCATCGACAACAAGAACGACGTGGTCGCCGCGGATAGTGCTCAGATCAAGACTATCACCAGCGGCGAGAATATCAAGATCCTGCAGCAGAACCAGCTCACGTACGCCTTCACCAACGAAACTGTGCTTGTGAGTGTTAAAAACGTGGGAAGTGAACCGACGACTATCACGAGGCTCTGGATCAACTCGAGTAGCCAAATCAACTTGAACAATTCGCACGTGTATCTCGGCATGAACAACCTCACGATCGGTTTGCAAGAGACCGTCGTCCTCAAGTACCACTACGCTGCCGCCGGGGTGAGGTATTTCAACACCACCGATGATGCGTTATTACGAGTTGGGACAGCGGCGGTAAACGATAGCACGGTGGTACAAGTGACCGAGAACCCGATGACCGCGCTCGAGGTCACGTTGCCGCTTGTCAGCGCGGAAAGTGGAGGCATTTTGCAGATTTCCGCGAATAATGCGGGTACCGTGGGGCGATGCATCAATATGACCATCGACATCATCAAGCTCGTGGCGTTGGGACAGACATATTGGGTAGTCCCGTATAACAGGAACGCGTCGGTCGATATCGGTGAAACATTGCCCCTTCAGAGTTCCAGTGGAATCACGGTCTTTGATTGGCCGGGAACGAACTTGTCCCCTGGGGACACGATCAAGGTTACCATCTACACGTGGGAAGGCGGCGAGGCGATGGTATCCGCCGTGATCCCGCCGTGATCCCCTCGTGCGCGATCTCGGTTGTTCCTTTCATCCCTCCTTTTTTCTTTTCGGTTCGCTGTGCCAGGGACAAGGTTTTTTAAGCCTAATCGCGTAGTAGGTCCAGGCGTTGAATCGAGAGTTCCACGTCATATGCCGGTACCGCGAGGACGCGACGAACCGGCGTATTTCCCTTCATGTTCCGCGCCATGCATACTACCGGAAAGAGTGACACGCATGCCAGGCAAGGATGACACGTCTGTGTACATTGGACGGCGACCCACGAACAATTACGTGCTCGCGGCGATGATGCTCTTGAACGAGGGAAAGGAATGCGTGATCAAGGCAAGAGGCAAGGCAATCAGCCATGCCGTCGACGTTGCCGAGGTGATACGGAACCGGTTCATGCAGAACGTCGAGGTGAAGGGCATCGCCATCGGCACGGAGCGGCTTGCCGGGCCCGATGGCAAGGAGAGCAACGTGAGCTGCATCGAGATCACGCTCTGCAAGAAGAAATAGGCAGTGCTCCCGACTTCGGATCGCCTTTTTCCCCGCGCGGCAAGCACGCATTCGGCCATCGATGCAAAGGGAAAAAATATAACGGGCGTTTTTGAAAGAAAACACGTTTAATGCTTGGTACCCGTGTGTACGGTTCTCATGACCTGGATATTGCTATCCTCGAACCCCATCTCCTTGAGCCAGTTCCGCACGCTGAACGTGTGGTCGCCTTGTAGTTCGATGACATTTCCATCGATCGTCCCGCCGCACGCTGCCTTGGTCTTGAGCTTGCGGGCGACATCGTTGAGGTTGACGTTTGCCAGGCCGGTGAATTCCAGGAGGGTGACGAGCCTTCCCCACTTCCGCTTGTCGGTCCTGACCTTTATCTTGCTTTCCTCTTGGCTCACCGCCTTGCAAACACATAATTCTTGCGGAAGCGAACAGACAGGACAAACAGCTTTTTTGCTTGACGACATGATTCGCCTTACTTTGTTTTTTTCATTAGAAAGTAGAAACCGATGAAATTCGATCACAATAGAAAAGGCTCACGCAAAGCTCCATCGGCAGGGAACAAATAGGGCATACCGATTTTTTGCTTGACGACATGATTCGCCTTGCGTGTCTTTTCTATTCTGTGGAGCGGCGCTCCGGATAGTCTTAAGGAAAATTCCCTTTAAATACCTTTTTGCGATAGCACGTCGGCATGTGATCCGGCGATGCCCATCGCAAAGGTAGTTTAACCATGCCGCCAAGTCATTTCTAAGGCATGGCGGACGCGCGGAATGAAGCTATCCTGGCCCGCCAAGGCTTCACAATTCGTGACTGGCGCATTGAAGATGGACAAGAAGAAAATCGTGCTGCTCGGCCGTCCAGCGGTCGGCAAGACGACGATCGAGAAGGTCTTCTTCGAGGGGAACGATCCAGCCACGCTGATGGCCGAGCCCCTCCCGCCGACCGTGGGGCTCTCGACCGTGATCGTTCCCTGGTTGGACACGTCCGTGAGCATCTTTGACCATCCCGGGCAGTACATGGCGAGGGTGCGCGAAGACGAGGAGAAATACACGTTTATCCTCGAACAAGCGTTTGTCGTCGTGTACATCATCGATTGCACGCGATGGCAAGCCGATCGCAAGGATGTCAAGTTCGACATCGACGGCATCAAGGCTATCACGAAAAAAAACCAGCTCGATGCCAACATCGTCTTGTTTTGCCACAAGTACGACCTGTTGAGCGAGGGCAACCGCGAGGAAACCCGGCTAGAGATCGAAGCCTGGGCACGCGAGGAATCGGTTCCCGTGCATTTCACGAGCATCGCGCCAGGCTTCTTGCACCTGTTGTACGACGCGTTCTATGTCTTGCTCGGCGCGGCGTCGCCAGAAGCGGCGCGCATCAAGGAAATCCTCGACAAGAACCTGGCGGGTTGCAAGCGCACGCTCTGCTTCATATCCGATCCCAAGAACGCCGTCCTGGCCTTTGCATCGACGCCGGACTTCGCCTTCTCGCTGCTCTACCCGTTACCCGGTTTTTTCGCGTCGATCATTGGTCAATTCGAGAACATAAAGGCCGACGACAAGATCGATCACGTGATCTTGTCATCGAGAAAGAGAACGCGTATCGACTTCCGGTCCCTCGAACCCTTCACCCGCAAGGACCGAAACCTCATCATCGTGTCGGATGACTTGAATCCGATTGCCATCCACAAGCTGTCCGACGCGATCACTGACGATTTTAAGGCAGCGTTCAATAGCCGATGATGCAACATCGCGCTCGGTGGCGGAAGGCACCAAGAAGGCGGAATGGGAGTCTTAATATCGTCGCGCGAGATGTCATATATTAAATAGCTGGATCTCGCCCCGGGGTCTCCGGTATTTACGAAGGAAATTCCACGGCCATCGACCTTCGCGTGAAAGCGGTGAAAGGAAACGCCCAAACTTACATATAGCTTGTCTGGTTTGTCGGAGTTTACTATATCGTTCGAGCAATGGTGTCAACCATGCTCGTGGCGCAAGAATTGCAAGTTCGGTAAGGATAGACCTCTCGAAATCGTTATGTCTTGTAAGGACATGAAATACAAGGCGGAGGAGCTGCAATTTATGCATGTGACCAAAATTCAAAAAAATGGCGGTGATATTCAAAAAGCTATGCAGAAGAAGATCCCGGCCGCAACCATCCTGTCCGAGATTTGGAAAGAGAAGGTCAAGTCCCGGAAGGACGAGATATACTGCATGAACACGAACTTCCTCGATTTGATTTTGGTTTCCGATAGATCTCGTGAATTCTGGGCAGAATTTGCGAGGATCGGGAAGATCATCATGGAGGAGTGCGCGAAGATCTTCTGACCAGCGACGGCCCGTGCAAGCCACGTATACAAATAATCACCGACCACACTTCCAGCGAGAATTATGGGATCGACATATATCAAGGAAATCATCTTCAAGGGCTTCAAGAGCTTCGGCGACCAGACCGTATCAGTCAAACTCGACAAGGGATTCACGGCCATCATCGGGCCAAACGGCTCGGGCAAGAGTAACATCATCGATGGCCTTTGCTTCGCTCTCGGCCGGCTCAGCAAGAAAACAATGCGCGCCGAGAACTTGACAGACTTGATCTTCGTCGGCACCAAGACCAAGAAGCCCGCGACCTCGGCGGAGGTGATCGTCATTTTCGACAACTCGCAGAACCTGTTCCCCGGGTTCACGGGCCAAGACCTCATGATCTCGCGCGAGGTGAACGAGAAGGGGAAGGGCACGTACCGCATCAACGGCACGCGCTGCACCCGGGAAGAGATCCTGCTCAAGCTGGCCCTGGCCAACGTCGATCCCGACGGGTTCAATTTCATCCTGCAAGGCAAGATCGTCGAGCTCACGCACATGAGCCCGGAGGACAGGCGCATATTCATCGAGGATCTCGTCGGCTTGCAGAAGTTCGACGACGAAAAAAACGCAGCGCTGAAGGAACTCGAGAAAGCCGACCAGGATCTCGTCAAGTTCGAGGCGATATTCCAGGAGGTCGCCCGCCAGCTCAAGGCAGTCGAGAAGGAGAAGAACGATGCCCTGCGATGGATCGAGCTCGACAACAAGATCAAGGAACTCAACGCGCGATTGATAGCACTTGGCATCAAGAAATTACGGGACGAGGAGGAACAAGTCGGCATATTCATCAGCGAGACGAAGAAAAAGATCGACGAGATCACGGAAGACATCACCGGCACGCAGAATGATATCGACAAGGAAAATGCCGTGATGACCGATCTCACGCACAAGATCGAGGGTCTTGAAACCAGCCGGAACGACCTCGAAACCCAGATTTCGAACAAGCGATCGGAACTCTCCTCGAAAAAGACCGAGCTCAGCTTCTTGAACGAAAACCTTGACAAGATGCAAGAGCGCAAGCAAGCGCTGGTCGAGAAGCAAGAAAAGCTGGGGAAAGGCGACACCTACGAAGCATTACTCGCAAAGGTCCAGGAGGAGGTCGAAACCCTCAACATCCAGATCTCCAAGACCAAGACCGAGATCCAAGACAAGGAGAATCAGGTCGCCAAGCTCGAGTCCGACATCACGATATTCCAGCAAGAGCTGAACGCATTCAACAAGCGCCTCAACACGTCGTCGTCTCAGAAGTCTTCACTGGAGACCGAGCTCAAGATGACCAAGGATCGCCTGGTGAAGCTCGAATCCAAAAAGGCGAATCTTGAGAAGGACCTGTCGAAGCTCCTCAAGGACAAGAACGAGGACATAAACGCGGCGATGGCAGCAGCTGATAAAGAGGCCAAGGATCTCCAGGGTGCCATTGAAAAGATCAAGACCGAGATCAAGAAGGAAACCCAGAAACAAAAGAACTTCGAGTCGGAAATCGAACAGATCCGCACGCAAGTGGGCAAGTATGACCAGCAGATCAACGACTGCAAGTCAAAGATCCAGGTCGCCAAGTCCGAGCAGGATTATTTCGACAAGCAAGTCAACACGCTCAAGCGCGATTGCAAGACGTTCGAGGTCAACAAGGTCAAGTTCAACGAGGAAATCCAGCGTATCACCAAGGAACTCGAAAAAACGAAGGAATTGCTTGAAACCAAGAATAAACTCCTCGCCGACATCAAGAAGGAGCGGGAGGAGATTGAAAAGAGCATAGAAAACTCGCAAAAGGAATATGATGGCGCGGAGCAAGAGATCGTTGGCGTCGTGTCCAACCTGGAGATGCTCACCGAGAATTACAAGACCGGCGTGAGCGAGCTCAGCGCGGATATCCAGGCCAGCGGCACGGACACCGTCGAGAACTCGATGAACGACTTCAACCTCTACGTGAAGGACATCGTGTCGCTCATCGAGACCATAAAGTCCTTGGCGAAGGATGGCAAGGCCGAGGACCTGGAGCATGCCTTCGCGAACCTCGACATGTTCCTCGATAACTACGACGAGTCCATGAAAATCTTGAAGGACGAGGTCCAGAAGAACATGGACAAGCTCGTCAAGGAAAACTCTACGACCTTCAATTCATTCATCCAGGACCTCATGGACATCATGGAACAAGTGCACACGTCGTTGCGGAAGCTGTCCATGACCCGAAACACGGAACTGATAAACGCGTTGCACGATCTCGACAAGAAAAAGTCGGAAATGCTGGACGATATCAGCGCGGTCTCCGTGAACAAGACCAAGGCCGAGGGTGACTTGAAACAAGCCACGCTGGAATTCAAGAACGTCGAGTCAAAGATCAAGAGCACCGACCAGCAAATAGAGGATCTTTCGAAGAGCATCGAGGAAAAGAACAAGGTCATAGCCGATAACCAGCAGAAGATCGAGTCGCTCTCGAGGGAGAAAGCGGGCTTCCAGGCCAAGATCGACGAAAAAAACAAGCAGAAGGACGAGTTCTGGGAGATACAGAACAAGCTAAACGCCGAGATCGATGAGAAGACCAAGACGCTGCAAGTCGTCCAGGACAAGATCCGGGGCTTGCAGACGGTCCAAAAGCTCATCAAGGACATCGAGGAGCACGATGCGGAGATCACCGCTTCGAACACGACGATCAAGACCAACGACGAGAAAATCAAGGTTCTCGACGAGGAAATAAGGAAGATCGAGGCGAGCAAGGCCGAGAAGGAGAAGGATATCCAGAACTTGAAGCGCCAGAAGGATGACATGCTCCAGGTGCAAAAGGATCTCCGAACCCGGCTGGACGAGGAGAACAAGGATCTGCAGAAGAAACAGAACCGCCATGCCGCCCTCACGGCCATGATACAGCGGGAGAAGGAGATCGGCGAGATCAACGTCGAGATGGACAAGATAAACACCCAGCTCAAGGAGGGTGACAAGAAGATCGCCGAACTCGGCAACTCGATCAAGGACCTCGAGGACAAGAAGAACGACGTCGTCAACGAGATCTCGGGCCTTAATGCCAAGAAGCAATCGGTCTGGGAGCGGCAAAAACAGCTGCAAGACGAGCTCTCCAAGCTCAACACCACGCTCGGCACGAACACCAACAAGCTCTCCAACTTCGAGAACCGCAAGAAAGAGATCACGGCCAAGATCGAGGAGCTCTACGAGCAATCCAAGCAATTCGGCGCCCTGCCCGAGGTCCTGGAAGGGTGGACGGACACGGGCATCAAGGCCGACATTGCCAAGGCCGCCGAGGAGAAAAAGGCACTCGAGCCGGTCAACCTCAAGAGTATCGAGCAATACGACGCTGTCAAGAACCGGTTCGATGACATCGACTTGCGCCGCCAGTCCTTGCAGCGCGAGCGGAAGGCGATACTCGAGAACATAGAGCGGATCGAGCTCGAGAAGACCAGGCAGTTTATGCGGGCGTTTAACGAGATCAACTTGCACTTCGGCGAGGTTTTCACGAAGCTCTCGCCCGGTGGCATCGCCAAGATGATCCTGGAGAACCCTGCAAAACCTTTCGAGGGCGGGATCGTGATCGAAGCACGCCCCCGCGGCAAGAAGATCACGAGCATCGAGTCCTTGTCGGGCGGCGAGAAGACACTCGTGGCGCTGTCATTCATCTTCGCCGTGGAGCACTTCCAGCCCTCGCCATTCTACGTCATGGACGAGATCGACGCGGCGCTGGATGGCCCGAACGTGCACCGCGTTTCCATGGTCATCAAGGAATTTTCCTTGTCGTCCCAGTTCATCGTCATTAGTCATCGCGAGGAGAACATCGTCAACGCCGACAAGATCTACGGCGTGTCGATGAGGGATTCTATCACCGACGTGTTCAGCATCAAAATGGAGGAGATGGAAGTCGCACCTGGTGACAAGTCCATGGATGACATGCTCAAGGACGAGGACAAGGGCACGGCTTCCTGAGCAGGGTGAGCGCGCGTGGGCAAGAAAAAGGACAAACCGGACGCAGCATCCGATGGCGCGGGAGGCGATGCCGTGTTGCAGCGCAAGAAAAAGGAGCCAAAACAAGCCGCGCTCGATATCGGATCCGTAGATGGTTCCCCCGCGGCGACCGGCACCGCCGTGCCGTTCATAGCACCAGTTTCCATCGCGAAGCCAGCGAAGCCGGCCAGGCCGGCGAAGCAAGCAAAGAAGGAATCCCCCTCGTCCGATCAAGCCGATATGAAGGCCCAGGTCCCCCCCTCGGCTGAAACCAAGCCGGCAGAAACGCCGCCGGCGGTGGAACTCCAGGATGAGACACGCGCTGAACCAGCAGCCGAACCTCTTGCAAGTGAGGGCAAGCCCCCCGCTCCCGCTGGCGATCAAGAAGTGAGCGCATCCGAGGGCGAGGAGGCTCTCATGCGAGCCTTAGAGTCCGGCGAAGTAGGCAGTGCCAAGTTCTGGCAAAAAAACGATTATTTTCGCAGTTTGCTCGATCCCGACGTGATCGACAAGATCGACTTTGCCAAGTACGATCTTGCCAAATTACTTTCCGAATTCTTCAACGAGATGTTCAAGGAGGAGTATATCGATTTCAAGGTCTCGGGAATCGCCGTGCACGCTGCTGCAAAGATCTACCGGCACAAAATTACGCAGGTGCTCGAGCAACAAGCCAAGGAGGAAGAGGAGCGCAAGAAAGAGGCCCTGCGGCGGAACATCCCGAGCACCATCTCCCAGCCATTGCGCGCAGGTCGAGCCATCGCGACCCAAGAGGATTTCATGAACTCCATGCGGGCGGCGATCATCGAGGTCATGCGCAAGCGCGAGAAGCAAGCGCAAAAAATCGCCAAGCAACAAGCTGCCGGCCTTGCTAAAGCAGAGGAGGCAAAAAAAATCCGCATGAAGAAGATGCTGCCCGAGAGCATCAAGAAGGCCATGCTCGGCAAGGAGCGCATCGAGGATACCTTCCAGCGTTGGCTTGAAATCATCTACGAGGGCATAAAGAATAGCCCGGACAAGCAAGTTTCCTATTTCCATGACCTCAAACCGCGCGTTGAGAAAAAGGATCGATATGGCTTCCGGTTCGGGCAAGCACGGCTGTTTCTGACTCTCATGTTCTTGCGGAACCGTGACAAGATCGACGTGCTGCAAGAGGAAGAGCTTGCCGACATGTACGTCAAGAAACCTTGAAAGACAGATAGTCTATCGTGATACTGCGATGAGTGACGAGGAAAGGAAGCCCGAAGAACGCGAGCCAGAACTAGACGAGCCCGCGACACCCGCCGGCAAGAAGGCCCCCGCTGGAAAGAAAGCGCCCGCTGGCAAGAAAGCCCCCTCTAGTAAAAGAACACTAGCTGGCGAGCCACCCGCTGATGAAGCCACCGCTCCGGTTGCTGAATCACCAGCGCCTGTGCCAGAAGCGGCAGCTCCCGCGATTGAAGCCCCGGCCCCTGAAACACCAATCCCAGCTGTGGCAGCGCCAGCTCCCGCGATTGAAGCCCCGGCTCCGGCCCCTGAAACACCAATCCCGGCTGTGGCAGAGCCAGCTCCCGTTCCGGAAGTTCCTGCCCAGGTCCCTGAATCGCCGGCCCCTGCTACCGAACCGCCAGCCACGGCCACGGCACCTGCTGTCGAATCGCCGGCCACGAATCCTGGAACGCAAGCCCCTCTTGGCGGGGCACCCGCCGGCGAGGCCACCGCACCTGCTGGCGGGATTCTGGTGAGTGATGCCCAAGCCAGCGCGGCACCCGCGGCGCCCGGCCTTGATACCTCCCAGGAGCACCTGCCCGGGAAAGGCGGCATGCCCATCGACGTCGATGACGACGAGGTACTGGACGAGATCAAGCCAAAAATGCCCGGGGAAGCCCAGAAACCAAGCCCGGAGCAATACAAGAAAGATTTCTCGAAAAACCAGATCGAGGCCGTGCTCTTCGTGTCTGGTCAAGCCGTGTCTGCCGAGGAAATTTCTGTCAAGCTCAACATCGGTAAAAAGATCGTCGAAGAGATGCTGGACAAACTGGCATTAGAGTACCTCGAGCGGTCCACCGCCCTGGAGATCGCGAAGGTTGCAGACAAGTACATCTTGCAGCTCAAGCCAGAATTCACGTCATCGGTGAAATCATTTGCCACCGGCGGGCTGATCCGCGAGGCGGTGATGCGGACGCTGACGATCATCGCGGCCAAGCAGCCGATCTTGCAGTCGGATCTGTCGAAGATACGCTCCGCCGCGGGCGAGCACTTGAAGGAGCTCACCGAGATGGGGCTCGTGAAGGCGGTTCCGAAGGGCCGGTCCAGGGAGTTAACAACGACCGACAAGTTCGCGGACATGTTCGGGCTCTCCCGCGACGTGAACCAGATGAAGGAGCAGATCAAGATATACCTCACCGCCGCGACGAAAGACGATGGGGAATGAAGCGAGTTCCTGAATGCTTTATTTACCTCCGATCACGTCCCAAGAATCCCGGTTCCACCTCCTCTCGACTTGTGAATCGGCAGATGCGATCGAAGAGAATGATGGAACGCGCACGTCCAGAAAGGAAAGAACCAAAATGCCTTATGGCCGGCCGCGCAATAAACGATTAAATTAACGAAGCATTTTCTGACCCATTACCCCAACGCGAGGCTGATGAACATTCGTCGAACCACGTCCACTGCAACTATCATGCTCGGTGTTATGCTCCTATCGATCGCCTCGCAGGCGGCTGCGAGCATCACGCCCGCGTTGAACGTGTACCACCTCAAACCAGGAAACGCCGATCCCGCGCCAAGCATCGACGGTGTCGTCGATGACGTGTGGAGTTCCTACAACTCGACGGTCATACCCATCAAGATCGGTGGTGAGGACCAGCTGTTGCGCGTGTACACTTGTGTTTTCAACGATTTCATCTACTTCGGTTTGCAGCTCCGGACGTCCACGCATGCGGGCAACGAGAGCTTCGCCATCGCGTGTTCGAACGAGACTATAGGTACTGCTCCCGTGAACGACAGCGTATACAGCTATACGGTGGCCAAGATAGTGCGCATCGACGGCAAGAGCTGGGATTGGAAGATCTACAACCGCCCGCGTATGTTCAGCAATTGGACCAAGGGAAGTAGCATCAGCGGCGAGCATTTCAAGATAGGTTTTGGCGCCTCGAATTTCACGTTTTATGAATTGCGGTTCGGAAGACAACTTCCGAGGGCAGATGATTTCGGAGGGGACGTGAACTTCGTCCGGAAGAACTCTTATCCCCTCAAGATTTTCTACGGCACGTTGTATGGAAATTTCTCGGAATTTTATGCGCCACAGCTCGGGAACTGGACCACGTCGACGCAGATGATCACGCTGACGATACCCCCGGCGCCGGATGATCCCACGAGCGACGAGATCGGCGAGCTCAAGCTCAACGAAACCGTGGGGAAGATCACCATGTTCATCGTCGCTGGCCTCGCCATAGCCACGGTCGGCGTCTACATCATGCGGACGAAATCACGCATCAAGAGGCTCTGATCGTCATGTCGAAATTGCGAAAGAGTGTGGTGAAGCAGCAAGAACGGTCACAAGCACCCAAGAGGCCAGCTGTTCCGAGGCCGACGGCAGCGGCCATTGAGGCGAACGCGAGGGATAACTTCTTGTACAGCTCCGCGATACGATCGTACGTGCTCTCCGTGGGATTTTTCATCCTCGCCGTGCTCTCGGCCGGGGGCTTTTGGCCGTTCGACGCCCTCCGCAACATCAAGATCGAACCGAACACTGCGAGTTCACTCACGATCGGTGCATCATATGGCCTGGCATTCGATCTCGTCACAGGCGTCTTGTGCCTTGCCCTCTTCGTGTTCCTCGCGTTCGCGTGGGGGAACGCGCTCGAAATCAGGGGAAACGTGATCGAATGGAAGCACATCCTCTTCTTGATCATCGTGGTGATCTTCATCGCGGCCTGGGGTGGAATAATGTCTTTCGGTATCTTTCTATTGGGCTCCTTCGCGGTGCTCTTCTTCATGTGGTATGCCGCGAGGTAAAAAGCGTGCTTTGTTCCCGCTTTTTTCGACCAACGAGGAGGATCCGCATCATCATAGTGGCTGGATGGATAGATCATGACAAGAACTGGTGCATGCTAATTTTAAATGGTTATAGTCACATGATGTCCTCGTAAGTATTCTTCACCAACAACAACTATACAGGATAAAGAGGCTGATCTTAACATGGGTGATTTCTATGACGTGCTCCTCTGGTTCGGTCGACATTCGGCGTGGCTGCTGCTCCCCGCGGTCGTGATCATCTACTTGTGGATTTTCGAGGCCAAGAAACGACCGGAAGTGAAAGGGCAAGAATGGCAGCGCGGCGTGAACGTGTCCACGATGGTCAAGGTGTTCTCGTGGATAGGCATGGTCTACGGCTTCTTCTTGATGATCGGCGCGGTGATGGCTGAGATCGGGGGCTTCGCGCCAAGCCTGGCATTCAATACAAACTGGGGAACCGGGGTACAGGGTTATCTTGGCCCTGTCAACCATTTCACTGTCATCATCTATTTCGTGACCGGCGCGGTCATGTTCTTCAAGCCGCTCAAGGACATCCCGTTCGCGGCGCTTATCAGCTTGGGTGTCGCGGTCGGCGTCACGATCATCTGCATGACGGTCATCCCCGAAAACAAGTTTGGGCAGGCGATACTCACCCTGGTCGAATTGAAGTGGATCCTCATCATCGTGTTCCTCGTCGTGCTGGCCATCATGTACGCGCTGACGAAGATCTCCATCGGTTTCCTCATGAGGTTCTCGAAGATCGTCAGCATGCCTCCATTCGCGGTGATCTATGGCTCGTTCGTCCTTGTCCAGACGATCATTGTGCTCTTCGGGTATTCCATGGTCATGTGGTAAAGCTCTTATACAACTTCCCCCCTTTTTTTGTCGTGATGCTCCGTTGAAGAAGGAAACGCTGCTTTACGACACGCGGGACGGCGGCAAGGTTCAATGCCACACGTGCGCGAACGAGTGCGTCATCGCCGAGGGAAAGCACGGCATCTGCGAGACGCGCGTGAACACCGGCGGAAAATGCTATAGCTTGATTTACGGCGAGCTCAGCGCGGAGGCCATCGACCCGGTCGAGAAAAAGCCGATGTTCCACTTCTATCCCGGCAACGACATCTACTCCGTGTCGTCGGCTGGCTGCAGCTTCAAGTGCTTGAACTGCCAGAACTACCACCTGAGCCAGGTAAAAGGTAATGGCGAGGAAAAGGCATCGTTTACGACAAGCGGAACGCCGATGCCTTTGCGATACAAGAGCCCCGCGGATCTCGTCCGCAGCGTGGAGGAGTCGGGCTGCAAGCTGCTCGCGTTCACCTACAACGAGCCCATGATCTGGCTCGAGTACGTCATCGACGTGGGCAAGATCGCGCACGAGAGGGGCATCAAGACCGTCCTGGTCACGAACGGCTACACGACGCCCCGGGCGCTCGCCCTCATGCTCCCCCACGTGGACGGGGCGAACGTCGATATCAAGGCGTTCGACGTTGCCTTCCATAAGAAAGTATGCAAGGTACCTGATTTCAAGCCAGTCATCGATTGCGTTAAAACGATGCACGAGCACGGGAAAGCGGTCGAGATCACGAATCTCATCATCCCCACGCTTAACGATTCGCCCGAAATGATCAAGAAACTCTGCGAGTGGCTCGTCACCAACGTCGGGAAGGCGATCCCGCTGCACTTCTCCGCATACCACCCGGATTACGAGCTCGACCTGCCCCCGACCCCCGTGGAAACGCTGCTCGCCGCACGCAAGATCGCGACGGACATGGGACTAGTGAACGTCTACGTGGGGAACGCGCGCGTGCAAGGCGGGGAGGATACGTTATGTCCCAATTGCAAAACGGTCGTGGTAGCACGGCGAGGTTTTAGCATTACGGAACTCCGACTTGACAAGGATAACAAGTGCACTTCGTGTGGCACGAGTATCAACATCATTGGCGAGGCAAAGAAGTCCGGCGCGCGATTCCTCTGGTAGGCACGCGCCCTCCCGCTTCCACGAGTCTTCCCGGCACGTGCCGTCGGTCAAGTGTTCCTCCGTGGTTGGTGTTCGTACCAATTATATTAAAACAAACGCATGCTTCTAACATCCATACGTATAGCGTAAGCTCATAAGCGCTCTATCATCACCGACGTGAGATCATCATGGTTAGAGGATCCTCGGAGATTTTCAGGAAACTGAAGGCGTGGGCGGTTCTTTCCGCCGTACTGCTTTCGGGAATCGTAATATCAAGCATTCAGTCGATTTCAACCCCCGCCAATTGCCCGTCATCGGTTCCAGACGGGACACTCGCGGAGTCATACGCGGACATCAGCCGTCCTACCTTTCTCCAGCCCGGAAAATACTTGAAATATTCCGTCAATTACGGGCTCATTCCGGGGATTGCAAACCTGTCATCAACGACCCTTACCGCCCATCTCCATTACCAGTTCAACTCCATCTCGGGACAAAACTATTCGATCACCGAGCAGACGACAAATCTACACGTATCTTACGGGCACACGCTTCCTGGACCTGTCATGGGCTTTTACAACACGGACGTGGCGAACGCGACCCTCATCGCCGAGCAATACAGGGGCTACTCGGCCACGGGGCCGATACGGGCATCGGTCTTGAACCTCACGAATTTCAACACTGACTACAACTTCTCGACCACGCTGGACATGTACGCATCGAACGGCTCCCTCAGGAGGGCAACGGGAAACGGTACCAACCAGGTGGTCGTCGACACCTTGCTCACGCTAGGCTCGCCCGCCCGGGGTGCCTACTATGGCTACTACCGCACGATCCTTTCCTATTACCGGAGCTTGAGCACGCTGTATCGTGCCCCGAAAGCCCTCTTCACGGTAACGCCGGGCTTCGCGATCGAAGGCACCGCGAGCATCGCCACGTACATGGGCACGCGTTCCGCGGTCAAGGTCGTGCATAACGTCGTCGACGCCCCTCCGGTGCTGAACGGCACGATCCTCGACTTGAAGTGGCAAGACATCCTCTACTTCGATGTGTTCACGGGGGTCTTGATCAAGGCCATCATGTACGTGGACAACAAGCTGAACAACACCGATGCCTTGAAGTTCCACCAGCTCGAATTCAACCTGGTCGACTCCAACCTGGATTTCGACACGCCCACCCCGTCGCCCCGGAACGCCTTCGAGGACGGGATATACGACGTCACGAATTACCTCGCCAAGTCGGCGCTGAATGACACGAACCGCTCGTTGTTCTACCACGCGGCGATCGGCGGCGCGGCGACGCCCTCGAATTCCACGAAGCTGTCGTCCGATACCTTCAAGATCCTGTTCGGTTATTCCTCCGCGCTGGGGATCCCCCTCGCCCCCCTCTTCTCGGAACTCAACGCGAGCCGGCTCCGAGACGTGCAAAGGGGGGGTTTTTACCATTCGATGGACGCCGGCGGTACCACAGTCGACGGCGTGAAGACGGTGACGGACGCAGCGTGGGCCATCATTGCAAGTACTTCCCTTGGCAGCAGCGCATCTCGCTTCCAGGAGGAGATGTTCAACTACATGATCAGCAATCATTACGGGAGCGGGAACTATTCCGGGTACAGGTTTTTCGCGTTCGCGCGGTACAACGCGACGTCGGATACCGAGTTCTACGCGTACGACAACTTGATCGCCTACCTGGCACTGAACTGGCTCGCCAACTACCACGACAGCGACACGGTGAAGGTACAGGCCATGGACAAGGCATACCAGGTCATCTCGTTGTTCTCGATGCCGGGCTCGTTCGCCGGTTTCCTGCACAATTCGCTTTTCGTCACGTCCATTGGCAAGAATGGCTTGCCTGTCGGCACGCAGAAGTCAGTGCTCGATGCCATGTTGGCCATCCACGCGCTGAGCACGTATTACCTGTACAGCCAGACTATCGAGGCCAAGGCCCACGTGGATATCGCGAAGGCAGCGTTCCACAGGCTGCTTGAAAAGGCATGGAACGCCACGAACAAGGGCTTCATCCATGCCCTGAATTTCAACATGGATTCGATCGACAGCAACCAATGCCTCGAAGACAATGCATGGGCGATGGTAGCATCCTTGTCCCTCCTTGTTGCGGCGAACCATGCATATCCGTCGATCAAAAACATAACGTATTACGACGTGGCGTGTGACACGTGGGCTGCTATCAAGAAGGTGCTATACGACTCGCAAAACAAGACCTTTATGGCCGCTTCCAACAATAAGGCCACGTTCGCCGGCGATCTCGGCATCCTCCTCTATTCGCTCTCGGGCATGTACACGACGTCCAGATCAACGACGTTGACGGTGTCGACGAACGCGACCGGCAACACGGACACGTTCGTCTACGAGAAGCTGATGCCGGTGGAGGCGAAGGCGACGTGGAAGCTGAACATGACCAACTCGTTACCAAGCCCGATAAACACGATCATCCCGCTCAATTACTCTGACGTTTACTTCCGGATCCGGTACGTCAACAAGACCGTCTACGACGAGATCTTCACGGTCACGGATAACCTCGGGGACGCGTATTTCACGTTCCCTATCCCCAATCCTCCCGAATTCACGAACATGGACCCCGAAAAGAAATCGCGGACCGCGCACCTGATCGGCGTGGTCGCCAACAGGACGGGATTTGATGCCACGGAGGCCACCAAGGAGTTCTACATCACCAGCAGCATCACCGTGTGGACAGATCCCAAGAACCCGAGTGCCCGCTTCGATTTCTCGGGGAGCAAGTTCACGGCCTATTTCATGAACCGGACGTTCGAGGAATCCGTGCCGGCGATCTACCCCGGCGAGAACTTCACGGTCTCGATCAACATGAGCAATTCCATCGCCGCTGCCCAGGACCTCACCATCACCTTCAAAGGAGACATCATCGAAACGGCATCGGCCAACGTGATCGTGAACGGCTCTGCCGTGAATTCCACCTATATGCTCCAGCTCACGGCCAAGGGCGACATTCCCACCGAGATGCAAGTCATGAATTTCATCATCTCGAAAAATGGCAGCGCCGTGCTTTCCGGAGAGATTCCCGTGTACGTGAATATCCCAATCGTTCTCACGAACGTGGTATATCCTGCGTACATGGTGGATGATTCAAACTACAGCTTGACCTTTAACGTGAAGAATATGAACAAGAACCGCAATGAAAGCGTCAAGATGGTCTTTTCGAGCGTGAACATCGAGCTGGCGAGTGGTAATGCGACACGCATCATCGAGGACATCGTGCCCGACCAGGAGATACCTGTTGCGATGCTTTTCCGACTCAAGGCGGATCATGCGAAGCTTAACGAGTACCAGTTTTCGATCAAGTTGTCGTGGGGGAACGTGTCTCTGGGCACGCTGTACTACCTCGTCCCATTCCGCCCGCCGATCGAGGTTCTTTCCTTGTCCGGCCCAGAAAAACCAGTCCAGGGCGGCCCGTTGCTCTTCGCGTTCTCGTTCCGAAACAATCTCGCGTCATCCGCGAGCGTTAGGGTCTCCATCACGCGCGTGCTCAACACCGGTGCCACTTACGTAGTCTCTGATGCATCGTACATCCTGGCCACGGCCGGTAACAATTTCATCGTGTCGTGCAAGGATCCCCTCGAAAACCCGTGGGACATCGGCCCCCGGGAATACATCATCGTCGTCAAATATGGCAACGATGTAGTGGGCCGAAGGACTATCACATCCAACGTGCAGATGTCGGTGGAAAACGTCATTTTCGGCTACGTCCTGGTCTTCGGGGCGTTCGGTTTCATTTTCCTCTTGATCCTCAACAAGAGACACCAACTCGGGAGTGGTCGGAGGTAATAGGTGAGACAAATAATGAGAGAAAAATACAGACTAGCTGCGATTTCCATTATATTCGGCGCGGTCATATCGTGTTCGCTCGTTCTATCCCTTGCAAGCCCGGGCGCGACGCCTCCCCGCGATGAACTGGGTTTTGGAATGGTGATCGCCTCCGGCGACTCATCGCACTTCTACACGGCGAATAACACGTCGTCCGGCGGGATCTGGATCACTTGCAACAATACCATCGTTGACCGGTTAAACAGGTCTGTGGGGTTCACCGTGAACGCCACGGCGATGTTGCAAGATGGGGGCTGGAACACGGCATTGTGGGGCAATACTATCGAAAAATGCGAACTCAACATCACCTTCCCGAATCGCACGAAGAGCTTTTTGCTTCTAAACATCGCGATTACAACGTTTTTCTCCTTCACCTGGAAGACGAATATCAGCATCCCCGCGGGGAACTACCAGGTCCGGGCCAACATCTGGAACGATACCGATATGTACACGGGGGGATTTGATTTCAATCCCGTGACCACCGTGTACGTGAACAACATCGCGCCGATCGGTTCGGTCATCTTGCTAAACGCGACTGACTCGAAGATCTACCGGAACCAGTCCATGGAATTCCTCTTCTCCATATTCGACCCGGAGACGCCCTTCCCCAATCTCAATTGGAACGTGAGCCTCTTCAAGCTCACCGTTACGAGCCAGGTGCTTCTGAAGCGGTGGTACATGAACGACACGCTCAACCAGACGTACAAGTTCTCGGGCGCGGACGTGCTCGGGAATTACATCTTCATGATCAACATAACAGACACATCGGGCGGCTTTTCAGCCCAGACCGTCTCGCCATTCACCGTCCTGAACAATCCCCCCGTGATCCATGGCGCCAGCTACAACCACACGGCCAACATCAAGCGGGCGACGGAAACGATGCATTTCGAGGTGAACGCGACCGATCCCGACAACGTCGCGAGCGGGCTCGAGGTCGTTGCGATCCTCCAGCACAAGCCAACTTTAGACTATCCTAGCATCGTGAACTTCACGTCCCCGAAGTTCGAATACAACTCGACGACGGGGAACTTCACGGGCAGCGTGACCGTTGACATGACGTTCCCCCTCGGCGACGCATCGATCATCATCAAGGCAACGGACAACGACACGAGCCCGGCGGTGGGACATTTTTTTCCCGAAGACAAAAACTCTACCATCGTGTCCAACAATGACCCCGTCGTGAACGGCGTGACGGTCAACGGGAACTCGCTGGCGAACGGGTTGCGATTCGCCATCTACAACAATCTCGATTTCGTCATGAACGTGTCGGACATCGAGGGGAAAATCGATTACGTCCAGATATCGCTCAACGGCCCGAACAACCAGAATATCACCTATTTTGTACTCGGGCCACCCCCGTACAAGGTCCGCATCACCACGGCCGCCCTCTCCACCGGGACATGGGGCGTGTTCGTCACTGTCGTGGATGTAGACGGCGGGTCGTCCGGTTCCATAAATGCCGGCGTGATCGAAGTGGATCCCGACTTGCGCGACTTGACGGCCTACATCATCGGTGGGGTGTTGCTGCTCATCGCGGGCTTCGTGGTCGGCGGTATGATCATCTGGCGGTACGCGAACGCGCGCATCTCGGCTATACGCCGCGACATGATCATCAAGACCAAGTCGAAAGAAGGGCTGGATGCGAAGAAGGCGAAACCTGGCGAGAAGGACACCACGAGCAAGTACGTGGAACCCCCGGCCAAGGTCGAGCCGGAGACGAGGCCGGAGACGAAGCCGGACGCCGGGCCAGAGACGAAGCCACCTTCCAAGCAGGTGGAGAAGCCGGCCGCGAGCCGGCCGTTCACGGGCGCGCAAGCACCGCCCATGAAAGGCAAGCAACCGGCCCCCGAGAAGAAATACGACGGGAGCAAGCCGAAATCGAAGCAATAGCACGCGTTTTCTCCGATCTTTTTCCTATTTTCATGGCCTTGGTGGCACGGTGCGTCAGCTTGCCCTCTTCTGCCGGATCCGGTAGAGCACGCGGTCGACAACGTCGGGAAGCACCTCCCCCAGCGTGGCCCGCAGCACCACAGTCGCACCCGGATCGAGCATCGTGGGCTCACGATTCACGATCGCGAGCTGGGCACCGTGATCCGTGGCGACCCGGGGGAGACGGTTGGCCGGGTAGACCTCGAGGGAGCTGCCGAGAACGAGAAACAAGTCGCAAGTTTCTGCCAAATCGGTCGCCCGTTCCAGCGCTTGCCCGGGTAGTGCCTCCCCGAAGAAGACGGCATCGGGCTTGAGGATGCCCATGTTGCACTCGTCGCACGTGGGGGGCAGTTCACCATCATTGACGATCTTTCTCGCGAGCACGTCGACGGGAAAGTTGCTGCCGCACCGCATGCACGTGCATGTCCGCAAGCTGCCGTGCAACTCGATCACGACCTTCGAGCCCGCTTGCTGGTGCAAGCCATCGATGTTCTGCGTGATGACGCCATCCAGCCTGCCCGCGGCCTCCAGCCTGGCGAGCGCGAGGTGGGCCGGGTTGGGCCTTGCCGAGAAGATGGGCCCGGCGATCTCCGCGGCCATGGCATAGAAGGGCGCCGGATTGTCCCGGAACATGTCGATGTCCATGAGCGACCGGTCGTATTTCTGCCACAAGCCGCTGCCCGGGGAGCGAAAATCGGGGATGCCGGACTCGGTCGAGATACCGGCGCCCGTGAGGGCCACGACGTGCCGGGAGTCCACGATCAAGGTCTCGAGCAGCTCTTGCATGAGGTACGGCATGTCCACGGGCTGCATCTCCTGGCCAGAAGGGATTGTAGAAAAAAAGGAAGGGCGAACCAGCACGATTAGAGCAAGTCCTTGAGGAAGAACTGGTGCTTGCCCAGCTTCCCGCCGTAGTTGCCGGCGGTGATGGCCACCATGCCGGGCACCTTGACCGCGGCATGGACGGATGCCTTCATTGCCGCCTTGATCGCGTCGGCGGTGAGGCCATCGTACACGATCTCGAGGACGGCACCGACCCCGTCAAGTACCTGGCTCTTGACCGGGATCTCGTAGGGGTTCCCGGCATCGTCCTTGCCCTTGGCGACCTTGCCCTTGAGCGTGGGACAGAGCGCGTCGTTGGTCGACGCGTTGAGGAACTTGTACTTGGATCCGACCTTTGACCCGCTGCGCACCACGCCGCCTGGGAACGGCATGATCACGCGCTCGACCTGGCTGGCGGCGTCGACGGCGGCCCTCGCCGCGCCGGCGGCAGCGTCGATGGTCTTGGCCTGGAGGATCAGGTTGCCCCCCGCGATCGCCTTGCTATACTTGAAGCCGGTCTGGACGACGAACTCGCCGTCCATGACGGGAATCTTGTGAATCACGAAGGGGTAGGTCTTCTCGTCCTTCGACTGGAAGCCGTCGCCGAAGAACGCGAGGTTCTTGCCGGCCGGGGCCTCCTCGGTTTTCTCGTTGATCAGCTCGGCCGGGAACGCGTCGAAGCACGCGGTGGTCGGGCACGTGAGGATGCACTGGCCGATGCGGGCCAGCAAAACCTCGGGCATCTTGTCCTTCGGGGCGAAGAACATGACGACGATGCCGGGGCGCTTGTCCGGTGTCTTGTCCGCGGGAACTTCCACGTCGATGCCGGCCTCGCACGGGCAGTGAATCGTGCTCGTGGCGAAGCCAACGGCCGACAAGGCTGCCTGCCTCGCCCAGTACGGGTCTTTCGCGGTGATGAGCACGCGCGCGGCGTAGCTGCTGAACGCCTCGGCGTACGTGTCGATGATCTCTACGTTATCGAGTTGCATGTCCATCTCATCCGGAAATGGTAATTGATTAAATGTCGTCGTGGCATCTTTTATACAATTCTGCCTCGTGGTGGAAATCTACCGATGTCGGCATACATTCGCTTGCTGGAGGCGATCCACGCGGTGAAGCACCTGCCGCGGAAGGGATGGATCGAGCGGGGGCTGCTGGCGGGCCGCGTCGAGTCGGTCGGGTCGCACTCGTTCGGGACGGCGCTGCTCGCGCTGTTAATCAAGGAGGCCGGGATGCTGCCGGCCGGGATGCCGGCTGAACGGCTGCTGGCCGTGGCGCTGCTGCACGACATCGTCGAGGGCGTGACCGGCGACATGACCCCGGCGGACAACGTTCCGGCGGCCCTGAAGGCCAAGATGGAGCTCGGTGCGCTGCAGCAGCTGCTCGGCGCGGTGCCGGGCATGGCGGGCCTGCAGCGCGAGCTCGAGGCGTTCGTCTCGGCTGGCGACGCAGCGGAAAAAGACCCCGTCCACGACATCGTGCGGCAGATCGACAAGCTCGACATGATGATCCAGGCCCTCCAGTACGAGAAGGCTTCGGGCAAAAACATGGGCGAGTTTTACGAGGAGCCGGCCAAGTACTTGTCGGATCCCAAGTTGCTCGGGTTCTTCGACGACGCGAGAAAGGCGATCCTCGGGTGAACAGCAAGTAACAAGCACTCGTGGCAAGAAGTGAACCCACGCGGCCGGTCGCTGCCGGCGCTCCGCCCGGGCTTGGCTCGTCGCGATGCTTTTTTACCCGGGCTTCATCGCCGCGTGGTCCATCGATGATCTGGGCGAGTCCTCTCCAAGGCGACGCGGGTCCCGTTTACTCGAGCCGTTCCTCGACGGCCTTCTTGACCTTCTTGTAGTTCTTGACGTCGACGTCGAGGCGCTGGCCGTCGATCTCGATCGCCGGCGCTTGGCCGTGCACCACGACGAGCTCGAAGCTCGCCTTGGTCTTGAGGCCAGGGACGTCGTTTTCGATGAACTTGCGCACTTCCTTGGAGCCACCTCACGTTTCGCAATATTGTATCTTCACCGCGTGGGGCATGGACGGGATCTCTGCCCGCGTCGCTTAAAAGAATAGCGTTCAAAATGCACGAGTGCAAGGTAGAACTATGCAATGCAATCTGTACCCTCGTGGACTCGCGCTCTTGCTACTGCTCGCGTGCATCTGCTGCACGGCCGGGGCCGCGCCCCAGCACGCGGCCACTGGCACCACGCCCGCGGCTGGCGCGTCCATCCAGCCGAGCGGGCCGACCCCGGGCTCGCCATTCACCTTCGAAGTGGTCGACGTGCGGGGCTGGGGGCTCACGACCGACGGGATCTACTTGCTCAGCTCGCTGGAGGGCATCGTGAACCAAGACACTGCCCGGCTCTACGTGATCTGGGATAACGACGGTGCTGGTTGGCTGGACAGCATCGACGACGAGTATTACACCCCATCATATGTTCCGGTGACCAATTTATCCGCCTTGCTTGCCTATTACGATTCTTTCGTCGACGGTGTCGTCATCTTCGACGGCCAGGCCGAGAGTGCCAATATCGCCACCCCGATCTGCGGGATCAACCGCTCGGTGATGGTCAGCGCGTCCCTGGCCCCGGCCGCGCTGGCCTGGCCGGCGCTCCAGGGCAAGCCGGTCGTGGCGAACATGACCGAGCTGTACGCGGCACGGGGCTTCACGGGCGCCACGCCGAAGGGCGACATCTACCGGTGGGCATTCGACACGTGGTTCCCGCTCTGCAACCAGACCGCCCTCGGCATGTTCGACTACTTCCACGCGGGGGCCCTCCGGTCCCTGCTGGCCGGCAACGCCATCTTCACGATCTGGCAAGTCTGTTACACGCCGGAGGCCGAGCGCGACGCGGAGGCGGACTTCGAATGCTTCGAGTACATCCTCGAAAACACCCCGCAAGACATGATCGTGTTCGGGTACATGTACCCCGACGGCGGGAACGAGCACCCGGTCGTGTCGCAGCTGTCTGCCAACGGAAAAGCCTTGACGCCATCGGACTGGCTAAGAAACGCCCCGTTCTTGCAGAACCTGCCGCTGCCTGACGGGTACACGTTTCACCAGAAGGCCAGGGCGGAAGCGGGCAGCATCCCGCTCGAGAACAAGGTCTACATAGCCGGCATCTACTCGGACGGCGATAATATGCAGTACGTGGCTAACTTTCTGCGGTGGAACCTTTGGGAGTCGACAGCCCACAAGACGAGCCCCGTGCCGTGCTCGTGGGAGTTGTCGCCGTCGATACTCAAGATCGCGCCCGCCATCGCCAGGTTCTATTACGACAATGCATCGATGCATGATTATTTCGTGACCGGCGTCGGCGGCAAGGGATACACGAAGGCCGAGTACATGACGCCCGCCTACACGGAGATCTACTGGCGCACGACGCGGGAGCTCATGGCTCGCCTGGACCAGCGGGAGGTCAGGTCGTGGACCGGGAACTTCGGCACGATCGCCGCCGCGATGAACGGCGCCCCGGGCGTCGCCCCGCAATGCGACGGCATCTATGAAGGCTATGGTGGCGGCGGCTACTCGGCGCCCGCGGTAATAAACGGGGTGCCGGTCGTCTACATGCACGGCTGGACCGCGCACAACAGCGGGGAACTGCAAGGGTTCTACGACGACATCGCGGCGCTGCGTGCGCAAGTGCCGTCGTCGCCCGTTTTCGTGTGCTACCACTTGATCTGCTGGGACGCGCCCTATGCCTTGTGGGCGGAGTTCGTGAACACGCTGGAGGCCGGCGGCGACGTCGTGTTCGTGACCGTCGCGCAGTTGTCGTCCCTGATATCGCGGTCGACCGTGGAAACGATGACGACGAGCGGCATCGTGCTCGCCATCGCGGGAATCTGGGGGATCCCGTTGCTCGTGTACGTCGCGTCCGGTGCAAAGCGAAAGACTCGGCCGCGAGCAGGAGGTGCGTCGCCATGAACGTGTTGCAGGGATTGAAATCGCCCGGGGCCCGCGGGGCCATCCAGTTGCTGCTGGTGACGAGCGCGGGCGCGATGGCCACCGACGCGGTGCTCGCGTCGTTCGGGACCGTGGACGAGATCGGGGCCGAGGAAATCGGCTGGCTGGTCACGGTCCTGGCCGCGATGATCGCCGGGCTCGTCGCCGGCCACGTGCTGCGGGGCCGGCGTTTTATCGTCGAGATCGTGTCTTTCCCGGTCGCGTTTGCTTGCCTCGGCCTTTACGTCGCGGCCAAGTTACTTGCCATCACTGCTGACGCCAGGTTCACCATCACGGCTGCCTTGACGGGGCTGTTCGCCGGAAGCTTGTCGCTGCTGGACGGGTTCCCGGACGGCAGCCATGCCAGGAACCGCCGGGGTGGCTTGATCGACGACGGGGCGATATTCGCGCTCGCCATCGTCGCGAGCACGTTCGCCAACCTCACGTTCGTCTCGTCGCCGCTCGTCGACAAGGCATGGGTCGTGCCGGCGGCGATCATCGGCGGCACGGGGGTTGCCGGCTTGCTAGTTGCCATGCTTTCACGCCGGGATGCCGAGAGCCGTGCCATCGCGCCGCTCCAGCACCCGCTGCTCGGCATCCTGCGCGGGCACATGCTCGGGCTTGCCATCGTCGTGTTCATGGTCGGCTCGTTCGAGCTCGACTGGATCAACCACGAGCTCTTCGGGACAAGGTTCGATTACACCGCCGTCCCGGGCGTGCTCGTCAACTCCTGCGCCATGCTGGCGGGGCTCGGCGGTTGCATCACGGGCGGGATGGCCGCGAAGGCTTGCTTGCTCGCGGCGCGGCGGCCGGCACGCGTCGCCGGGGCGATGCTGCTCACCTTCGTGCCGCTCCTTGTTTCGGGGATCATCCTGTACTGGAGCATCGTGCTGGACTGGATACTGCCAGGCTCGCCGGCGTTCGTCTTCGTGGCCGGCCACGTCGCCGGGCTCATCTTGCAGTTCACGGACTCGGGGTACAAGGGCCTCCCGTGCAGTGCCGCGGGGGCTCGTGAGTGACCTTTTTTTCCCCGTTTTTCGTGGGAGATGGTATTTTATGGAGAGATCCGAACAGGAACTCGCATGGCTGGTTAGTTCCATAGTGAAGGGCGATATAGCGGGTGATCAAGTCCTTTCGACGACAAACCGCCTCTTGTCGATCGGGTAAACCCGGACGCTCGAATTCTCTGTCAATTGCAATAAATCCGCCAGGGCCTTGTTGATGCGGATGATCAAGGAGTTACCCGATGTTGAAACCTTTGTTGTCTTCAGAATGATGCGGACATTTCAGTACCTTGCAGGACCCATGCAAGGAGAGCAATTTAGCGGGCGCGCTAGTAGAGCGAGCCGCCGCAGTTGCCGCAGAACTGCGCCCGCGGGTCGTTGACCGTGCCGCACCGCCTGCAAGCAATGCCGGGCGCGCCTCGAGGCATCGTCCCCGCGGGCTGGCCGTAGGGCGTGTTCCAGTACCGGTCGGCGTGCTGGCCCTTGTACCTGACGACTGCCATCTGCAAGACCTTGACCGACGCGGTGAGCGAGACGATGTACAAGGCCATCGCGCCGTACTGGATAACGGCCGCCGCGACGGACAAGGCCAGCCACCGCCCCGCCATGTCCCCGCCCGGGAGGAGCACGAGGAGGACCGGGTAGGGTTCGAGCATGAACAGGGAAAGCGAGGCCAGGTACGCGGTAGCTGCCAGCCCGATGGCACTCGCGGGGACCAGCACGATCGAGAAGCCCAGCTTCAGGTTCACGTCATCACGTGTTTGCCGCTTGAGGAGGGTCGCGACGACGAGCAGTATCGCGGCGGGCACGATGCTACCGGCGATGTTGATCGTGATCCCCATCCCCCCGGCAAAGTTACTCGTGTCTATCTCGCCGCCGATGGCCTTCAAGATGACCGCCACCACTGCGACGCTGATGATCACGGGACCGAGTATTTGGTCTGCCTTGAGGTTTTTCGGGGTAATCTGGTCGGGTTGCCGCGCCACGTTCGTCGCCACGCGCCGCGCGGGAGGCCGCCAGACTGCGATACCCGCGGGCTGGTTGACGGAGGAAAACCATCCTATTTGAGTCTTCATGAGTCTTCAGCCGCGAGTACAATATCGAACTAGATCATGCGTCGTTTCCAAGCCCGGCACGATCGCCTTCTATTTCGATCCTTCTTTTTTGTCCAAGGGTGTTTCTTTCTTTATGCACGAAAAACAAAAGATCGCAACGAAAACCTCTAACTCATTGATTTAACATTCGATTGATCCGCGATTCTGTTGAGGACAAAAATAGAAAAACCCTCAACCCGGTTGCGGATCTTTTTAAGTGATGAATTCCCCTAGTTATACGTGCTTACCAAGACCCAGTTGCTCCGCATCTTGAGCGATCAGCGCGATGCGCTTCTCGCTCAACCGACGGGTATCGAGCGCCAAGTCATTGCCCGGATCAAAGAATATGTCGGGATTCCACACGTTGTCGTCATCACGGGCTTGCGACGCAGTGGCAAGTCAACATTGATGCGGCAAATCATCAAGTCATATTACAACGATTCCGATTTCTATTACGTGAACTTCGAGGACGAGAGGCTGCTTGGCTTCCAGGCCGGCGAATTTAACCTGATTTATGAGGTCTTGCTCGAGCTTTTTGGCAAGCAATCGACGTTCTTCATCGACGAGATACAAGCAGTTCCCGAGTTCGACCGGTTTATCAGACGGTTCTACGACTCCGGTTTCAAGTTCTTCATTAGCGGGTCGAACGCGTCGCTGTTGCGGCTCGACATCAGCACGCGACTCACTGGCCGCCACGTGGACGTCACGCTGAAACCATTCTCGTTTCCGGAGTTCTTGAAGCTGCGTGACGTGGGCATTCCAGATCCCGCGAAGCTTGCAACGGAAGCCCGGGTGAGGATGAAGACGTTATTCGACGAATATCTCGTCACTGGAGGCATGCCAGAACGGTTGATCTACAAGCGAGAGGAAATAATCGATCACATCTACGATGATATCGTCATCAAGGACGTCGCCGTCCGCCATGGCATCACCGACGTGAGATCGCTGCGGGAGCTGTACCAATACCTCGTCGCCAACTTCTGCCGGAAATATAGCTTTAATGGCTTGCAGAAGGTCACGAGTGTGAAGAGCGCGAACACGATCAAGGCTTACGTGGGCCACCTGGAGGACACTTACCTCGCCATCGTCGTCCCGAGGTTCGAGTACAGCGTGAAGAAGCAAATCGTTGCCGCCAAGAAGTTCTACGTCGTGGATAACGGGTTCGTAAAACGGGTGAGTCCGACCGTCACGGTCGACAAGGGGTGGCTGCTCGAGAACCTGGTCGTCGCGACCTTGCACGATCCCGGTAATGTTTTTTATTACGGCCGCGACAAGGAATGCGACGTCGTGCTCAAGGAAGGAAATGCCATCAGCATTGCGATCCAAGTCACCAGGGAGTTAACACCCGAGAACACGGCTCGCGAGGTTGGAGGCCTCGTCGAGGCGATGACCGACCTTCATCTCGGTGGTGGGATCGTTATCACCGAGGATCAGGAGTATGAACTCGCTGTTGGCGGGAAACGGGTGGATGTCGTGCCCGCGTGGCGTTGGGCACTGGATCCTTCTCGCAATCGACCTTGAAGGCTATTCCTGGAATCGTACTTCGACCAAGACTCTTGCTTTCACTCCTCTTAATGGCCCGCCATTGCTGCATCATTCGTTGAAAACCATTTCTACGCGGGAATAACCGTGATTTTCTTTCCTCCCGTATCGAGTTCATCGGTATCAGCCATCGTCACGATCGTGCCACGTTCCATTTTAAACGCCATCAAAGCAACAACTTATCCATCTATCTCTTTTTGACGGTTTTCATCGGATAGGAACGAGCACACTTGTATCGCATCGGCAATCGTCCCGCGATCCTCGACAACAAAATCACATTCTCTCTTATCCTTGTAGAAAAGCACGTCGTTATGTCGCCGCTTGAGTTGGAGGAACACGGTACTTCGCAATTATCTCGTCATTTTACAAGATGCATCCCATCAGAACTCGATGAGCAAACATTTATACGGGGATCACGATGATACCTCGATGGCGGGTGAAAACCCTCCCGTCCAAGAGATGAGCCGGCGAGCCCGTATCGAGGCCGACATCCCGGACGGGTTCGATCCGCACAAACCGCGCCTCGGCAGGCGGGAAAGCGAACCACATTCAGCGGAAGTCACGTATCTCTACGACGTGCTACGCTCCAACTTTCCACAAGACCGGGTCACGTGGGACTTGCACCATTATTTCATCGTCGAAGGGGAGGAGATAGACGTGGTGTTCGACGTGTCCCTCTTCAAGGGAATGTCGTTGCCGGTGCAGCTTTCCTCCTACCGGGCAGCGGAATTTGGTGGACGCGTGCCGGATCTGGCTATCAACGTCATGTCGAAGAGCACGTGGCGTTCCGACGTCGGGGAGCATGTCGACTTGTGCCACATGCTCAAGATCCCGGTTTACGTGATTTACGCGCCGTTCCACGTGGCGTCGCGCCCGTACAAGCCGCCGTTCCTTCGGGCATACGTGGCGGACGAACGCGGGGAGTACCAGGCACGCGAGCTGCGAGACGTGGCGCTGAAAAGTGGCAAGGAAGTGAACTGGGACGCGACGATCGACTGCGGGGGGCATTTACCTTTCAAGCTCGGCTTGCAAGAGCTGGAGGGTGCAAAACACGAGAAGGGGTGGCAACTCTACCGGCTCGTGATCATCAACCCGCGGGAACGGACCATCTTCCGTAGCAAGCTAGAAATGGAACACGCGCGTGCCGACCAGGAGAAGGCCCGTGCCGACAAGGAGAAGGCGCGTGCCGACCAGGAGAAGGCCCGTGCCGACCGCGCCGAGGAAGAACTCGCCCGGCTGCGGAAATAAGCGGCGGCGGAACTGCTTCACTTATAAGAGCATGGACTACTCACCAATGCCGGGGCTGGAGTGTGATGCTTCCCGAGTGGCGGATCGATCCAAAAACGAAGCGAGCCTTGATATCCACGGCGATACAATGTAGAGGCCTCCTCATCATAGCTGGTGAGGACGGCGCAGTTCGCACATGGAATGCACGATTCCGGCTGTTCAAGAAGGAACTCAAGAACCAAAAAGGCGGCATCACCTCGCTGGCGGCGAATTCCAGGCACCTTTTCAGCGGGAGTAGGGACGGCACGATCATCGCGTGGGCTCTCGAGGATTGGCTCCCTGACTACAGGTTGGCCGGCTTCAGCTGCGGTATCCAGCGGATGGCTTGTAACGAGGACACGCTGCTCTACAAGACACTCGTCTTCGGTACCACCGGGATGGTCGACACGCGAACGATGCAACGATCCTCGAGCATCTGGAATCCGAATGGATTCCACGGCAACACGATCGACTTCAGCATCACGGCGACGCGGATGGCCACCACGACGGACGAGAGCGACATACTTAACTCGTGCCACTGGCGATTGGCTGGCAAGTTAGAGAATAAGACTCCGACGATCGATGAGCAGATACAATCACGAGACAAGGTGATTGCCAAGTTGTCTAGGGAGTCGGCAGCACTCGAGAACCGCCTTGGCACGCGATGACCGTCGCACGTGCTGCATCTTCACATCACATAAAGAAATTACTGATATAATTCAAGTATCCTTTCGGACCCCCTTCATTCGTCCAGAGTCGCACGGAATCGAGGAGCAACGAGAGGCAATCCTTGACGGCAGGAACTTGATTTGCCGGCAGGGCGTGCTCTTGCTTGAGCGGGTGATCGATATCCTTGCCTATTTCTTCGATCGAATCCGCGCGCGCCGACGGGAGGCTGCTTCCATCAAATTGCACGATGGTCTTTTCGAGCTGCGTGTACAAGGTCTTGTTGCGCGGTGACAGGCTTGTAATCATCGTTCTTGCCTCTGCCTCGTCGATTCGCCGCGTCAAGACGCGCAACAACGTGTTATACACGGTAACGACGTCCTTGTCCGTCATCGAGGGCTCTCGCCTGGCCGTGCTATTCACGACGTTCTCGATCGATTCAAGCAATGGTTCGTACTGGCTTATAATTGATTGGCGCTTGTCCTTGCTCGCGACTTGTCTCTGGGGATGTGCTAGCGCCATTGCATGCTGTTCTTGTTTCATTTGAGCTAGCAAGCAACATTTCTTGTACTTTTTCCCGCTCCCGCACGGGCATGGGTCATTCCTACCTGTTTTGGCCATGACTTAGTTGAACCAGGCTACACATTTCTACCTCGTTATCACCCCGTTAACATCACGGCATTGAATCCGTGGGGGCTGGGCGTGCTCATCGGGTTCAGCGGGGTGACGCCGAAAAATCGTACCACGTCAAGCACGAGTCAGGATACCATCGAAGTGGGAATCGACCGTCCCGATGAGCTGGATGCCCAATTGCTCGCACCACGCGAGGATGGTGCAGTCCGTGAAGCTGAAGGGCTTGTCCGAATATTTGCCGTGAATGTCCCAGGCGCTGCGAAAGATTTCCTCGCCAGTGAAAAGCAAGTGGAGCGCCGGGAATCCTAAAATATATTCACCGATGTCCCGGACGAATTCCTTTTGCTTAACGCGCACGCTGGCAAGGGTTATCGCCTCGTCAAAGATATAATCCGACGTGTAAACAGGCCCGAATTCCCCGTTGATGGCTTTCACGAGCAATTCCACGGCCGTGTGATGGTGCTTGTCCGACACGTTCCTCGCCGCGATGAAGATCCCCGTGTCGATGAAGATGGCCACCCCATCACCGCCCCGCGATCTGCTTGTCGATGTCCTCCGAGCTGTCATCGACCCCCCAGTCTGGGGCATTGCTTGTCTTTTTTATCCAGGCTTCCTTTGCCTCGCGGAGGTCCTTGTTTTCCAGGACTTCCTCGAAAATGTCGGGATGCTTGAGGACTACCTCGAAGATGCGGTCGATGAGGTCGATCTGAGAGACCTTCTCCCCCCTTTCGATCACGAGCTTCGCCTGTATGCGCTCGATCTGCCGCTTCGTTCTCTCGTTGATCTTGATCGTGGCAGTCATTTCTATCAGTAGAATAGTAGAAAAGGATCCTTTTATCCCTTGGGGAATCAAAGGTCGTTTCTTTATTGACAGCGGTCTATTTATAATGACATCGGGATCGTACCTCATCTGATGGATTCTTGCATTTCACCAGGAACTCTCTGACCACGGCAACTTTATCCTTGAAATGTTCGTAGTACGTGTTATGAGTGCATTTTTCACGCAAGAATTTCCAGTGATCCTCTGCAGGATTTAGTTCAAGCGAGTACGGGGGAAGAAATATCAATTCCAACTTCCACGCGACGAGTTTCAAGAAGGGTTTGAGCAGCTTGGCGTGATGTGACTTCGCGTTGTCGACAACAAGATAGATCTTGCGCGCGTGGGCATGCGTGCGTATTACATGCTTGAGAAACGCCAGGAACACGACTGCTGTAAGCACGGGGATGAACATGGAGGTCACGACCCCTGTCCTTGGCTCCACCGCGCCAATTACATTTATCTTTTCACGTCCTCCTTGGCTAGGTATCGTCGGCGTCTGGCCTTTCAGTGCCCACATCTTTATCCGAGAAGGCACGGCTTGGATGCCGCACTCATCCCCGAAGAGGAGGACATCCCCTTCCTTCATGCCGTCGATCTTTTTTTAAATCGGACTTGAATTTCTCCTGCTTCACGGGATCGGCCTTCGCGGCCTTCAACTCGGGGCGTTGCCGGGTAAAACCCAGCCTTTTGATTAATCTCTGCGCCCAGCGAACGCCGATGTGCTTGCCAAAGCGTTTCTCAATGTGATGGACCACGCCTTTCCCATCCCAGACCAAGAAATCGTAACCAAACTCGTGCGGGTTCTTGAGGATGTCCGCTTTCAAAATCTCTTTCTCGTCACTCGTGAGGCAAGACTTCTTGCCGGGCGGGGACTTCCGTTTCAGGCCCTCGATCCCTGCCGCATTGTACGCGGTCGCCCATTCCCATGTCGTGTTCCGGCTGAGGTGGAGTGCGTCGGCCGCCTCGCGGGTATTTTTTCCAGCCAACATCATGGCGATGACGTGGTATCTCTCCTTCATTCGCCCGTCGTGCTCTTTCTTATAGAACGTCCACATTTCGTCGGCCGTGTGGTCGATGCAAGTGATCCCAATTGGTTGCATGAAAGAAGAGGGGGTAACGGCGAATTTATCCGTTGTGGTGCAATCTTAAAGTTCCGAGATAGGCTTTAATGTCCGTGTTTCATATCCGCTGTCGATAGAGCGATGGAAAGCACATCTCACTTCTGAAAGCGGGTTTTTTCAGCAAGCCAACCGATCCAACACGATCCATGCAGCTTTTTAAAAACGGATAAGGAATACAATGAACTATAACTTCAAAGGTGAATGCGAATCATGAAAGCTGGAATCGTTTCCT
>JAUQYZ010000310.1 GCA_030587475.1 Candidatus Sigynarchaeum calidifontis
AAGAAACGACGCAACCAGCGGAAGTGTATCGAAGGCATAATCGGGATCGGCGAACAGCATCTCGGCTTGGAGCAAACTCGCGTCCGGGGTCTTGAAAACATGAAAAAAGACACGCTGTTAAAAGCAATCTCGATGTTGTTCCTTGCAGTCGTGTCGGCCGAGACGGGGATGGACGACATGTATTTGAGGCCGACATATTTCTTTGGGTGAGAAGTTTAAAGAGAACGAGGTGTGAATTATTAGTTAGACAGACTCATCATATTTACGTCATTTAGCTAACTACATTAAAATATGTTTTCCACCATGCCATAGACAGAGGCCATCTGGCAATCCCTGGCCGTGTCATGGTGCGAGGGGTTCGCTTGACGAGACCTTGAAATGTGGAAAGAAGGATCGAGAATGTCGGATGGACTTGACGGGGCGACGAGCCCGACAATTTCCGGTTTTGGCCAGAAATTCGACGCGCCTAGGGTACTATTTACTATCATCATCCATACGGCATCCGACTTGATCGACAACGCCCGAGCCAAGATTGCGTGATATGGTGATGCGTCATGGAAATCACGAGATCCAACACGACCCCGAGCAGAGCCCCCGTGGCCAAGAGTGGCTACCCGGATTATAGAGATCTGCCCGCTCGGCAGCTCACTGGAGCCACGCTTTCGAAATTTCAGATCGGAACCTTCTTGCCTGAATTTGCTTACAAGGGCGTGGTACTGAGCGCCAATCTCAAGGTCGACAAGAGCGGCATGCTCTTCCGGTTGGCGTCGAATTTGCAAGATCACTTCCTCCGTGGAGGTATCCTCGCAGGGAGAAGCCAGGATGTCGCTAGGCAACTCGAGATGACCTCGATGACCGTGTATGTCGCGAACTCCAAGGATAGCGATGAGAGTCTCGAGGATCGGGTGGCCAAGTTCATTAAAACGCAAGAATACGTGCACGACCCCGTGTCCATCGATGTCCAGAGGGACATGCATGCGGTTCTCGAAGCATTCGCGAAGACTTCGCTCGATTCGGTCTTCCGGGGGATAAAGGGCGCGAAGATTCACGTGACGATCGACGGAAAACCGGTGATCGTGGAACCCGATCTGGCATTCTCGGTGCGATTGAAGGAGAATCGGTACGACGTGCTCGTTGAAGTCGACGTCAGCGCGCGAGGCGTGCCCAGGCCAATAAAAGACCTGGCGGGCATCGTCGGAAAAGAATGCCTGGCGACCAGCTTAGCGAACGAGGAGAAGAGGGTGATCGTCGCCTCTGTCTTGCCGATGACGGCAAAGACTTGCACGATTGACTTGAATGGCGTTCAAGAATCCCTCGTCGACGTCTGGAAGAAGAGAGGTGTCACTATCGCCGAGAACGAGGTCGTGTGCCAGGTGCTTTACAAGAATAGTGACAAGGTCTACGCTTATCCCGCTTCGCGCATAAAGGAGAGCGAGAAGTACTTCATCCCCTACACCGCGCGCGTCCACCTCATCAAGCACGTTCTCTACTTGCTTGCACAAGAATCGGCCAGAAAGGCTTTCCCTGGCCTGGTCTTCCACGATCCGATCCCGGAACCTCTCGAGTTGATAGACCTCGTCAAGTTGGGGAAGGATCAAGGCCGACCGCTGATCATGACGTTTGGCACGTGTCTCAACGGAAAGCTGCTTCGAGACCAATTCCACGTTCCGATCGAGAGAGGATCCTCGCCGGAGATGCTCAACCAAGTGCCCGTCAACCTGCTGGGGCGTGAACGGCCGGAGGGGAAGATCAGGGCTACCGTCTGCCCCATCGCAGGCCCCATGCCTTTCAAGCTCATCATGATCGCCCCGACGAACAACACGACCATGGAATTCACGCCCCGGGCTGCCTTCGATCTGTTAAAAGAGAAGATGCGCTCCAAGTGCCTGGCCAGCGAGTTCGGCGATGATGTCCTCATCCCGTATACATGGCCAGCGCTGGCATCCATCGACCGTTCCGCATGGACGCGCATGTACAGGCAAGAGATACTTCCGAGACTGAAGGCCATCGATGTCGGCCATTTCCTCCCGATCATCGTTTTTGTCACGAGGAAGATCGGCAAGTTATCGAAGATCTTCAAGGATCACGTGGAGAACGACATCTATCAAAGCGTCAGAGATGAGGAGATAGACGCGAGGTTACGTATAATACAAGGCTTGAATACGAGCGCCGCTGCCCTTGAATATCGCGCCGAGAAAGACGCGATATTGTCGTACTACAACGCGTTGTACAACTTGCAATTCGTCGACAACGACATCAAGGCAGCCGTGGCGGGCGGGATCGTGTACAAGCTCACGACGCCTATCGGGAAGGCGAACTCCGATCCGGCGGACGTGCACGACTTGTTCGCGGGATACGATGCATCCGGGGATCAGTATTCCGACACGAACGAGAAGGCGACGGGGGCGATCCTGGTCATAATGGACGAGTTCGGGAAGAAATTTACCTCGCAATTTTTTCCATACGAGAACAGCCTCGCTGGCGGTTTCGACGTGAGTCTCATAAAGAAGATGCTTCAATTATTGCTTTCTGCGATAGATAAAAAGGAACACAAGTGGGTCTTGCACGTTATTATAGATGGCCGCTTTATACCCAAGCATCGTGCTAACTTCAGGAACGCCATAAATGCATACCTCCCGTCCATCGATCTCGACTTGGAGGTTATCGTCATCTGGTGCAAGAAGAGAGTTCCCTTGCGTAGCTTGCTGCCTGGGAACATCCCGTTTGGTCACATGATCATCACCGGCAGAACCGAGTTCGTCCTGGTGAACCATCAGCTCCTCCCGCGGAAGGATAAACCCATGCTTTCCAAGGCGCTTCACTTGTACGAGGTCAGGGACCATTTCAGCGTGAATCACGGCTCCATCGTTCAAGGCTCGGGCTTCAGGAAGACCGATCTCGTGCCAATCGGCTTGAAATTATTCTATTCGAGCTTATTGAACGTCAGTTATAACGGGATGCCTACCAAGTCTTGCAGGATGATTCACGGGGCACACAAGTTGAGCAAGGATTACCATACGAAGCCCGCGATGCGCGGCATCATCAAGGAAAAGATATAAGCAAGCGATGCGAGGTGGAACCAGCATGGAAGGAATGCCGATGGAAACGAACATCTTCCGCATGAAGTCGAGGCCGACGACCCTCGCGAACAAGGACTTCGTCTCCATCGGGGGCGCGATCACGAAATACACGAACACGATGGAGCGCGGCCTCGAGGAGCAAGCCATCGGCATCCCGGTGCCGGGCGAGGACCCGACAGACTCGAAGCTGCGGGCGGTCGACGTGCTCGAGGCCGCGCCTTGCATCAAGATCGGGTCGACCGACACGCTCCCCCTCGTGTACTTCCACGACGGCATCCAGCGCACGCAATTCGTGGGCAACGTGTTCTCCGAGCCGATCAAGCGCCTCGTCCCGATCATGTTCACGACGGTCGGCGCGATCGTCGTCCATCTCGACGGCGAGCACGTGCGGCAGTACCTGGACCCGATAATCATCGAGCGGTTCATCACGCCGGAGAAGAGCCTCCTGCCCAAGGAGATCGCGGACAGCATCCCGCCCGACTTTCTCCACGAGCTCCCCGGCTTCGTGGCGACCACGCACCCGAACGAGTTCCGCAAGCGGATGTTCGAGGACGTGGTCAAGCGGCTGCGGCAGGACACCGAGCACAAGATCATCAAGGCGTTCGAGGCGAGGAACCCGGACGACTGGCTCGTGATCGATGGCCCGCTCCGCGACATCGCTCCCGTGGAAAAGCGGGTCGGGATCGTCAAGCGGCACGTCTCGTACTTGCTGGACGGTGATCTCATGTTTGACGTCTTGAAGGACTTCGTCGCGAACAGCGGGACACGCGTGCGCTCGTGTAAATTCAAGGTGACGTACAAGACCGCGCACGCGAAGGAGATCCTCGCGTGCTATTCCAAGTTACTCTACAATTTCAAGTCGGGCATCGTCAACAACCCTGAATTCAGCTTGATTCGCGTCGAGACCGCGTACAAGCACGCTGCCGAGTTTGACAAGATACTCAACATGGTCCTCGCGATGAACTCGCCCATGTCAAAGCCGAGCGACTCGTGGGACAAGAAGATATACCCGATTTACCAAGCCGAATTGTTCTTGAAGGCGAACGCCAAGGATGATAAGTTGATCCGCGCCGCGTTCGGGGGGTTCGATTTCGCATGAGCGAAGAAAAGAGTGCATTCAGCCTGGAGGATTGCCAGGAGAAGGAATACATCACCGAGGAGTTCGTCGGGATCGTCATATCCGACACGAGAGGCCCGACCAAGTCGCAGCAGTTCCGGGTCGGCTTCGACAGGACGCTGGACCTGGAACTCGGCGAGGTCATCGCCATCATCGACGAGCCGCGCGAGTCAGTCGTGTACGGCATCGTGGAGGAGATCTACAACTTCGAGGACGTCTCCGACTACGTGCAGAAAATGATGGAGAACAACTGGGACCTCGCGAAAGCCAGCCCGATCAAGCGCTCCGTGCTCGCCTATGCTGACGTCACGCTGCTGCGCCGCTTCTCCGGCAACCCGAGGTACGACCATGCCTTGCTCGGCATCACGCCCAACCAGCCCGTCTACCGCGTGGGCAGCGAGGGGCTCCTGCAAGCCTTCGACTTGAAGAAGGAGGGCGTGCCGATCGGCGTGTACGCGCTGTCGTCGGGGCAGATCGTCGACGACGCGGTCATCAAGATCGAGACCCCCTACTTGCTCGGCAAGGAGGCCGCGCACGTGAACATCTCCGGGCAATCTGGCTTCGGCAAGACCGCGTTCGCCCTTTTCTTGCTCAAGTCCATCCTCGCGACCGAGGCGGGCAAGAGCCGGGTGAAGGTGGTCGTCTTCAACGTGAAGCAAGACGATCTCCTCTGGCTCGACAAGGACAACCCCGAGCTGCGGGACGAGGACCGCGTGCTTTACAAGATGCTCGGCATCGAGCCGAAAGCCTTCTCGCGCGTGGCGTTCTACGGCACCGACCACTACGTCCCGCAGACGGGCAAGTACGCGCTCGCCTCGCTGCGCCCAGACGCGAGCCGGTTCTACTGGTCGTGGGAGGACGTCAAGCGCCACGTCCACTTCGCCATCGGCCCCCTCGAGGACTTCGACGACAAGCAGCTCCAATGCTTGCACATCATGCAAGGCAAGAAGTTCACCGACTTCGATGCCGTGATCAACGACGCGAAGGCGCTCGCCGCAGACAAGAGCCAACAAGCCCCGCACTACTCGTCGTGGGGCAAGTTTGCCCGCATCATCCAGGGCATCAAGTACGCGAACCAGGGCCTCCTCCGGCAGTCCAAGCCCATCCCGTACGAGGCCATCTTCAAGGATCACGACATCCTCGTCGTGGACATCAACGAGGCATTCTTCAAGGAGCACACGCAGCGCCTCATCTTCGGCAAGATCGTCGATGACGTGCAGTTCCTCCACCAGCAATACAAGATCGCCGCCGACTTCATGATCTTCATGACCGACGAGTTATCACGGTACGCGGCGAAGACCGCGGACGAGAACTTGCGCAAGGTCAAGGAAATCATCAAGGGCATCGCCGCGCGCGGCAGGTCGATCCGGACGCCGCTCGTCGCCCTCGAGCAGTTCCCCAGCGAGATCGACGACCAGATCCTGGGCAACATCAACACCAAGGTCTTCACGCGCACGAAGCAGAGCGAGCTGCGAAACCCCATGTACAAGACCTACTCGGACCGCGTGAAGTTCGAGATGGTCAACTTGAAGAAGGGCTATGCCTTCGCGGAGAATTCCCAGTTTCCCGACTTGATCAAGGTCCGGTATCCCCGCCCGCCGTGCGCGCAGAAAGACGCGGGCTATTCCAAGGCCATGCCCAAGCCGAGAGAGGAGGACGCGCCCAAGAACATCGCCCCGCCTGGCGGCGACGACCAGCCCGACGTTTCCGACCTCGAGGGCTTGACGTAGGGATGCACCGATGCCGACGACGACGACCATCCTCTTCACCAGCGACACGCACGTCGACGTGTCGAACCCGGCGCCCATTGCCAGGCTCAGGAAGGCCGAGTTCACCAGCGTGTTCAAGCAGATCATCGACATCGCCGTGGAGAGGCGGGTGTCTGCCGTGTGCCACGCCGGCGACCTGTTCGACACGGCGTCCCCCTCGCCGACGCAAGTCATGTTCGTCGTGGGGCAGCTGCAGCGCCTCGGGGATCATGGCATCAAATTTTTCTACATCCGCGGCAACCACGAGGGCGCGGCCGACCTGGACAACCTGCCGAGGGGCTGGGCGGGCGAGTACGTGAAGATGCCGGCCATGGCCCACGTCGAGCTCGTCGACCCGCGGTTTGACGAGGCCCGCGGCATCAAGACGCCGGGATACAGGGACTTCACGGACACGATCCGCATCTATGGCGTCGGGTATTACCGCTCGGACACGCTCGATGTCATCAAGAAATACATCAAGATCGAGAAGATAGACCAAGACAAGTTCAACATCTTGCTCTTGCACGCCTACGCCGAGACCGTGAACGACAGCCATCCCGTCGCGCGGTCCGAGAAGGTCATCGGGGCGAGCGAGATCGCGGGCCTCAACCTCGACCTCGTCGCCCTCGGGCACTCGCACCACCAGGTCGTGCCCGTCAAGTCCGTGAACACGACCTTCTTCGGCCCCGGCAGCCCCGTCGACTGGCGCTTCGGCCAGCGCGGGAGCCACGGGGTCTACATCGCCAGCATCGACGACCGGGCCAGGCAAGTCGAGTTCGAGTTCGTGCCCGTGGAGACCGAGTATGCCATGGAGAGCCTCACCGTGAGCGGCGGGAAGGAGCAACGGGACAAGGCATGGTTCGAGAAAGCCTTGCAAGGCCAGCTCGACCTGACGGCGCGGTCGCTCCAGAAGCGCCTCGTCTTGAGCGTCTCGTTCGAGGGCAGCTATGCCCCGAAGAGCGCCCGGCTCGAGCCACTCGCCTTGCGGAGATTCATCCAGGAGCGGCTCGGCGACAAGTTGTTATTCCTCGGCCCGGTGAGCGTGAAGGATGTCAACTACGAGGCCAAGAAGGTCGTGGACATCCAGGCCATCCGCGAGATCAAGATGGACGAGGACCGGATCCTCGGCTTCTTGAAGGCGTCGGGCATCCAGGACGACCTGGGGAAGCTCCTCGTGGACTTCTACAAGCGTGCCGACGCCGCCTATAGCAACGACGATAACCTCACGGGCAAGAAGAAAGAACTCAAGAAAGCACCGCGCGACGCGCTTGCCAGTGCCATCGCGTCGGGCCTCGAGCAGCACTTCGCGGCCGGGATCACGGACGCCGACCTGGAGAAGCTACAGCTCGGCAGCATCACGTCTGCCCCGGCAAGGGCCAACGCGGCGGCGAAGCAGAAGAAGGCCGCGGCCAAGGCACCGGCCAGGAAACCATAGCGAGGCGAGACACGGGATATGTACCTGCGCAGCGTCATGATGGAAAACTTCCGGCAGTTCAAGGGCCGCCACTCATTCCCCCTCGCCCCCGGCTTCAACTTGATCCAGGGGCCGAACGGGACGGGCAAGTCAAACATCCTCTATGCCATCTTGTTTGGCTTGTACGGCCGCACGCACAAGGGCATGGTCGCCAGCACGGACTTGATCAGCTTCGGGGAGGAATATCTCGAGGTGAGCATCGAGTTCGAGAACCAGGGCAAGCGGTTCCAGGTATGGCGGCGATGCGGCAGGGACGGCAAGGAGGCCTTCTCGTTCTCCGAGTGGAGCGATGCCCAGCAGAAGTGGGTGAAGACCGTGACTGTCGCCTCGGGCAAGACCGACCTCAAGGCGAGGGTCGAGCAAGCCACGGGCATCCGGGAGATGGTCTTCGAGCGGATCGTGTTCGCCGAGCAGAAGGTGTTCTACAAGATCGTGAGCGGCGGCACCGAGAACAAGGATTTCATGGACAACATCTTGCACGTGCTCCCGCTCACGTTCATCAAGGACGCGATCCACGAGATGGTGCCGAAGAAGGCCGAGGTCGAGGCGCGGGCGGGGCTGCTCGCCGCGCACCAGGACGCGATCAAGAACAACGAGGCCATCATCGCCCGGACGAGGCCCCTCCTCGAATCTGCCAATCAAAAGCGCCGGGAGTCCGAGGCCGCCCTTGCCACCCTCAAGAAGAACAACCAGGAGTTCTTGAACATCGACCGCGCGCTCCAGCAGTCGCGGCCGGCCGTCGACCGGCTGATTGCCCTCGATAACGAGGCAGCCGGATACAAGCGCGCCGCCCTGGAACTCGACGGGAAGGTCTCGGCGTTCCAGCAGCAGCACGGCACGCGGGAGCAGCTCGACGGCAAGATCGCGGGCCTCGCCGGCACGATCGATAGCAAGCAGCGGCTGCGCGAGCAGCTAGAGAACTCGGTCAACGTGAACAAGGCCGAGGAGGGCAGGCTCGACCAGGCATTCCGGACGTGCTACGACCAGATCCGGAAGATGGAGGGTCTCGGTGGCACGTCGGAGTGCCCCGTGTGCAAGCAGAAGGTGTCGAGGGCGCACATCGAGGCCGAGATCGGCAAGCAGGAGGCCGAGAGGGCCCGCATCAAGGCGAATCTCGAGAAGCTCGCGGCGGGCATCGGCAAGCTCCAGGCGGAGATCGCACGTGTCAAGGGCGAGGCCGATGCCGCGAAGGCGGAACTCGACCAGGTGCGGGCGCTGGCGAGCGAGCTGCAGACGCTCATCAAGACCCGCGACGACAACCAGAAGAGTGCTGCCAGCAAGTCGGCGGAGCTCAGCCGGCTCGTCCTCGATTTCACGCCGCCATTCACGAGCCAGGTCGCCACGTTCAACGCGGCGCTCGGGAAGGCCCTGTCCTTGCCCCCGCAGCCGGGCGTGCTCGATTTCTCCACCACGCACGATGCCATGAAGCAGACGCTCAAGGTCAAGATCGACGAGTTCACGGCCGAGCAGGAGCGCATCGGACGCGACATCAGCGACGCGGCCAGCCAGGCCGCCGCGCATGCCCAGACCATCGCCGGTGCCGAGACCAGTGTCAAGGGCGCGAAGGAGGGGATTCGCAAACTGAAGGTCAAGGCGATCATCGAGAACAAGGTCGCCCATCTCGATGGTATCATGGCCGACCTCATCCGGGAATTCCGCGAGCGGAAGGTCGAACAGCTCAACGAGTACACGGTCGAGTGGTACAAGCGGCTCGTGTCGGTGCCCACGTTCAGGGACATCCGCATCGACAAGGAGGATTACAGCGTGTCGGTGGTGCCGGTGCAGTCCATCGTGTCCGACGGCGACTTCAAGGACATCACGAAATATGCCAGCGGCGGCCACGAGACGTTCGTCGGCATCGCCGAGCGCTTGGCCCTCATCGAGATCTTCGGCACGAACTTCGGCGTGTTCGACGAGATCACGGACAACGCCGACAAGGACAACGCCACGAACGTGATCGTCGAGTTGGCCCGGTCGGGCGAGTACCTCGACCAGGTCGTCGCGGTCACGCACTTCGAGGTCGGCCTGGAGATGGCGTGCAACATCGTCCAGGTCGTGCCCGTCATGGACCCGGCCAGCGGCGAATACACGGGCTGGTCGACCATCGGGCGAGCGACAAGCAAGGCAGATTCGAGCATGCAAGAGGAGGGTGAAAGATGAGTCGGAATTCATCGAATCACGCGAGTGAATCAGAGAAGGCAGGTGTATCGAGTCGGTTAAGATCCGCACTACGCGCATCGTTTTCCCGCATCAATGAACCGTATCTGTCCCGAAGCATAATGTGGATAAAACACGCGGCGAAACATAGCGGCGTGCTCGAATTATTCGAGGATTTTTGGGAGATGGTCAGTAGTATTGATCGAGATATATTACCTGCCCCGACGAAAAGTGAAATGAAGTTTGCCTTTATCTGGGACACGAATAACAATTACGCTGCCATTTATACGCTTATTAGAACAAAAGGTATCAAATTCTATTGGTACGATGACAACGGCGTACAGAGAAATAGATTCATCAAAGTTGGTGAAAGTATTGCTGCCTTGAAGTCTGATGTCGAAAATTCCATTGCACGCATACCCACGTTTGATCCTAGAGCGGCTATTAAGAACGTGGTAAAGATTCTTCGGTCGGGATATGAAAATAAGTTCGGTATTGTATTCGATAGATACCTCATCGGGATGGATGGCATCGACGATCTGATACTTTCCGGATACACCCCGAAAGCAAGACGTGTTTTCGAACAAACAGGCTCCAATAAAGGACTTTGGCGGGAACATGTGGTGCCATGCAGTTTCATTATTGATAGAGTATTGCGGATGTTCCGTAAAGGGGAGAAGGACGACGCGATTATAGGATTTATCAAAAGGCACCTCCATATAGTGATGATCACGAAAGATGAACAACAGATCTTGGATAAGAGATACAAGACGCGGATGCCGGATGACTGGAGCGTGGGAGACAGCATCTTCGCTAGGTTAATAAACGCATTAGGAATTAGTGAGGATGATATCAGGTTTCCAAATACTCGGAGTTAATTGCTGATAAGAATAATGCCGAATAACATTCGCGACGCGTGCCATGGATATAAGAGCAGAGAAGTAACGAAGGATGATGGTTAGGAACTTGAAGAAAATGGATACAAAAGGGAAAGAGAAGAATTTATCTCGATAAACCGAGAATCGCAAGTACGGCCCGCGTTTCTTTACTTGTTTGATCCATTTAAGATAACATTCTTCTTTCTTTACTTGTTTGATTCAATTTTCGATTCCTTGAATGGCTTACCAAGCCTGTGCAGATATCTGATCGCATATTTTTCGTTCGGATCGAGTTCTAGTGCCTTCTGGTATTTCGCTATCGCACTATCCATGTCGCCTGACGCCTCCAGCGCTTCGCCGAGGGTTGTATGGTAGAGCCCCTCGGCAGGAGCGAGGTCGATAGCCCTTCTCGCGTGATCGATAGCTTCTGCCAGGATAGAGGCAGCCTTATCCGGTTTCACTCGTTGATCAAGCTTGCCGCCTTCCGTGTAGATACAACTCATTTCATTCCATATATTTGCATCATTGGGTTTTAATTTGACGGCTTCGCGGTAAGCAGTGATTGCTCCATCCGAGTCACCCGAGCTGCGAAGATAGAAGGCAAGAAGCTTCCACGCACTCACGTAGGTTGGTGAAATCTTGATGGCTTCCCGGCTAGCTGCGATTGCCCCCGCGATGTCGCCGGCTCGTTTTAGACTCAGACTCAAGTTATTCCACGCGTCCGCTCTGCCCGGCTCGATCTTGATGGCCTCGCGGTATGCCTCGATCGCCGCAGGCATGTCGCCAGCATCGTCCAGGAGCGAGCCGAGATTGAACCACGCATCACCATCACGGGGATCGAACTTGACCGCACCCTTGAAGGCATTGATCGCCTCTTTCACGTCATCTTTCTTGGCGAGCGCGAGACCAAGGGTGAACAGTACTTTCGATCGACCACGATTTTGATCGGGAAAGTTATACCAGCCTTGCGGATCGGACGCCCAGGTCTTTACCACGGCGCGATATGCGGCGATGGCCCCTGTCATGTCTCCAGACGCGTAGAGATCGTCTCCAATTTTCCACCAGAAGAGTTCCCTTTCGTTGCGGGGAATCTCTTCGATCATAGATGAGCGGAGGGACGGTTCCAATAGATCCCAGCAAGTTTCCAATATTGCTTTTCTCGTGACGGCGGAACCGTTCGTCACCCGTTCCGCCAGCTCAGCATCGAGGACGTGTTTTGCCTTCGCATCTCCTGCTCGTGCGAGTTCCTTGAGCAGCGGGAAAGCGATGTTGCTGTGGAGCAGCCTAGTGTTGTAATCATTTTCGACCCAGGCTTGGATGTTGCTGCAATGCCCCTTGAACTCGGTGATCGGATCCACGTGAAGGTGTTGGACGGGTGGTTCGTGCCCTTTGCCCTGGTAAATCGTGCCGTATTTTTTCTGGGCGTCATCGATGGACGTGATCTCGCCGGCATCGTCGACTATCGGCACGGCCAGCAAGAGCCGTATACATTGGATAAACTGCTTCCCGTCGATATATACATGTGTATTGCCATCATCTTCCAGCACGACATCGATGTGTTCGTTCACGATGAACCGTTCTTTCACAGTAATCCCCCGTCGAATGCACGATGCATTTCGCGTGGCCATCTATACTGAAATCGGTTTTTGCCTTTTTAATCCCGCACAATCATCCGTTTCATGCACCCCACCGATCCACCTACCGCGCCCCGCTGGCGAGACGTCCGCGACGCGTGCGGCGGCCTCCAGCAGGCCATGGACGCCATGATCGGCCAGCCCGACTTCGAGCCCTTCCGCCCCGGCATCGCCCGCGCCATCGCCCTGGCCCGCGACGAGAAGCAGCGCGCCGACCACCCCGAGCCATTCCCCGCCATAAACACGAGGGACAATGCGGCCGACCGCCTCGAGGCCTTGGTGCTCGATCACGCCCCGTCCGACATCGCCCGCGCCGTGCCCGGCGCGGAGGCGTGAGAGCGGGCGGCCATCGAACTTTTTTTATACCCGCCGGCGAAATGGTTTCTCCATGTCGTGGTTCAACCTGGGGCGGATCGCCGCGAAGCTCGTCACGAGCGCGATGGCGACGAGGACAAAGGGTGAGGCACCAGAAGGGGAAATAAGGGGCAAGACCATGCCTCGCGCAGAGGACACTGCCCTGGAGCACTCATTCCTCGCGTCGCTGGACGGGATCTTGAAGGATCGTACGGGGCAGACCGCCAAGCAGCTCATGGGCTACTTTCTCTAGGGGGTCGATGCATCGAATTACGAATTACTTGACAAGAAGGAAATGAAGAAGGCCGCCAATTTGATCAAGAAACTGGATGCAAATCCGAGCGGCAAGGAGGAGGTGGTCTCGTTTCTTGCCGGCTTCCTTCCCGGCGGGAAGCAGCTTGCAGCATCGTGGATCGACGAAATTCTCGCGAACCCGTTCGACATCGAATCGACACTTGCAGAGAGATATGCTGCACATATCACGCAAGTCCGGCACAAATGGGAGAGCGTATATGCGTACTATTACGAACAGTTGGTCAACAACTTGATGCTCGAAGGAAAACCGCTGAAGATGTTCTATTTTAATACAGACTTCGGTGTTGTTCAGCTTGGACCTGCCCTCGCTGATAATTCGGAAGTGGAATCGACAGGGTTGGTTCTATCGCTCATGAGGATGCGCCTGGTTTCCGATTTCTTCGACAATTATATCTCCTATCATATCTATAGTTATGTAGGTGAAGGGGGTGATTGGGGAGAAAATATCGATGCAAAGATCGAAATTCGTGCGAATATCGGCTCTACCGCCCATGTCATCCCGTGCATCCTGGCCACGTGTGACGGACTCTTTAAGGAGTTCCTTGCCGAACAAGAACACGAGGCTATCCTGCGCACGTACCTCGAAACGATAACCAGCCCGGCGTTCGTCTTGTTGCAAGGCCAGCATCCATATGCAGCAATCTTCGCCCGCCTGGTCGCGTCGGCACGACCATACATGAAGAAGCAAGTAGAAATCCAGCAAGAGAGCGAGCCCCCGCAGCGAGCCAACCAGCCGCAGCCGTGGATACCACAGTGTCCAATATGTGCATCCGCTCTGAAGTTCAAGCCAGAGCATGGCGTGTGGCATTGTGCGAAATGCGACGAGTATTACAAGGTATGAACCGGGCGGACAAACGTCATGCGGGTATTGTCTCTTGCTTTCTCCCCTCGATTGTTTCTCTTCCCATGTTAAATGCTCCACATTCATTAGCAAGGCCCCCATGAGTCGTATGCCCCGCGTCGCGCGGGTGCAGGCAACACGACGAACATGAGGACGAGACGCATGGCGAGCACCGAGCCCCCCCGGCTCCCGAAGGCCGAGGAGAAGGCGCATCTCAAGCTCATCGAGGACAGCTTCGGCAAGGACTTTGTCAAGGGCGCCACTGTCGTCCCGGCACGGGACGGCGGCGCGCCCGAGCGCGGC
>JAUQYZ010000324.1 GCA_030587475.1 Candidatus Sigynarchaeum calidifontis
AATAGTCATCGATCGCTCATCGGTCATCGATCATCCGCAACGTGGGATACATCATGGGCGTGGTCGCGGTCGTCAACCTCATCGGGGCGACCGAGCCGAGCGCGATCGGCGGCTACAACACGGCCATGTGGATCATGTGGGTCATCACGCTGGTCCCCGTCCTCGCGTGGACCGAGGCGACCAACATCGCCGTGGGGCACGCGTACGGCGAGCGCAAGGTGCAGGCCATGAAGGACATCCAGGCGTTGTCGACTCTACTCATGGTCATCTACATGGGCGCGTGGGTCTTGATAGGCGCCTTCTGGTGGGGCGACATCTCGAAGTGGTTAAACTCGGGCATTTCCGAGGAGGTGGCCTTGTACTCGGTGCTCGCGTTCCAGGTCTTGATCGTGCCGTACATCTTTTTCGTGATCGGGTCGGGATTGAAGGCATTTTTCATCGGAACGGGGAACCCCGCGTGGGTCTTTCTCAGCTCGGCGATCGTGAACGTGGCCATCTACATTCCCCTGGGATTGGCCACCGGAACGCCTGGCTTCGTCTTGACGTTTCAAGGGTTCTTGTGGGTCACGTTCGTCGTGTTCTCGCTGGACCTCGTGTTAACTATGCTCTTCTTGAAATACCGGGGGTACAGCCGCCTGCCCGAATTATCTTCACAGCCTGATACTGCCCGGCCCGATATCCCGAAAGGTAAACCTTGAGAACGGAGGTGAAAGGCATGGGCAAGCATCACTCGGCGAACGACCAGCGGTCGAACAGCCTGAACCCGAACAACGCGGCGTTCAAGGCCTCGCAGGACAACCGGTCGAACCAGTTGAACCCGAACAACCCGCGGCACCAGGGCGGCGACGATGACGACGACGGGGACGATTGAGGTCGTCAGTTTGGCCAAATTAGAAACCATTCTTATTTTTTTCATAGCAACGAGAGTCAATCCAATGTCAGACGAGGCGCAATCCATAAGCAACCGAATAGAAGCCAAGGCCGAGGCCGGCGATGTTTTCCCACGGCTCGTGAAATCGAGACTTGAGCGTTTCCGGTTACCTATTTGACCGCTAAGATGCGCCAGGCAGATTAAACCCCCGCAATATCTATATCTTCTCGGCGGGCAACGTTCTAGACCGGGCTCGCAATCCCCCACGTCCTTCGTCCCTTGGCGGCTCTTGCGAGCGGCATGAAAGGTGGGCTCCGTGCAAAGACCCCCGAATTTCGACCTCGACCGGGTGCAGAACATCGATCTTGTCCTCGACAACCAGGTTCAGCGTTTCGATGCCCTCCACGACCTCGTCAGGCGCCTGGTGCTCGTACCCATCGAGCCCGTGAGCAATTATTCAGCCATATCCCATGTTTCGGTCGACGGCGGCATGATGGGCATCCGCCTCGATCCTTTCAACGTCAAGTTCATCGAGATCGCGGATTTTTTCGGCAACGAGCCACTCAAGTTCCTCATGACGACCGACGAGTATGGCCACCCCGAGAATCTTCGCTTCATGGACAGCATCCCGCTCGTGCGCTCCTTTCTAGATGTCCTCGACGCCGCATCGGTCGCCGAGGTCGCGCAGTTCCCGACCGATGCCGGCGTGGCGATGGAAATCGGGGAACTCGCGTGCATCTACGATCGCCTCGTCCGGGATCCCGACACGCCCCTCCTGCTGCTGAAGGATGGCCTGTTGCGCACCAAGTCGATCAGGCCCGAGTTCAAGTCCAAGATGCTCGCTGCCCTGGCGAAGAACACGCGCCGCAGGCTCGCCGGCGTCGCCAAGCAGTCCCGCGTCATTTCGATCCTCGCGTCGGCGATGCACGTCGAGAAGAAGATTCCCGCCGACATCACGGGTTACATCGAGGTGGCCGAGGCGGTCGAGCGCGCGGCCTTCAGGTGGCCCATAAACTACAAGGTGCTTCCCTTCGGCAAGCTCTACATCGCCAAGCTCTCTTCCCGCAGCAGTTTGCTCGTCACAGTCGAGATCCCGCACGACTTCAACAACAACAAGCCCATTTACACGAATCAAGAAATCGCTGAGATTATCGGTTGCTTGGCCAAGGACGCCCGCTATTCCTACCCGACCATCGGCTACCCGCAGACTATTATGCGCGCCCACGAGAAGGCCGTAAGGACAGGCTTCACCGCCTCCATCTGGCGCCAGAAGATCATCGACCGTCTCGTCCAAAGATCGGGCAACGAGCGCCTCAAGGACATCCTCGAGCAGGCCAACATGGTGCGCCAGCACGTAGAGCGGCGCGACCTCGGGGGCGTCTGATCGACAGATAGATGGTGCGACTACAGTAACCAACGAAAAACAAGACGAGAACGAGCTTATCGGCGTGTTCCTCGGAATGAGCAGCAACGCCTACGAGTACATGGCGAACGTCATCACCCCCTACCAGCATGGCTACGTCCCGCTCATCGGCGAGTTCCTGGTGATCGAGAACGAGGCGGAATACATCGTCGCCCGCATCACCGACGTCGCCCCGCGTGGCGAGTTCACGACATTCATGGGAGAGAAATGGCTGGCCGACGTCGCGCTCTTCGAGGACGCCATCGGGCAGGACATCAAGTCGCAGAAGATCACCTATCTCGTCCACATCAAGCTGCTTGGCCGCATCGACCGCGAATCGAATGAATTCATCCCCGGCGTGCGTTCCGTCCCCCACATCACGAGCAAGGTGCGCCGCCCGTCGCGTGCCCTCGTCAAGGAGATCTGCAACAAGGCGCTCGAGGAGCAGTAGGCGGGCGTGCGGATCGGAACGTACACGCTCGACCCGGCCATCGACATACGCTTCGACTTCGAGCACCTCGTCTCGCGTCGTACCTTCATCTTCTCGCGAGCCGGCTATGGTAAAAGCAACCTCATGAAGATCATCACGTCCAGCTGGACGAAGGATCACGGCGCCCTCTTCATTTTCGACCCTGAAGGCGAGTACGCCGTCACGGACAAGAAAGGCCGGCCGGGTATCCTGGATCGCATCCCCGCCATCCTGGTCACGAACCGGAAGAACATCACGTCGAAGGCCGGGCAGAACGTTTACCCGCACGTGAAATTCAACCTGAAGGAATTCTTTCCCAAGTTCATCGTGCCTATCATCGTTCCGGAGGCAAAGCACGAGAACGTTTTCTTCCGAAAGCTAATGAGCCTCGACGACGGGCAATGGCGGGAGCTCGTCGACCTCATCCAGGAGCACGGGTGGAACACCGAGCCATCGGAGATCACCCGCATCTTGAAGAAACAAGCACCTGCAGCGGCCGAGGAGGAAAATCAAGAGGCTCAACGTTACAAGAAAGAAGACGTCACCATCACGGCGATCATCAACAACCTCGTGACGGCCCTCCGCAACTTGCACGATCCAGACTCGCACCTCATCAACGTCCTCGAGGAGGCGGCCCGCAAGGAGCTTCCCGTCATCCTCGACATCTCGCTGCTCGATTCAACTACAGCACTCCAGTTCTGCTCGACAGTCATCGCCTATTTCTTCAACAAGAACCAGCGGGACTTTATCGGCGGGGACGAGAACTTGCTCAAGATCGTGTTCGCCATCGAGGAAGCCCAGTCTGTCATCGGTAGCAGCCAGAACGTGCACACTTTCATCGAGCTCGCCAAGGAGGGCCGGAAATACCAGCTCGGCTCGATCTTCATCACGCAACAGCCCGGCAGCATCTCCACTGACATCATCAGCCAAGGAGACAACTTCTTCGTTTTCCACATGCTCAGCAAGGGCGACCTCCGCGCCCTCCAGAACGCGAACGCCCACTATTCCGACGACATCCTCACGCAGGTGCTCAACGAGCCCGTTCGCGGCAAGTCGTACTTCTGGTCATCCCCGCAGCCCTTCGTGATTCCCGTCCAGATACGCAATTTCGAGGAGGAAACGAAGCCTGGATCAGCCAGCGCCGTCCAATCCGGCAGCGTGCTGCTGGGTGGCATCGAGTCCACCATCGATGCAGAAAATGCCCTGGAGGGCAAGATCTTGGACAAGTTCGCTGGCCTGTTGGTCGACAAGGGCATAAATATCGACGATATCGATGCCATAGAGAAAAACAAGAAGGATCTCTCTATCAAGCTCTACCGTTCCTTGCAAGAGTATGAAAAGGCTTACCTCGTTAAAACCGGCGGGGCACAAGCCGGCCAACAAGGCGGGGATCCATTCACCGTGAGATACCCGTATTTCTTCAGGCTCGCCGATAAACTGAGGCAAAGAAAACCATCTAAATAATCTATAATCTCTATTAGTAAATAGCGCCCACGCGCCCCCACGCCTCGTGGGAGGCGGTCTTCAAACGGCCGGTTGCGAGAAAGGGGGCAAGTAGATGATGGATCTGGCCAATTTCATTTGGATTTCTCAAATGCAATTCTAGTCGAAGCGCGTTTCGCTTCGATCTCCCGGCTTATTTTTGATAAATTCCCAATATTTCTTATAAAATCCTTGTCGTGATAAATGTTCTTGATTTCAGGCTGGAATTTAAAATTAAACGCGCCCGAATATCTTTCAACCGCATTCGGCAGACGATAAAAGGTTATTCTTGCAATCCTTTGAAGCGGGTAAAGAATAACGGGCATCTCACCGATATTAAAAATTTCAAACGTCAAATGACCTTGGAAGCCAGGATCTATCGAGGAGGCAGTGGCGTGGACGATAACACCTAATCTGCCGAATGATGATCTACCATCCAAGAATCCCATAACATCAGGTGGTAATTTTATAAATTCGAAAGTTTGGCCGAGAACCAACTGGCCTGGATGAAGTACGAATTGATCATCGAAAATTGATATTTCCTCGACTTGAGAATAATGATCTTGTATCTCGTCATCATCTTTATTAATTGAATCAATACGGATTCTCTTGAAAATTCGAAAGATTGTATCTAATCTCAAATCGATGTGATTCGGTTTTACTTGTTCGACATCAAGGATTGGATCAATAATAATATTTTTCCAATCTGAATTTAGGCCAGCGCAAAATTCATATCGAGACAAAAATCCAATCTTGGTTTTTGATGTAGTTGTATTTCCTACCTCTTTTGAAGATGATGAAGGTTTGGTATTCTTTGTGTCATCCTTTTGGATAAATGATTGTATCAGATTTCTACGAACGATATCGATTGACGTGTTTAAAATCAAGTCATCTATACTGATATCCTGTAATTTCGCATCCTTTACCTTTGCCTCGATATTTGGTCTATTCTTTGTGTAGATTTGAAACAGGATATCAAACAAGGATAATTTATCAGGAATCGGAACTAATATTGGACAAAAAATCTCGTAGATATTACGTGCAAGATGCTTCTCGACTAATTCTTGAATCCTTTTATCATCTTGAACTTGAGTTGGGATATCTAGGAGACTTGAACTACTGCTCCAAAAATCGCGGAAGAGATCACGGAAAGTATTCAAATGGTCTAGCTTTTCTTTATCATCCTTCCCAAAATCAGGGGCCTTAATATATTCAATATGCTCCTTCAATAATGTAATAACGCCATCATCAAGTATTTTTTTTGCAAGTTTATCATTATTTTTCACAATCTGCTTTATATTTTCAAGGAAAGTTTTCCTTATCATGGTTGGAGGATGACTCGTAGATGGCGGCGGGGGAGGCTCTAATTTTATCTTTGCTTTTTCGATCTCCTCTGGCGTTATTTTATTGGAGGCATTATGAATATCTTTACGTCGTTTTTCTTGTTCAAACGCATCAGTTTCTGAGTAATAAATGTATTCCTCGAGCATAACAGAATAAATTTCCCCTATCAAGAGATAAGTAAATCCATCACAAACCATTTCAACTGCGAAATTCCCCAAAATTTTGACCCATAATTTATCTCCGAATTTCCCATTCAATATAGTTTTGAAATCCTCGAATTGCTTGTCGAAATAGGTGTGAATGAATTCATGCCCGATTAATGGCCAGAATAGAACATTTTCTATGAGGTGAATTGGCACTTTGATGGAATATATATGACTTTTACCGTAATCTAATTTATCGGTTGACGAGTAACGAAATCCGAATACTGCTTCTGTAAGATTGTAAGCACATAGTAATTCACTGGTTGTAAATACTGGCTCGTAATAATGGGCTACTCCCTTAAATCGACTAGAAAACTCTTGAATGAAGTAGTTGATGGAATGAAAATTCTGTATAGCGTTCTGAGCTATTTCCTCGAGATCCCTAATCAAAGAATCAAATCTATAGCTCTCTAATTTTTCGAATGTATCGGTTTTATGGCTTGTGTCCTTCAGCGTGCTCTGGATTATCCCTTTTATCATCTTAATATGTTCTTGAAGGTAATCAATTTGCTTTGGTTTGGTTCTTGAATTTAATTTTCTTTGAACATTATCTAGACGAGTGATAAGGTTCTGCAATTTCAAAGTATGGAAATCCAAAACAGATTACACCAATTGTGAGGAAATTAAGGATGATTGACAATTAGACTAATGGTTCTATAATGGTATCCAAATCCCGGTAATATTGATTCGGCGGGATCATGTCGTCTTGATTCTTTTCAAGCGCATCTAAAAAACGAATCATATTTTCAATCGCGGAAATTATATTATTAAACCGGCTTCCTCTCGGAGATGATTGATTAATTAAATCGGGATAAAAAGCACATCGATTGTGCTTTTGCGAAATAATACTATAGACATTCACGCCTTGCTCGATATTCAACTTCAATTTAATGAAATACTCTCTGCAAAAAAGCACGTCATTTTGAAAGCTTTTTGGTTTGGATTTTTCTATTAGATTGTGAGTAAGGTGTACTACCGTGTTGAAATATCGTCGGAGATTTTCTTCTAAGTAAAAGTTCGGAATGTCCATTTTCTTCACCCGTTCTATGTTAGAAATTTCAAATTTCATTTATTTAAACTTTTTGATAAAATTTCGTGCGAGAATTGATGGTTCGATGATGTTTTTGATGATTAGGTGTCACTTAATAGCATATGTGATTAATGTACTTATACTCCTTCCTAATTAATAACGTCTGGAACACCTTTAATTTCGTCTTCCCAGCTTATCTCATTTAATCGGCATTTTCAACAAATGCACAATTTTGTCGAATAATGGCGCAGAGCCGAGCGCGATCGGCGGCTACAACACGGCCATGTGGATCATGTGGGTCATCACGCTGGTCCCCGTCCTCGCGTGGACCGAGGCGACCAACATCGCCGTGGGGCACGCGTACGGCGAGCGCAAGGTGCAGGCCATGAAGGACATCCAAGCGTTGTCGACTCTCCTCATGGTCATCTACATGGGCGCGTGGGTCGTGATAGGCGGGCTTTGGTGGGGCGGCATCTCGAAGTGGTTAAACTCGGGCATCTCCGAGGAGGTGGCCTTGTACTCGGTGCTCGCGTTCCAGGTCTTGATCGTGCCGTACATCTTTTTCGTGATCGGGTCGGGATTGAAGGCATTTTTCATCGGAACGGGGAACCCCGCGTGGGTCTTTCTCAGCTCGGCGATCGTGAACGTGGCCATCTACATTCCCCTGGGATTGGTCACCGGAACGCCTGGTTTCGTCTTGACGTTTCAAGGGTTCTTGTGGATCACGTTCGTCGTGTTCTCGCTAGACCTCGTGTTGAGCATCCTCTTCTTGAAATATCGGGGGTACAGCCGGCTGCCCGATGTATCTCTTCGGCCTGATATTGCGCGGCCCGATATCACCAAAGGTAAACCTTGAGAACGGACGTGATCTTGCACGTCACGCTCGAGAAATATCGCTTGACACGGAACGTGATCGTCTCGCCGTCGTTGAACAGCCCCCTGGGGGCGATCTCCCGGGCGAACGTGGCGGCGGCGCGTCTCTCTTGCCATGGAGACGAAGGCGTCGTGCGCGTCGGACAGGACCCGTCCGCTGCGGCCCAGGCCCCCGTAGAGTGCCGTGACGATCGCGACGCGTGCTAGCGGCTCCGGGCTCGCTTCAAATAGCGCGTGCATGGAATCGCGCAGTTGCCTGACGATGGCCTTGTCAACCCTCAAGCCCCTGCCGCAAGAGATGAGCAAGGCCATCTCGTCGAGGAGCGAAGGTCTGATGCACTGATGCACTAGTGGCTTCCCAGTTCCCCGAGCCGGCTCAGCCAGGGATAGACCATATCGACCGTGTCCACGTGGAGCACGGTCGATGGAAGGTCCTCCATTGGGCAACCAACGGCATCTGGAATTGCGACAAGAAGCTGCGCGCCGTGAAGTCCCGGGCCCCGATGCTCTCCACTGCTGACTTGAAATGCATCGCCGCTATCGCCGAGCACGTGGCTGGCGTCAAGAAAGGCATCGATGCCAAGGTGGCAGCTGAATCGACGGCCACGTTCCTCGAGGCGTGGCACGGCGTTGCGGCTGCCAGGCCGGGCGCGATCCAGGCCCTGACCACCGCCACTCGCGACTTGATGGACGCCGCGGTGCTGCTCACGCCTGGCAAGTCCCGGCACGACGCGACCCTCGACGCGTGGATCCTGGCGTTCGGCAAGGCGAAGGACGCCTCCAAGTTACTCTCGATCGAGCCGTGGCCGTGGCTACGGGCTTGCTCGGCGGCAGCGATGGTCGACCTGGCCGCTCCCACGGCCAGCATGACGCGCCGGCTGGTCCTCCCCATGTGCAGGATCGCGGCTCTCGCGTGCGCAAATCCCCTGGAGCGCGACGGCGCCGCTGCCTTGTTGGACGTGGTGTACGCGTGGGCGGAGAACCTGGACGTGCCCGATGACGAGGTCATCGCCAACTTCACGGCCATGCGCGACGCGATCATGGCTGGCCCCTCGGGTTTCACGACGCTGTGCTTGGCCCTAGACCACAACAACAAGTTCATGCGCGACATCGTGGAGCCGTTCTACGAACGCGCTCGGAGCCGCGCCCGGCACCTCTGAAAAAGGATCTCGGGGCATCAAGGAACAAGCATCCAATGGGCACCCCGTGCATCCCAATGCGAGAGGATGAAATCCTACCATGATAATATTATTGAACTTCTCGCAACGAATGCATCCGGCTAAATTAACGGGATTCAGCCATCGATCATTACTCGAGGGCAAAAATTACCAGGGCGCGTGCACGCGGAGCCAGAAATCCTATCTAATCATCGAAGAGGGATATCCCCCGGACATCTGGCCGGTACGTTCGTGGAACGAGTTAGGGTCAGGGGACGGGGATAACGACGAGGACGAGAACTGGTCTGAATCATGAAGAGGTTGCTGAAGAGGAGCAATGCGGGCAAGATCGACACCGCGCCCATCCGTGATGTCAAGGACATCACGGATCCGCCCGGAAATAAGCATACTCCATAAGGTTACCAGTCGACCGAAGCGAGGAACGTCGGTAT
>JAUQYZ010000033.1 GCA_030587475.1 Candidatus Sigynarchaeum calidifontis
GCTCGACGCCATGCGCCGGTCGGGCAATCAGGGCGTGAAGATGGACTGGATGGCCGACATCCTGGCGCAGAAATGCCAGGCGACCATCACGCGCCGCGATCCCGCGATTGCCACGAAGGACGCGGAGGCGCAAGCCCGCGCCATGGCCGCCCGCGTCATGGAGGTGCTCGTCCAGCGGGGCATCCTGGCCGAGGATGGCTTCAACCCGTCGGGGCTCAAGAAGGGCGTGACCGCCCGCATGACGCAGTACGGGGAAGCGGCGCTCGAGCGGTCGGCGCCCGCGGGAAGCGTGGCGGAGATGGACCTGCTGCACGAGCGCGTGTTGGAGACCGAGCAAGCCATCGCCAGCGAGTACCCGGACGGCGACGTGAAGGCGCTCGGCGAGCGGCTGCTCGGCGACATGGTGGCCATCTTCCAGGCCTTTCAAGAACGCGGCGAGCTTGATAAGCACGCTGACTTGCTAGCGCGGTGCAACGGGCATGCGGTAGCACTTAGCGAAGCGATTGAGACCGGCAATTATCCAGCTATCGTGTCGACATTATCCCCTTTCATCGAGGACTTCAGGCTCGCGTCTGGTAATTCTTGACCTCGCTCTGCTAGAAATTGAGCCTGGCCTCCGTATTCCCCTACCTACTCTCGCCATGCTTGTTTTCGCCAGGTGATGCTCAAGTATCGTCGGACGTGTTAAATTCTGTACCTATAAAAATCCTCGTAGTAAGCTTCGATCAAAAGGCGATACAAGCTTACGACCCCATAGCGTGATTCGAGGATAGTCATCGATGCAGTCACGAAGACCCACGAGCGATCGAGGAGAAATCCTTGATTCCGTACGCGAAGAGAACCCGTCAAGAGTCGCAAGCTATTATTCGGGATCTTGCACGGAGATCGAGTCGTCGGTCGCGCGTTACTTGGAAAGCTGCCTCGAATTCGATCATCCGATCGCGGAAGTCCTCACCTTGACGCGACGGGAGACCCGTTTTATACCTTTCTATCTCGTCCAGATCTCCATATTCCAGGATTTTTATACGTCGACTCGCCGCCTCATCCACCGCATCAGCGACAACGCAATTTTCTATCTCAGTGCCACCAACAAGTTATCCCTTGATGAAGCGCGAAGAACCTATTACGCTGGATCAGAGTTGTTCGATCTCGATAGCATAAAAGAACAAGTCGAGCGTGACGATTCCATCATCCTCCCGATCGTTAAAAAGGTTCCAGTTCGCATCAATGATATAGACATCATTGATTTTACCTACGATTATGCGATCAAGAGATATACGAAGACTATTCACTACACGGGGAGGAATAACCATCAATATTCGAAGGTCTGCGTCCCTAACAAAAAAAATATCAACGTCCGATCCGCCAACCTCGCTTTCGTGCCCGAAACGACGATATCTTACGAGATCCTTGGAAAAACCCGGCAATTGACACTTTCGGAGAAAAGAGATTCAGACATCCTGGTCCTCGATCCAAAGGCATTCGAATGTGAATACTGCCACGGTGAGATCGCGGGGAAAGGATCGTTGTGTAGTGAATGCGGTAGGATCGTCCATGGACGGCGCCTATTGATGTCCCATTCATTTAAATGTAGCACGTGCGGGAAGATTCTATGCAAAGATTGTGCCCGCTTCAAGAAAAGGTTCCTTTTTTTCAAGAAGTTCATATGCACCCAATGTTCGCATGCCTTCCGTGATAGGGACGTGTACCGCTTCCCTATCCGACAAGAGAATAAGCCCGAAAAGATGACTTCGTCCACCCCCCAGCCCCTCGTCAAGCCTGAACGGCCTCTTACCACTCGCCAACCGATTTCACGACCGCCAACGGCAAGCTCCATCACGGCCGCATACGTGCAGCGCGGAGAGCGCGAACATACCCTGCCGAAGGCCGAGCAACCATTTCGAAAACCTCGCGATGACGTGCGAACCGCCGCGGTACAATTCGACATCACTAAGGCCCGCGTGCATGATGTCCCTTTCTGCATCGTGGATCTCGAGACCACGGGCTTCAGTCCGAGATCAGACGAGATCCTCCAGATAGGCGTGATCAAGATGGTGAACTTCTCGCAGCAAGGTCAATTCACGACGCTCATCAAGCCGAGGCAATCGATCCCGGAGCACATCGCCAGGATAAATGGTATAACGAACAAGATGGTGCGGGACAAGCCTAATATCGAAGATGTCAAGGCGGATTTCATATACTTCGTCGAGAACACAATCATTGTCGAACATAGCAGCAACGATTTCGACTATAACTTCCTCCAGCAGCATTTACGGCCTACGGTGGCCATCTATCACATGAACACGCACAAGATCGCCAGGAAACTATATCCTGGCTGGAAATCATACAAGCTGGACACCTTAGCACGCAATCTCGGGATCGACACGGGAGGCCTTGCTCGCCACGACGCGTGCGGCGACGCGCAAATTACAACGATGTGCTTCACTGTGTTGTTGAAGGAACTCATCCGCCGGGGTTATCGTTCCGTTAACGACCTCCTCGAAAGTGGTATGATCGTGCAGAAAAAGCCGTGCAGCCAACAGCGCGGGGTGTAGATGCTTCGGAAATGCGAGACCGAACCGAAACACGTGATCCAGAGTCCGAAATAGGGATGTATGAACAGCTTTTAGATGACATCACACAAGAAAAGCACGTCAAGTGGTCGCCACGCGGGGTTCGCCAGCCTTTCTTAGCCAGGTTGCGTCGAAGAGTGGTGTTATATTTCAAGAAAGACTTCCTTGGTAGAATCGCGTCAGTCCAGAAGGAAGCGGAGGCGCTAATACAATCGATCATCCCAAGACTCCGCGATTTGTCGACATACCTGCGTGATGATGAACACAAGGCTATCTATAGGAAGATATCCCTCGAGATCGATGCGATCGAACGGTTTTCAGCGATATGGGACGAATATCTCGCCCCGTCCGCGATGCGGTTGCGGGTGTTGCGGGACACCTTGAAAGACTACAACGAACGATTCATTGCCGTTAACGCCAGAAGATACCGGGCTTTCTTCTCTGGGAAGGAGACTAGCACTGCCGTCTCCTTGAACGACTTGCAGATCCGGGCGATCTTGACGGACGAGAAGAACGTGCTAACGATCGCCGGGCCCGGGTCGGGAAAAACGCGGACGCTGGTCGACCGGGTCGCGTTCTATGTCTTGAAGACAGGCGTCTCTCCGGAGGACATCCTGGTTCTGGCGTACAATAACGGCGCCGCAAAGGAGGTCGAGACCAGACTCGCTTCGTCCTACGGCATCTCGCAATTGAAGGTCTCCACGTTCCACGCGCTGGGCCTTTCGATAATAACGCGACTGGGCAACGTTACCGAACCGGAAGGATTTATAAGAAGGATGCAAGTGGACATCGAATCCGAAACGCGGCGCGTCGTTCGGGAGATTATCGACGAACTGATGGATATCGATCCTGGGTTCCGGATCGCTTATATGGGCTTTATCTTGCGGTTCCTCGGTTCGATCGATTTCAAAGCAGACACCACCACGCTCGAAGCGATGGTATTGCGGGCCGAGCAAGATCCGTACGCCACGCTTGATGGAAAATTGGTAAAGAGCATTGCCGAACGAGACATCGGAAACTTCTTCTTCATGAATGGAATCCGTTACGATTACGAACGGGTGGCCGGCTGGTGCGATACGAGTGCAGAAGAGCCAGGAAGAACATATCGCCCCGATTTCTACTTGCCCGATTATGATATCTACCTGGAGCATTGGGCAATGTCCGATGGTGGGCATGTCTCGATATGGAGCCGCGCGGATAATGATGAATATGAGCGGAACCGGCAATGGAAGATGGCACAATTCCAAAAGCACGGCAAGACTCTGTGGGAAACGAACTTCGAGCAATGGCGCACCGGCCGCCTCGAGGAGGAATTAACCCGCCTATGCACCGGCGCTGGCATCTCCTTTCGCCCCATGACTCGGGAAAATGCCATTGCGGTGCTGAACAAATTTCCAGACGAGAATAGCGTGTTCAAGGACGCGATCGAGGACGCGATCACGACCGTGAAGGTGACCGGATTCACCGATGATGGATTCACCAGGCACGTTTCTGAATGCGGGAGTCAGCTCTCCCAGCGAGAGCGCGCCTTCTACAGATGCATGATGCCCGTTTTCGCCGCATATGAATCCCGCCTTGAAGCCTCCAGCAAGATCGATTTCGCGGACATGATCAACACGGCGGGACGCATCCTGGAGAGGTTAAGCAATGAAGGCGATGGACGACTCCGGGAGGCAATGATGGCCGCCGGGCTCCCGGCCTACAAGATGGTGTTCGTCGACGAGTTCCAAGACATCTCGCGACAGCGGCTGTTACTGCTGCAGCTTGTATGCAAAGCCGATCCAGATTGCCGCCTGTTCTGCGTCGGTGATGATTGGCAGTCGATTTACGGCTTCTCGGGAGCGTCGAACAAGTATTTCGTCGATTTCGGCCGGTATTTCAGCCCGATGGTGCCGATTTATCTCGATGCCAACTACCGCAACCCACAAGAGCTAATCCAGTACGGAACGATGGTCATCGACACGTGTGAAGGGGAATTCCTCCGGAAAAAACTGCTCGCCCGGGGGCCGACGATGGACGAGGAAGCCACCGTCAAGATCGTCCGCTTGCCAGCGGGAACGAGCCGCCAATTCACGTCCGCGCAAGCGGCTGCTGCCTTGAGAGTCATCAAGGAGTTAATCGAAGGAGGGGTGGAAGCCTCGGAGATCATGGTGGTATCCAGGTTTAACTTTGGATTGAGTCACTTGCAACAAGCTTGTGATGAAGCAGACATACCCGTCGAGATCGCGAGGCAAGGCGAATTGCGGAAGGCTGGGATCCGGCTGTACTCGATCCACAAGAGCAAAGGATTGGAAGCCGATCACGTGCTCTTGCTGAACATGACCGAGGGGACGTTTGGATTCCCGCCCCGGATATCCGGCATGTTCAGGATGAAATTCATCAACCCGGACTTGCCTGATGAGGGGGATGAAGAACTCCGCTTGCTGTTCGTCGCCTTGACTAGAGCTAAGAAGTCGGTGCACTTGTTCACATGGGAAGGCCACGAGTCCAGATTCCTAGGGATATTGCCATCGGCTGAAGAGGAACTTATACACCAGCTTGGATCGCGTGAGATAGAGGGAAGAATTGTCCACGAGTCGGAAAAGGCCTATCGAGTAGAAGTATCCGGTAAGTTAGGCGACTCGGCCTCGATCTGGCTTCCAAAGTCCCAAGTTCTAGAAATAAGGAAGAAGAAAAACGCGGGTGGCGAATCAATAATCACCATTACGGATTGGCTGGCAAAAGCTAAGATTGATGATATGTCAAGGAGCGGCCATAGAAGCTAATTGACCTTTCTTGCCACGACCCGGATGACCCGGCCAGCATCATGATCGGTTGCGTGTGCAGCTTCTACTTGAGCGACTGGAGACCCGAGCTGTGCTTGATTCGCTTGGTTCGGGAATCGTGCCTTCACTGATCTTATTTTTTTCATTCAATTAGGCATGGTCCCCCCATCTTGACATGGGATCCAAGTTCCATGAACTCCTGCAGCCATATGAGATCCGCGACCGCGACTTGTCGGGCCAGGCCGTCGCCGTCGACGGCACCGCGTGGCTGCACCAGTTCCTCAAGGTCACGCTCGCCAACCCGAACGACCCCGGCAACCGTCTCGTGCTCGTCGACAAGACGTGCCGCCTCATCAATCACCTCCGCGGGTTTCTCTATCGCACGCTACATCTCGTCCAGCACGGGATATGGCCGGTCTACGTCTTCGACGGGGCGTGCGATGCCAAGGGGCGCAATGCCCTCACGCGCGAGCAGCTGCACAAGAAAATGGTGTTAACGATAGAATTATCGGAGAAGAGAATCCATCCATCATTAGGTTGATTGTTATATTGAAACGACGGATAAAATAGAACATGCCGGATAACTCAGCTGGCTTTACCTTCGAACGTGATGCAGTAATATGGGTTTTAATATTGCATCACTTTCAGCGTTCCATTACAAGTATTAAGACTAGACTCAAACAGAAAAAAGGGGATGCCGATGTACTCGTTAAATTAGCAGGGGAACCAGCTTATTACTTCCAGATAAAAAGTACAGAGACAGAACCAACTCCAGGTAAGCGTGACGTAAATTGGGGAGTACTTCAATTATATGAATATTACAAATCACAAAAATCAGGGGATCACGAACACAAATATTGCCTCGTCCTAGAAGGCGAAAATAAGTCTGATGTGATACAGAAATGCCTTCTTCCCAGGGATGTGGATCCTGACATTTTTAAGAGCAAAGGAATGACATCCTGGTTCAAACCATTAAAGATTAATGATGAAGAGTATGAGGACTTCGAAAATTTTTTCAATAAGTTCTTTATCATTTGTACACCGGACAGAAGACACATTCTCGCTGAAATGTGTCTTCTCGGAGAGAAGACAAATGCGCTGAAATGTGTCTTCTCGGAGGAAAGAGAAGACATTTCTCGGAGGAAATGTCTTCTCGGAGGAAAACATCCACGCCTTCAGCCAGGAGCAAGAAGCCTTCCTCGCCACGCGGCTCCACGAGCTCGTCGACATGGCGGCGAAGAAGAACGTCGTGCCCGAGCCTGGCGAGCTGGTGGCGCTGCTCGCGACCGACGCGAAGAGCGGCGGCGAGAAGGCGGTCGCCCTCGCCCTCCAGCGTGACTTCACGGGCTGGTCGGGCAGCCACGTCGGGGTGAACGACTCGCCAAGCATCGAGTCCATCGCCGCGTCGGGCAAGCCCGCCGTGATCGACCTGTCGGGCGTGCAAGGCGCCGAGAAGCGCGTCCTCAAGGCCATGCTCGTGCTCAAGATCGTCGCGTTAGGGGCATCTCCATCGCCCTCATCACCGTCGCGGAAGCCCGTCCTGGCGGTCGTGCCCGATTTCGACAAGGTGCTCTACGACGAGCATTCCGATCGCTTGCCGCCGCGCGTGGCGCAAGCCGCGGACAAGGTCGCCAACGCGCTCGCCGGGTCCGTATCACGATTCATCATCACCGCTCAAGATCCAGTCAAGCTCCCCCAACAATTACTCGCCCACGCGTCTGCCGTCGTCGCCTTCCGGCAGCCATCGACGCAAGCCCGGGACGTCATCACGCTCGCCCTCGGCCTCGAGGACGAGCAGCTCTACGACCGGAGCCGCCACGCGTCCTACCAGCACAAGTACCTGGCCGAGCTGCCGCCGGGGACGTGCTTCTTGCGCCGCCCCGACGTGTCGAGCCCGTTCCTCGTGGCGGTCGACGTCGAGGGGGCGGGCAAGTTGTTACCGAGGCGAGTGATTGCCGATGCTGGTGTTTCCCAACCAGCAGGGGATCCGCTCGAGTCTGCCTTGTTGCAGTTCGGGCTCGTGAAGCGGGACATCGTGGACTTGCTGGACGCCATGCGCCGGTCGGGCAATCAAGGCGTGAA
>JAUQYZ010000210.1 GCA_030587475.1 Candidatus Sigynarchaeum calidifontis
CCAAGGGCCGCCGCGGTGCTTGCGGCATCGACATCAAGGCACAGCAAGCGCGCATCGTCGAGATAGCGTGCTGCATCGGCGCCTCGTGCCACAGCTCTCACGGCATACACTTGCTTCACTGGATGATAGAAAAATACGGCGAGGATTACCCGATCAACCTCGGCGATGACATCGCCGTCGAGGCCCCCATGGCCCGCCTCATCTGCGGCATCAAGATCAGCACGCTCGGCGACCTCGAGAAGGTCTTCAAGTACATCGAGTCCCAGATCATCCACCTGCTCAGCGCCGGCCACACGGGCCAGGAGGGCAGTTTCATCGATTACGAGGCCAAGGCGCTCCACGCGGGCGTCATGGATCTCATCGGCCTCGAGGCGTCCGACCTCGCCCAGTTGATGATCTTCAAGAAGCAAGGCCAGGAGACGTCCCTCGTCGAGCTGGGCCAGGGCTGCATTGACCCGAACAAGCCGAACATCCTCTTGATCGGGCACAACGCGGCGCCGGGTGTCGAGATGGTCGACTACATCCGCGAGCAAAACCTCGGCGACAAACTCGATCTCGGCGCCATCTGCTGCACAGCCATCGACCTCACGCGCTACTGGGACCGGGTCAAGATCGTCGGCTCGATGTCCCGCCAGATGCGGTTCATCCGCACGGGCGTGCCCGACGTGGTCATGGTCGACGAGCAGTGCGTGCGCACGGACAACATCTGGGAAGCGAAGCGGATAAAGGCTGCCTTCATCGCTACGAACGAGAAGAATATGATGGGGCTGCCGGATCGTACCGAAGACGACGAGGACAAGATCGTAGACGACCTCGTGAACCTTAGGGTGGATGGGGCGCTCATCCTACGTCCCGACAAGGCCGGCCGCGTGGCCGTGAAGACTGCTATGGCAATACACGACCGTCGCCGCGGCATCAGCATCTATCCCAAGGCCGACGAGATAATGGAGGAGGCAAGCAAGTGCACGTCTTGCGAGAACTGCACCCGCGCTTGTCCGAATAACCTTCCCCTGGCCGTCGCGGTGCAAGCGGCGATCGACCGGGACTTCTCGAAGCTCAAGGCCCTCGAGTCCGAGTGCTTGAGTTGCGGCCGGTGCGAGCTCGAGTGCCCGCAAGGCATCAGCCCGATGAACCTGATCCAGGCCGCCGCCATCGACATCTTGAAGGCGGAAAAGTTCACTTGCCGCGCGGGCCGCGGCCCCGTCACCGACGTGGAGATCCGCAACATCGGCGCGCCCGTCGTGCTGGGCGAGATCCCCGGCGTCATCGCGATCGTTGGCTGCGCAAATTACCCGTCCAAGATCAACGAGGTCGCCGAGATCGCCGACGAGTTCTGCAAGCGCGGGTACATCGTCGTCACGACCGGCTGCGAGGCCATGGACATCGCCTTGTACCGGGACCCCGAGACCAAGCAGACCCTTTACGAGAAATACAGCGGCATCATCGAGCGTGGCTGCCTCGTGAACATCGGCTCGTGCGTTTCCAACGGGCACATCACCGGCATGGCCGCCAAGGTCGCCAACATCTTCGCGCGCCGCCCGCTGCGCGGGAACTTCGAGGAGATCGCCGACTACAACCTGCACCGGGTGGGCGCGGTCGGGCTCTCGTGGGGCGCCATGAGCCAGAAAGCGGCGTCCATCGCCACGGGCGTGAACTCGATCGGCATCCCGGTCGTGATCGGCCCCCACGGCACCGAGTATCGCCGGGCTTACCTCGGCAGGCCCGAGGAATCACAGCGCTGGAAGGTATGGAACGCCCGCGATGGCACCGTTCACGTGGCGGACCCGTGCCCCGAACACCTCATCTATGCGGCCGAGTCAAAGGAGGAGGCAATCGTGGCCATGGCCAAGCTGTGCTTGCGTCCTGCGGATTCGACCAAGGGCCGCAGCATCAAGCTCACGAACTGGATCGACCTCCATAAGAAGTACATCGGTGGCCTGCCGCCGGACATTGAAAAATTCGTCCGGGTCGAGGCCGACATCCCTGTCACCTTGAAGGGCGAGATCATGGACATCCTCAAGGCCAAGAACTGGAAACAGCGGGAGATCATCGACCCGACCATGGTCGAGCGCCTCGGCACCGCGCGGGCCAAGAAATGATCGGATCGTTCCCTGCATGGCGTACCTGCTTTTTTCTTTCTAATCCTTTTATCCTTCTTTCGCAAGAATCGACGGCTGGACGAGCGTGAACGCGCCGGCGATTCGTCTCATGACATCCATGAAGTCCCTCGCGTCCGCGCCCCACGCGGTCACGACCAGCAGCGGCGACTCATCGATGGCGAACGTGCACATGCCACCCGTGAACCTCCCGGGAACCGAGAGTCGCGTGTCGATGCGGGTGTATTCGAGATTTCGAGGCATCATTCCCATCTTGTCGAGAGACGCCGGGTGAAACGAGAAGCCCTTCACGTGGAAGGGGCCATGCGGCTCGATCGCGCGCATCGCGCTCTCGAGGTGCGCCCGGGCGAATTCCCGCGCCCGATCGAAGGCCGGGGCGACGTGCTCGGGATACTTGAACTCGTGGACGGTCAAGCCAGCCGTGTCCCCGCCGAACCTCCGGCGGGTGTTGAACTCGACGCTGCTCACAGATCCAATGCCGGGTTCCTGGAAGGCCTCTGGGGCCTCCCTCACGATCCAAGATGCGTCCAGGAGGGCCGCAAGCGGACGAATAGCGGCGGGAATCGTGAACCTTTCCTCCACGGGCGTCCCGAACACGCGCTCCAGGTTCTCGACAAGGGCGGGGATCGACGCCCGGAGTTGCTCGAGTTCCTGGCTCTTTTTCGAGAGCACCTCCTCGAGCAAGACGTGGGGACGTACCGGAAACAAGCGCTGCTTGCCCTCCTTCACCTCGGATGTCAACATACCTTTCGCCAGCAGCCCGTCGACGATCTTGTACACGTTCGGCCGCTTTTTCTCCTTGAAGGGCGGTGCGGCGTGTATTTCCCTGACCGTCGCGGACTTGGCCTTGAGCAAGAACATGTAGCATGCCGCCTCGTCCGGCGTGAATCCCAGGACGTGCAAGCGGGTCTCGAGGAGTGTCATGTCCAGCGTGTATACATCCAGGTATACACCAGATTAATCTTTCGGGGGCTGCAGTTTCTCCACGGTAATAGCGCAAGGAATGAACGGCAAATGAAACGAACCAACCATCGAATAATCGAAGGCGGAGCGATACTAGACGAAAATGGCTTGAGCATGGAGCAATACAGCGAGAAGGTGAAAAAGATGCTGGGCGGCGAGTACATGGAGATGGTGCAGCGGATCGCCGGCGAGATCAACCCCCCGGAAGGCGCCAGGCTGCTCGAGATCGGTCCCGGCCCCGCATGGATAACGATCTGGCTGGTGAAGGAGCGGCCCGACCTCAACATCGACGGGCTCGAGGCATCGGAGGACATGATCCGCGTCGCCACCCGGAACGCGATCGAGGCCGGCGTGGAGGGACGCGTCCGCTTCATTCACGGCTTTGTCGAGACCATGGAGCCCCTGGAGAGCGCGACTTACGATCTGGTCTATTCCCACGAGTCCATGCACCACTGGGTCGACCCTGTTGCAGGGCTGCGGCAGGTCTCGCGAGTATTGAGGCCAGGAGGACGGCTCCTCATCGAGGACAGCAGGCGGGACCTCGGCCCCGGTGCCACGCTGGTCGTGAACCTGCTCGGCTCGCTGGTGGCGGGCAAGTGGGTGCGGCACTGGAAGGCGTCGATCGCGGCGTCGTATACCCCCGAGGAGGTCGCCGGCATGGTGAAGGCGGTAGGCAGGCTCGACTGGCGGGTAAAAAAGAACTTCATGGGTCTATCCATCGAGTCGGGATGACCCGCCCCGTCGCGGTGCGTCAAGAAAAAAAGAAAAGGTTCCCTTTTTGCTTAATTTATCTGTACCTTCGGGTTGATCGGGCACATGCCGCCGAAGTTCTTGATGACGGGGCAGTGCTTGAACACGTTGTCCATCAGCTCGTTGATCTTCTCCTTTGAAGCCTTCGACTTGATCCTGATGATGGGTTCAAGGACGTCGTAGCCCGCTGGTTTCGTGTCATCTACCCCGAATATGCCACCCAGATTGATGTGCCCGCGGGAGAAGACTTTCATCTCATCGATCTCGATGCCCATGATCTTCGACCAGAACCGGGTCACGGCAATGATGCAGCCGCCGATGGACGACAAGATCACCAGCAAAGGCGAGGGGCCCTTGTTGGTGCCGTCAAGTCCGCCGGGCGCGTCGATGAGCAGCGTGAACGGGTCGCCCCCGGGGTTACCCATCTTGCACATGACTTGCGCGCCCTCCGGCAGCATGTCGCATTCCACGTTGAAGTTCTTCTCGCCAGCGTTCCAATCCTTCTTGATGGCCTCTAACGTTTCTTTGAAGCTTGGCATTTTTTTCATCCTATCAAGAGTTTTTAATGAATATTCACGACCTACAATAGACTTTAACTAGCCCGTTATCGAAATCGTGACATATCCGAAGAGGACTAAGTTTTTGATTTTTATCAATTTTTCTAAAAAAAGCGTTTTTCCAGCGCGCATAACAGTAATTAGCGATTATAGAATAACTGAAGGTATAATGCTTGGGATCACGATGCTCTTTATCTTATCTCGGTTAATGCTTTTCGCCAGAATTATAATTCTTCTTGATGCAATCTACTCCTTCCATAGCGATGAACAACTGATCAGCCTCGGTAATGGAGAATCACGAAAGGGAATGGACTGGATGCAACTTGGTGCCAAAGCCGTGAAGGATCTATTTTTTACGTGTGAATGATCGATTTTGATATAAATCAAGGTATCGAGACGCGGTTTCTTCATGTTCAAAAGAGAAACTTGTTGGATCGAGAAAATGGCTTGGCGATAAAATCAGCATCTCGGGTTATGAGGTGCATATTAACGTCCCGAAACATGTTTCTGCAATGCCTGGTGCAACGTGCGGGCGGCCAGCTCGGCGCAATGCTTGTGGTCGGCTGGTAGACCGTCCAGTGCATCGTCGATCGTGGCGGCTTCGATTTTCAACGCCTCGGCTATCGTTTTTCCTTCCGCGAGCAAGGTCGCTTGCGCGCCCGCGACGACCGAGGCACCGCACCCGGTCGTCACGAAATTCACCTTCTCGATGGTGCCGTCCTTGATGACCAGGAAGAAGGTCATCTGGTCCCCGCACGGGCCCAGGTACGAGTGCTCGAGGACGCCGTCCACGGCCAGCTTCCCGTGGTTCGGGGGATCGTGAAATAGCTCCACGATGCGTTCGTTGTATTCCCGCAGTTCCTCGTCGATGAGTTCTTGCTGGAGCTCGCGTGCGAACTTATCGAAAGCTTCTTCGGTGGGTCTCGCTTGCTTGGATTCGCGTTTCGCCATGGATCACTTCACCAGCATCACGAAGTAAGTGAAGGTTCGGCCCACTATATCGATTTTCCCCAGTCCCGCCAGTTGCGATGTTAGCCACGCCTTGTCGACCAGGTTAGCCACGTGGCTCTCGCCAGGGTGCAGCACCTCGTCGAAGAACTTCGCGCCCGCGGGGGTCAACTCGGAGAAAAGAACACTCTCCCGTGCCACGCGCACCAATTCGGCGACCATTGCCTCGCGGCCTTCCTTGACGACGTGGTGCAGCACGGAATAGCACAAGACGCACGTGAAGTGCCCGTCGGGGAAGCGTAGCCGCCTCGCGTCGCCGGTCTCGAAGGTGACGCGGCCGGCGAGGCCGGCCTGGGAAACCCAATCCGCAGCGCGCGCTAGCTTCGCGGGGTCCGGGTCCACGCACGTGACCCGGCACCCTCTCTTCCCGGCCGCGATGATCGCCAGCTCGGCGCGGCCTGCACCGATGTCGAGAACGTCGATGTCGTGCACGTTCCCGAACTCTAGCATGGCGAGGCGCTCTTCCTGGGGGTTGTATCCACGGTCATTCATGTCGCTCACGAGGACTTGGCTGTTTCATGTTTTTTCACGAAGTAAACGTGCCCTATGTATGTTTTCCGCTCGAGCTTCCCTTCGGCCACGAGCGCGTCGAGCCGCTCCGGGCCTTTACCGCCCCTGGCCAGGAAATAAACCGCCGCCTCCTCCCGCATAGGATGCACTGCTACTATTTCAAGGAGGCTCTCCTCCGCTTTCCCCGTGCAGCTGAAATCGTTTCCCTCGTACTGGTCCATGATCTCCACCCGGTTCTTGCCCAGCACCGCGTTGAACGCGTCGGATGCGTCCTGCAACGCGCCCGGGCTGGCTGGCTTGACCCAGGGCTCCGCCGGCGGCCGGGTCGGGGTCGAGATGAACGCCTTCTCCACGCCCGCGATCCCCCCGATGAACGATGCGATCGCTTCGATCTCGCCGTGATAATCCATTGAATCGAGGATCATCGTCTCCGTGATGATGACCCCCTTGAAATCAGCCGAAAAACGTTTTATTCCATCCTGGATCGCCTTGAGGCTCAAACCTTTACATGGCCTGTTGATTAACCTCCATGTCATCTCGGAGCACGCGTCAAATTTCAAGGACACGAGGTTAGCGCCATGTAAAGCTTCCAGCACGCCTGGTCGAGAAAGCATCGACGAGTTGGTGATCACTGCTATCGGTATGCCGAGATTCTTGAGCAATTCGATCTCCACGCCCAAGTTTTCATCGAGGGTGGGCTCCCCGTCCGGAACGAAAGCCAGGTAATCGATCCGTTCCTTGTTCGAGCGCACGACATCGACCCTCTCTTGAACTGCCTCGAATATCTTGGCCGGACTATAGAAACATTGCCTGGTTATTGTGTTGCACGAGCTTTTCCCGACCTGGCAATATACACACGAATAGGAGCAATGCTTTGGTGGGATGTTGTTGATACCGAGGCTCCTCCCGAGCCTCCTGGAAGGCACGGGCCCGTACGCGAGGTTCCCTTCGATCTCCCTTTCCATCGTCATCATCTTCGGTTTATCGGTGACCGGCAATCCCCGCGATAGACTCAAGTCATGGCCGCAAGGGCACGTGTCGATCCCATCGATTTAGGAATCACCGGGGGTCACCGCCGCAACGTGGCCTTGAGCCTATCGGGATTTAGAAACAAGAGGAGGGCATCTTTTGGATCCTGGACGATGAGATCCGCCGAGAATAGGCATTGCGTCGCGATGCCCTCCTTGCCCAGAACGCCTATTCCGAGCGCGGCATTTTCCAGGATCAAGCTGTCGTTGTTACCGTTTCCCATGACGGCACATTTTTCGCTGCCAAGCGCGTTCAAGAAATCCAGTTTTTCTTCGGCCTCGACCTTTTTTTTTGGCAAGACGTGACAATCAAGCCCTAGCTTTTTTGCTGTCATGATTGCCGTGCCAAAAGTATCAGCCGTCAAGACGTGCAATTCAAGGATGCCCATATTCTTGATCTTTTCGAGCACCTCCGCGAGCTCATCGTCGATTTTCCCGCTTGTCGCGATCGTGCCGTTAAAATCCATGATCAAGTGTTCTAGGGTGAGCTTGCCGATGTTCGGGATATCTATCTTGAGTACCATTTCGCATCATTGCCTTGAAGATAGTATAATGGTCGTGAATTGCTGGAGATCTGCCGTCATTCGTTGATGGTCGATTCAGTGGAACCCAGCAGCATCCGCTGCCGAGTGCCGTTGACATGTTCATCGAGAATTCGAGCGAATCTAGGTTCGTCAAGTAATATATGCTCCATCTTGCAAGCAATGCGTTGCATCAGAGCAACATCTTCGATTTTTAGTACCATGGTGATGAAAGTCTCGACGAGACGATGCATCTCGGAGATCTTCCTTGCAAAGGCGAGACCTTGCTTCGTTAACATGGCTCCCTTTCGCTTCCTCCATTCGACGAGGCCCGATTGTTGGAGCTTTGCCATGATGCCCGTGACAGAAGGTGGTTGGACATGCAGCGCATTGGCGATCTCCTTGTTACTTATAAACCCCTCGCCATCTGCTTTCTTCTCGTTCAAGCTAAACATAAGCTTTACATAATCCTGGCGCACTTCCGTGCTCGGGCCTTGATGCATCGTGAATCACCGGCGTTAACACGCCTTGTTAACTTTTCAGATCGCATTAAAATTCCTTTTTGAGCGAGTATATGTCGTTTGATTCGCATTTTGGACATTTCTCGGGAGCTAATGTGTCGTTCTCGCCTATCTCCCACTTGTAATCGCAAGCGAGGCAACCATACCCGCGGAACGCCAGCCTGAAGTCGCCCCCGCTGATCCGGATGGCTTTTCCCATCACAAGGGCGTCCATGACCTTTTGCCGCCCCGTCATGAGCAGCCGTGATATCGACGGCTGGCTCACGCCCATCATCGTCGCTGCCTCGGATTGTGGCTTGCCTTCCCTATCGACGAGTCGCATGGCCTCGAACTCCTCGAACGTGATGTTGTTGATCGCCAGGATGTTCAGCGGGATGGCTGCAGGCTTGAAGATCGCCCGGCTCGCCGATATGGGCATCCCGTGGACGATCTTGGTCTTTCTCGGTCGTGGCATGTGATATCATCGCTAGTCAAATCGTGCCTTTTCTTGGCAAGGTGTGTAAGCATCACGTTTAAATAAATGCTACAATGACATTCACATCATCTGGCGGTTCATTCATCCAGGCCGAGTTCCTCCATCAAGTTCCGGTAGATCACGCGTATCGACCGCGACGCGATGCAGTCGGGGGAGAACATGATGATCGATTGCATGTTGACGACGCTGCGGGGAATGGCGAGGTCGATCGGGATGTCGCCCAGGTGGGTGTACCCGTTTGAATCGATGAAATCCATGATCACCTTCTTGCCCTCGGGCCAGGCGTTGCAACGGTTCACGACGATGCCGAACGGCAGCTTGAACCGCTTGATCACCTCGATCATTCGCGAGGCATCGTGGAATGCTGTTGGGAACGGTTCCATCACGACGACCACGTAATCGATGTCCGAGATCGTGGCGATCACGGGGCAGCCGATGCCAGGCGGGCCGTCGATGATCGCGAAGCGAGCCCCGTCGGCATTCGACAGGGCGTGTTCCTTCACGCTCCGCACGAGCTTGCCCGACGTGCTCGCACCGATGATCGTCTCCCCGTAGACAAGAAGAAAGCCCTCCTTGGTGCGTGCCGTGTAGATGTGGCCGCTCTCCACCTGGTCTATGGCAAAAGCTCCGGCTTTGCAAAGGGTGTTGCAAGAGCCACAACCCTCGCACGCGAACGGGTCAACCTGCGGCTCGGAACGCTCGTCGTTCCAGGACAGCGCATCGAAATTGCAATAGGCATCGTCGATGCAAGCCTTGCAATGGGTGCAGTTCGCCTCGATGAAACGCGCCTTCTCCGTCGCTTGAACTGGGATGTCTTGCATGTCGGGGGTTTGCATGGCGAACATGAGCGCGAGGTTTGGCGCGTCGACGTCGCAATCCACGGCGATCAATGGCCTCCCGCGCTCGGCCAATATCGACGCGATCGCCGCGGCGATCGACGTCTTGCCCACGCCACCCTTTCCGCTCACAACGGCGACTTTCTTTATCTTTTCTGCTTCGCTCATGCCTCAATCACCTCTATGATCCTAGCGAACTCCTTGATGACCGGATGGTCAGCAGCGTCGCCAGCTTGCTTGTGAATATCGAAGATGGACTCCCCGCGAGCGTACGTTTCCATCACCTCGCGGGAAAGCGGGATCCGGGCGATGATCTCCGCGCCCCATTCATCGCTGATGCGCTCGATGGGGCCGTCATACTGCACCATGTCCGCCCGGTTGATGATGATCTTCGCTGGTTTTTTCAGGAACTTGGCGAGCTGGAGGGTACGTTTTAAGTCGTGGGCGCCCAGCGGGGTCGGCTCGGTCACGCAGAAGACCACGTCGACGTCCTTGAGGGCCTTCTCCACGTCACAATGCGCCCCGGGGGCGCAGTCGATGATCACGAAGTCGAAACCAGTCGTGTCGGCTTTCACCTCTTGCAAGGCCTGCTCGTTCATGACGGAGATCAACCTCGCGGTCTTCACGTCACCGGGGAAGAGCCGTCCGAGCTTGACCGTCAACTTCGCGCTGTTCTCGTACGAGAACAGCTCGCCTATGCCCCGCATGTCGGCACTTATCGCCCCGGGCTCGCACACCCGCATGCAGAGCTGGCATGACTTGCATAGCGGGTCGATCAGCACGGGTGCCTTGTCCTTCATCTGGAACAGCGCGTGGAACCTGCAAGCATCGGCACATGCGCCGCAATGGGTGCACTTGCTCGCGTCGATTCTCGGGAAAAAGCTCGTGACCAGCTGGCCATTTCCATCGATCTTCTTGTTGAGCAAGATCGAGACGTTCGGGTTCTCCACGTCCGCATCGACGAGCAGTATCCGGTATTTCTCCGTTAGCATGAGCGCGACGTTCGTCGCGATAAAGGTCTTCCCGGTCCCACCCTTTCCTCCCGAAACGCCGATGATTTTTCGCATGATCGGTTTCACATTTTGTTAGCATGAATTCATTTCCTTTTTTGCCCAGGATGCGTGTGAAAAAAAAAGAGGGCCAGCTACAAGGATGTTACCCGAACGAGCCTCGCCGCATCCCTGCATGGCTCGGGACGTTCGCGCCAGCAGCGGGCACGAGCTTCTGCGCGATGAACTCGTCCACGATCTGCTTGACCGTGTATGGAGGGGGAGACGAGTCGCCTCGCGTCAGCACCCTTGCCCCGCTCGCGCCAAGCGCGGCCGCCGCGTTCGGGCCGACTTGTAACACGAAGACCGTGTCGGCTCCGTGGTCCATGAGGAACTGCACGGCTTGCGGCCCCGCGCCGCCCATGGCTTGCGCAGCGTTGTTGGACGCGACGGTCACCTCCTTCACCTTGCCGTCCTCGACGGTCACGAACGTGAAGTACATGGCACGCCCGAATCGGGGATCAACTTGACTGCTCAAGCCATCGCCCGAAATCGAAGGGATTGCGATCTTTGCCATCCGCTGTAACCCCGCCCTAATCCTTGCGCTTTTCCAATTCCTGGATGCGCTTCTCGATGGCCTCAAGGTCCTCCTTGACGCCCGCCTGCTCTTGCTCGAGGTATTGCTTCTGCGCTCGCAGCATCTCGACTTCTTGCGCGGGCGTTAGTGACCCTGCTACCGCCGGATATCCCGCGGGTGGAGCCCAGGGAACGCCCCAGAAACGCCCGAAACCGCGACCGAAGCCACCGCCGCGACCGAAGCCGCGACCGAAACCGCCGCCGCGAACGAAGCCGCGACTGAAGCCGCGACCGAAACCGCCGCCGAACCCAGGCCCTGGTTGCATGTAGCCTGGCACGTTGAAGCCGGCGCAAAACCCGAGACCACGACCCGTTCGGGGCCCAAGACCCCATGGCCCCGTTCCATCGCCACCTGGCATGTTGTTTTTCCTCATGATCTTTTTATTGCATAAAGATACATATCTTGTATCAAAGCCCGTCCTTAAAAATGTTCGCATTATAATGGAAGCCTTATAAAGCAAAGCTTATAAGCATTGGCAACCCAACTTGAATATTGATGCACCATAATCAAAATGATCCATAATGAAATATGCCATATCTACCGACCAAGGCATGGTCTCGGCGCACTTCGGCCGATGCCCTGCATACACGCTGCTGGTTATCGAGGGCCAAAAGGTGATCTCCCGGTCGGAGATCCCGAACCCTGGTCATGAAACTGGCTACATCCCGAACTTTCTCCACGATCAAGGGATAGATGTCATCATTGCTGGTGGCATGGGCTGGCGAGCGCAAGAGCTGTTCTCGCAATACAAGATCAAGCCTATATTGGGGGTTACTGGCAAGATCGATGACATCGTTCAGCAGATCCTTGCCGGTACCATCCAAGGCGGGGCGAGCACGTGCTCCCCAGGCGATGGCGAGGGCTACGGGATCCCCAAGAAAGACGGGCACGGTAAATGAGCCGGGATTGAGCCATTATGGCACGCTCGATCTGTTAAGAAAGATAAACCGTAATCCTCCACACCGTTATTTCAAGCCTGGTCAAACTTGGACATCAAGGCCAAGTTTGTCCAAACTAAGGCTTGTCGATGTTTGACAAGCAAGCGGGCGATAACGGGCGCCCTCCCCTTTGGCGTGTAGCCGCGGGGATGTTGGTGCGGTTCGCACGTTGCGTCCTCCATTCAAGTCGCTGTCCACCTTCTTTTTACAATTCTCGTTCGTGCACGTGAACGTCTTCCCGTCCCGGTTACCCGTGGCACCGCACGCGTTGCATCGC
>JAUQYZ010000106.1 GCA_030587475.1 Candidatus Sigynarchaeum calidifontis
TAACAACCGACTTGTCGATGATCTCGATTCCACATGCATCTTTAAAAACATCAGCGACGGGTGACGTTAGACAATCGTGGCCGCGTATCCCATTCCATGCACAAGGGATAACTTCGCCTCGTAAAATCTTCACGGTGTAGCGTGATGTTGAGTTGATGCTTGTTCATTTTCGCGAGGTCCGGCTTTTTCACCAGTAAAAACTCGATCTGTCTTGAAAACGTGCCCGATTCGACGAGATTGGCTGGCGCGGCTCGCTCGATTTTGCGAGATGAATGGGTGATCGCTCGTGCATTCGTGAAGATCCCGCCATAATCGACAGGCATGCAAGCCTCCCTTCAAAAAACATGGGATTTCAAGCGGTTTCCATTCAAATGATTGCGAGCGTGTTCTAAAACATGCGATTTTTTCGATTTTATGCGGCGAATCGCCAAGAAATACAGCGTTTCCTCGATGGACCGGTAGACAAGTTGGAATCCCACCTGTCGTCTCGGTCAGAAACCCTCTGTTAATGGTTTGTTTCCAGATCGATGTGATCATTGCCTACATTATTCGAGATTTGGGCAATATAAGTGGTGATTACTCGATTAAGGGAAGGTTATTTGGAATATTTCGGAATTTCGGTCTTTTAAGTCTGATTATCATGAAGAATGGCTGAAACATCGTGCTTGCCATTAAATCTTGATTAATAACGGGAATTGACTAAATTGCTCCTACCATTTGGAAGTCAACAGCAGTTCTAGCCCTCATCTTGTTGGAATTCTTGTATGCAATATCGACGAGGGTTTTTCCATCGAAAGGCCCGAGCATTGGGCGATTTCTAGGCCGGCACGTGCTTGTTAAGATCGCCGTATTAATAAACCAGCACTTGAATTGACGCGTGGATGCAAGGATCAGAAGCGACGATAACCCCAGGATAGCGTGCAGCATCGGATTGCAAGATAGCACGGAGCACGGGACGAGAACACGCGTGGAGGCCATCATTGACCATGCCAGATGAAATAAAGGCGGACAAGATAACAACCCCTGTCGCCGGGGTCAGCTTCACCAACTCATCAGGGAATCTCGTCGAACCGCAATCGGACGAGCCAGGCAGCTTCGGCGACGTGCATCACGTGTCTAGAATCGTGATCAAGAAAGCGGGCGAGATCGACGTGCCTTTCATGGATCTCGTCTCGCGAGATGGCTTGAGCCAGTGGGTCCCCGTAGAGGGCCATTTTGACTTGCAATTCGGCGCGGCACGAGAATGCATCGAATGCAACAATCCTATCACTATCGCAGAGAAAAATAATGATGAAAAGAATGATGATGAGAATAATGATGGTGATGGCAACGGGACGACCAACAGCACGGCCAACAGTGATGGCGGACGCTTCCAATCGATCGCCTGCAATCAGTGCAAGATGCTTCACCTCGACTACGAGTGCCAGGCGTGCGAGCATCGCCTCTTGCGTGCTTTTGCGCGAGGATCCTTGGCTTCTGGTTTCGGGGTCTGCGCGTCGTGCAAGCTCATCGAACAGGCGCGAGTTCCCGATCGCTGGTGGCCCTGGTGCCTCGATGATCATGCCATCATCATCAACTTCCAGGAGGCATCCCCGGTGATAACGTGGAGCATTGAACGCGCGCGGGATGCCCAGCAAGCGAGCCGACTCCTCGAAGGCGCGTGCCGGGTCGTGCTCGAGCGCGATGGTGCCGTCCTCGACCTTCCGGACGCGATGGCCATCATGCACGGCTTCAACACGTCGGGCTTGCTCGATGACGCAGCGCCAGCCGGCCAGAAGCATCCCGTCCATTTCATTCCCGAGTGGCAGCACGCCCTCGATGCCAGGATCCTCGAATTGTTACATCGGCAGGCTCGTGCCCGCAAGGATGGCGGGCTCTGGCTCGCGAGCCTCGCGTGGTCCAAGCACCATCTCGTGGAATCGTTAACGCAAGGATTCCGGCCCGACAACCGCCACCATTTTTTCGGCACGTGCACCGAGATCACGGGATGGGTCGATTTCTTGCGCGGCTTCGTGGCCCATGCTCGTTCAACGACGGGCATCGAGCTCGCCGTCGCAAGCGTGCATGTCGATCGCGGCGAGTCGCTCGTCCCTCCGATTCCCGATGATGCGGTGCCGGGCGACCCGCGCTCGTTCCAGGGCGATGTCGTCGCCCATCACGGGAGCATCTGCGTCGTGCAGCAAGGCACCCGGCATCTCGCGATTGACTTGCGCGATCTCGTCGGGAGACAGCCTCGATCCATCGAATGCCTGGAGCCCCCGCCCCAATCCCCATTGGAGGCGCGTGGCAGGTGAAGCGACCATGATGGAAGCCAACGATGCAAGATCCACCGGCATGGCAGAACCCATGGATTGCTCGTCTATGGATGCGTTGGTGAATCACCTGCGCTCGGGGGCAGGCGCCGAGTTATTGCGGTTCGACCTTCTCCGAGACGATGCCGGGAACGCGCATCGCATCTTGCGCGTGCGGGCGAGCGTGCCTTTCGCCGGCTACGATTCGCTGGCGGCGTGGCTTGGGAATGAAACCATCCAGGCTCGCCTCGCGGGCTATTTTGATCGTGATATGCCAGCGATCGTGGGAAGCGACTCGCCCTCGCCAGATTCGTGCGGTCATAACGTTCACCTTGATGGTGCTACAGCGCCTTCCACGGCGCAGGTCGTGCTGCTCGACATCGAGACCCTCGACCTCCGAGACGGGCCGGTCATCGTCATCGGCACGGCCGCCTTCCACCGCGACGAGATTTCCGTTGACCAGCTCGTGCTCCTCGACATCGAAGACGAGCGTGAACTTCTATCCGTGTTTTTCGATAGGATGGCATTCGATGGCGTCTCGCTGCTCGTCACTTTTTTCGGGAGGAATTTCGACGTCCCGTTCTTGAAGCGCCGCGTGCATCGATTGCTTGATGGACCGGAAGCCAAGGAAGACAAGGATGCCAAGGGAGACAAGGATGCCAAGGGAGACAAGGAGGTCAAGGATGACAAGAAAGACAAGGCTGACGAAGAGGACAAGGAGAGCGGAAGGGACGAACGCGGGCGTATCGAAGGCTTCTTGAACCGGCTCGACCATCTCGACCTTCACGCCGTGTTCAAGGCACGATATCCCGGCCTGGGCAGCCACAATTTCAAGGCCTTGGAACGTCACGTGCTGGGTATCAAAGACCGCGAGGGCGACATCAGCGGCTCGCAAGTCAAGCAGCGATATATCGAGTTTCAACAGGCTACAGATTTGAGCGACAAGGCCCTCGCTCTTGCCAGCATCATCAAGCATAACTTCATCGACGTGGTTCATTCCACGTTCGCCGCGTACGCGCTCATCGGCGAGATCGCAAGTACTGTTCGGATCGATCGCCTTCGAGGCAGCAAGGAGATTAGATCGCCTGGTGACGACAAGGCGCTTGCACCACCCGATAGAACGACCGAGCCAGTGGCCAGCGACCTGCCGGAAGGAACCGACGTCCCCCTTGCCGCCACGCCCGTGATGATACCCCAGGTCACGCGATGGGAAGGATCGAGAGACCTCTTGTCCGATGGCCAGGTCATCGGGATCTTGTCCGCCGTGTTCGAGCAGCCGCGCGATATCCCCTCTGCGCAGCAAACGATCGTGCGGGGCCATCCAGGCGTCGCCGCCGTTATCGACCGTGCAGGCTGGTTCTTCACGATGGAAAGGGCTTGCAATCGTGGCATCCTATCGAGATGTCCGGCCGGAGATGGCATCATTTACCAGCGCGCCGGTACCTCGGTGCAGCACCCGATGCAAGAGAACGATATCGAACCTGAAGCAGATACATGCGGTGGCGGTGGTGGCGATGCCCGGATCGTGCCCGACCCAGGCGAGCCAGGGGTAAATGATCGCACTATCGAGACCACGAACCATGAGAGCATCGACGATCCTCATGGCCTGCGCCCGGCCGGCCACCATCTCCACAACGTTATCGAGACCACGAACCAAGAGGGCATCGACGTTCCCCTCGGCGAGACATGTCGCCGCGAGGCGGATGATCGCACCATCGATAGCACGAGCCATGAAAGAGTTATTAATCCAGATAGGGATCCGCCCGAGACACGATTACACGCCTTGCCCATCGAGACCGATAACCAAACGAGGGTTTTTTGTCCAGCAGGAACAGTGGGTGAAGATTCCAAGCTTGCAGATGCCCACCGACTGCCCGTGGGATCCAGCACGCCAAGGGAGCCCCCCGTGCGGTTCAAGCCGCCGGTCGCCTCCGGGGTGTTGAAGGATCCGCTAATGGGAGAGATCGTCAAGGGTTGGCTGGAGGCGAGTGGTAGCTTGAGAATACATGATGCTGCCGCGGAGCTAGGTGTACACGAGCGCGACATCAAGTTATTCGTCTTTGGGTTGGTCGGAAAAGGGATCGTCAGCGCCCGCTTCGACGACGGCGTGTTCTGGATACCAGGTCGCCGAGAGACGACAGATAAACTTGAACCATCGAAAAAAAGAAGGAATGACGGAGATCGACCATGATATTGACGCTGAGCGTGCCCGGCACGACGGTCAAGCGGGTGCAAGACAGCTTGAAGGTGTATATCCCCCCGATACAGGCCGGGCTCGTGAAAAAGACGAAAAGCACAACACCAGGAGAAAATGAACGCGATGATGCTGCAGACCACGCGGGGGACAGCACCCCGGTCGATACCGGGGAGAGCCACGCCGGTGTTAGCCCGGTCGATGACAAGGAGACTAAAAATGATGGTATTGAGCCAGTTCTCGATGATGGCCAGATAACGGATAAGGTATCTAGCCAGGTATCTGGCATGGATCCCGAAGCCGGCGGGGCGGGCATCGCCCCTGGAGCGAGGCCCGTGTCGTTCCAGGTCGGCATCAGCCAGCTCTCGAGCGTGATCGTCTCGGGGAACGTGAGCATCACGATCCCGGTCTTGCAGCACCTCGCCAAGTGCGCCGTGCCCGTCATCTTCACCGAGCGGAACAAGCCAGTCGCCGTGCTCAACCCATTCGCGAACCACGGGTCTGTTCGCGTGCGCAAGGAACAGTTCGCGGCCATCGACACGCTGCGCGGCTTCAACATCGCGAGGAAGATCGTCGGCGGCGCGCTGGAGAACAAGGCCCGGCTCTTGCTCGGGCTCGCCAAGAACCGCGCGTCCAGCAATCCCGCTATCGAGAAGGCACTCCGCGATCGGGCGCAATCGATCCGGGACGGGCAGAAGAAACTCGACAGGCTACTCTTTTCCCCGAATCCGGTGGTGAACCGGTTCAAGCTACTCGGCATCGAGGGCGATGGTGCCAAGGAGTACTTCGCCGGCCTCCAGCAAGTCATCCCTGCGGCGTTCAACTTCACGGGCAGGAACCGCCGCCCGCCGAAGGACCCGGTCAACGCCATGCTTAGCCTCGGCTACACGATCCTCCAAGGTTACGTGAGCGTCGGCGTCGCCGCGGTCGGCCTGGAACCGTATGCTGGCTTCATGCACGCCGACCGCTCGGGCAAGGCGTCGCTCGTGCTCGACATGATGGAGGAGTTCCGGCAGCCGGTCGTGGACAAGCTGGTCATCTCCCTCGTCACGAAAGGGATCATCAAGCCGTCCCATTTCACGAGCACGCCGACCGGCGTCCAGCTCACGGCGGCGGGCGGGGACATCTTCATCCCGCGGCTCATCAAGCGCGTCGCGCCCCTCAGGCCCGGCGAGGAGGACAAGTCGACGACTAAAAACTATTACAAGGACATCATCAAGCAAGCCCGCGACGTGTCGCGCTTCTTGCTAGGAACCATCGCCGAATACACGCCGCACGTGATGGAATGGTAAATGAACGTTCGAGAACAGGCGAGTTACGATCATGTTCTGGGTCATCACCTATGACGTGCCGGTAACGCATGACAAGTGGCGGGAAAAGCTCGCCAAGGTCTTGTCGGACTTCGGATTCTTCCGCATCCAGTACTCTGTCTTCGTCGGCGACCGGACGACGAACACGACCCAGGCATGCAAGCTCAAGATCGAGGCCATGTTGAAGGCTGGTTTCGTCCCGGCGGATGTCCGCTTTTTCCCGCTCTGCAAGTCGTGCGAGGCGGGGGCGATCCAAGTAAACAACTGCAATTACAAGTCGGTCAACGCGAAGACCGGCGTGCCATCCACCGTGCTCATCACGTGATCTATCATGTCCGAGTCCCACGTTACTAACATGTCTGACGAGCAAGCATTGCTCGTGGTCCACGGCGGTATAATGCTCATGGCCGAGGACATCCGGCAGCACGCCTACTGCCCCCGGATCGTCTATTTCCGGCACGTGATGGGCGCGTGGCCGGAGAGAACCTACAAGATGCAGCGAGGCGAGGTCATCCACGAGAAGAAAGCGCGGAAACACAACGTGGATGTCGAAGGATCCACCGAGATCTACTACAGCATTTGGCTCCAGAGCACCAGGCTCGGCTACAGCGCGCTGCTCGACGCGTTCGAGTTCACGGGGAGCGAGATCTACCCCGTCGAGATCAAGACCGGGCTTGGCCCGGGCGACCGCGGGGAAAAGGAGATCGAACACCACGTGGTGCAGCTCGTGGCGCAGGCAATGCTGCTCGAGGAGGCTTTTAACATGCCCGTAACGCGTGCACGTATTCGATACGTCGATGCCGGCGCGGATTACTTCATCTCAATCACGATCGACGAGAAGCAAGCCTTGTTGCGGAGACTGCGCGAGATCCGGGACACGATCCGCCTCGAGGCCGTGCCGGCACCGGCTTCCATCAAGGGCAAGTGCACGGATTGCGAGTTCTGGGGCTATTGTCTAGGAACGTGAACCTGAACATGAGCGTGAATGCTCGACCAAGAGGTGACATGACATTATCATCGAGACAAATTGCGGGCTATCCATCAAGATAGAGAAGAGGGTCACTGCGATATCATGTTTGCGAGATGGACTTCATGTCGACATCGAACCCGACGAATTGAGCGATGAGGTCGCTTTCATCTCGCACGCCCACGCGGATCATGTACGATGCTTGGAACAGATACCACCCGGGAGCGAGCCACCGGTCGTCATGGCATCCGCGGAGACGCGGCAACTACTCGCCGCGAGGTTCCCGTCGATCGCGGACAAGGTCGATTTCCACGATGACGACTCAGGCTTATCCGGCTTGATCTCCCCGGCCGCGGAGTACCATTGTACCCTCGTCCCGTGTGGCCACGTGCTCGGCGCGCGGAGCCTCTTGGTCTCGCGCGATGACCATTTTCATCGAACCGGCGGGGCCGGAACCAAGGTTCCCGATGTCGAATTCCTCTACACGGGCGATTTCTTCACACAACCAGGCCGGATCCTCCCGCCGCTCGCGCCCGTGAAGGCCGGGATCCTGGCTTGCGAGTGCACCTTCGGCTCGCCGTTCTTCGAGTTCCCGCCGTTCGGCGTGCTCGCGGGCGAGATCACCGACTGGATAGCGACCGCCCTGGGCAAGGGGCCGGTCGTCTTGTACGGGTACCCGCTCGGGAAGAACCAGGAACTGCTCTCGTTGCTCGCCCCGTTCTCTGCCGACACCACCATCATCGCCGACGAGGAAACATGCAAGGTCTCGGACGTGTACCGGAACGCCGGGATCCAGCTGCCCGCTTGCAAACCCTACAAGGAATACAGCCGCGGCAAATATTTCGAGAAGGAAAGCCGCTGGATCCTGCTGCTCTCGCAAGGCGACCGGTTCGATAGCCGGTACCAGAAGCTCGACCGCACGGGCTGCCGGCGTGCCGTGTTTTCCGGCTGGGCGATGGACGAGGCGTGGCTCCGCGAGCGGCGCGTGGACGCGGGGTTCCCGTTGAGCGACCACCCGTCGTTCCTGGACCTGGTTTCCTTCATCGAAGGGTGCTCCCCGGCGACCGTGCTCCTCACGCACGGGAACGGCACGATCCTCAGGAACAAGCTGCTGGAACGTGGCACTGGACTCGTGGGTGACCATCTAGCGCGGGACACGAGGATCCTGGCTTTAAAGGCATGATGCTTTGCGAGCCGTGCTGGGCGTGCAAGCATCCCTTGAAGCTGGAGGAGGACGCCTCTTAGCAAGCGTCATCCGCGAGGCGATGGAAAACGTGCAAGGAAGTTACAAGGCTATCTTGGAAGGATTACCGAGATGAAAGCAAATAATATCCATGGTGGATGCGCGACCCGCGGCGGATGATGGGGGTCGTGAAGCCGGCGTTGGCTCGCGTGCTCATGGTCGATCGGCGTCTCGTGAGCCCTCGATCACGTTTTTTATTCAAGGTCGAAAGGTCAGGGCTCGATCCCGTGCTCCTTCAGGGCCTTCAAGTACTTGTCGGCGCGCTGCTTCTCTTGCTCGGCCCGCTGCTTCTCTTGCTCCGCACGCGCCCTCTCTTGCTCGGCCCGCGCCCTCTCTTGCTCCGCACGCGTGGGCAGGATCTCCTTGCTTTCACGATCGAGGAGGATCAACCGATAAAGCGGCAGGCCCTTCGCGTGCTTCCTCTCGAGTTCCATCAGCCCGAACAGGAACGGGAGGCGCTCCCCGCAATCGATGACCTGCTCCTGCTTCATCACGCCGCCTGCCTTCAGCGTGACCTCGCGCAGCTCGTGCACTTGATACCTTCCAGCACTGCCCATCACGTGTGCACGCAAGAAGGGGGGCTTGTATATGCGAGAAGCTACATCGTACGGCGCGAAGATCACGTACACGGGAATGCCAAGTGCCTGGCAAGTCTCGACAGTGACGCCGACGTCCCGCGTCCACGTGCTCTGGGAAAGGATGTTGATCACCAGATCGGGGACGCGACCCCCGTGCTCGGCTGCCTTGTACGAAGACAGCGTGTGGTCGACATGTAATCCCTTGAAATAGGACACGTCGAACCGGAGGTCGATTTCCTCGCCATCCAGCATGAAATAATGGTGCAGATCCCATGTCGGCCGGTCGCCAGGAAAGTTTGAAAGTAGCACGTCGTGGATGTAGGAGACTTCCGCAGAATGGGGCTCGCTTTCGCGCCGTCCTAACCGTGGCACGTGGGGGTCGAAATCATCTGGCTCCGCATCAGATGCCCGCGACCCGCGCCCATTCCCCTCGGAATCCTTGCGGATCAAGCCATCCTGGACCATCGAATATCACCACTATGCATCATCTTTATGTTTGCATCATGACCATTAGACCCGCTGTCTATACCCTTAATGATGATCGGGGTATAAAAAGATCCAGATATTTGGCTGCTCGACCTTGGACGACCATTAGGCGCCGCGCCGAGGGGGCATCCGGGGCGAATCCAACACGGCGAGAGACAGGCTCGCGACGGCGGCCATCGCCGCGTGCATGGTGGTCGCGGTGTCGATATCTATTTAAGATGGTTACTGGCCACGAGATCTGTCGGACGTGGGGATTTCTCGAAAATTTCGCACTCTTATTCTATTACCATCAAAAACCAGAAAATTGCCTTCGAATTCTAATCCTCGAGTCTTGACAAATTCAATCGCTTGAAAAATAAATGTTTTTTGGCGGTCTGGCGTGTTATCATATAAGCGAATTAACAACACGCTGTATGGCTCTAGATCTTGATTGAATACAAGGAATCCGAAATCGTGATCAAGCGTTATGATGATCCTGCTTTCATTTGCGCTTTTGGATATTATTTCCTCGTCTTCAAGTCCGGGATCCGCTGTTTTAAGAACCAGAACGTCATGTCCCGCATTCTTTAGAGCATTGCTCGCGGTTCGAGACACGTTCTCATCGATAAGGAATTTCAGTCTTACGGGGATCATGACCTCTCAAATCGAATGATGTCTCTAGTTCAAGTGAGAGTCAATAATTATCAAGGATTCGTTGGGACATCGAAAACTCGCTCGTTCGCAACGATTTGCCTTGCGTATTCCAACACGGCAAGGATATCCTCTTCCTTAATATCGTATTCGCCCCTGATTTGATCGTGCGTCCACCCAGAAGCAAGCAATTCCAATACGAACTCGACCTTGAGCCTCGTTCCCTTGATGCACGGCTTTCCCATGCAGATCTTGTTGTTGACGATGATGCGTCCCGACGGATCCATGAACTAGGAGTACAAAAACAAAATAATATGGTTTTCGCTCGGAGAAAGACGACCACCTGGCACCGCGCCGAGGGGCATCCGGGGTGAATCCAACATGGCGAGAGACAGGCTCGCGACGGCCGCCATCGCCGCGTGCATGGTGGCCGCGGTGTCGACCTTGCCCGCACTGCTCATCGCCGGCCGCCAATCGCGCCTATTAACATGAGTCGAATCGAATCGCGCAAAATGTATAAAAATGCAATACCACCCGACGTCCCCGCGAGAACATCTCATTTCACCGTCGAATCGAATCGCGCAAAATGTATAAAAATGCAATTGGTCTAATATAGTGCAAGAAAAACGATCGAGTGCGATACACATGGCCACCTTGAATGAGAAACTGCTTCGTGATGCATTGTCACTTCCATTGGACCAGCGAACCGAATTGGTAGACAAGCTATTGGAAAGCTTGAATGTCCCGCTCAAGGCAGAGATCGAACAAGCATGGGCCGAAGAGGCAGAGAAACGCCTCGAGGAGATCGATTCCGGGAAGGTACAGGCAATCCCCGGTGATGAAGTCTTCAAAAAGATACACGACAGGTACCACGAATGAATTACCGCTTTCATCCCGAGGCGGAGTCGGAATTCAACGATTCTGTGGCCTATTACGAGGCCCAGAAGACCGGGTTAGGGATCGAGTTTTCCGAGCAGGTATTCTCCACCATACAGAGAATCCTCCGATTTCCCCTTGCTTGGACGAAAATGACGAAGGGATGTAGAAGATGCCTGACGAAACGGTTCCCGTTTGGTGTAATCTATTCGATAAAGGAAGATTACATTCTCATCATTGCAGTCATGCCCTTAAGCCGGAAACCAGGTTATTGGGAAAGCAGGACGAGGGGAAAGTAGAAAATAATAGCCAGGGATGGTCTCGCGACGGCGGCCATCGCCGCGTGCATGGTGGCCGCGGTCGCCACACTACCAGCACTGCTCATCGCCGGCTGCGTGCAGTGCGATCGTGAGAGAAAATTGCGCTCTTCTCGGCATGATCGACTTTTTTGTTGTGCTTGGTAACGTTCATGCCTTGATGATATCTATTATCTTGTTTATGACGGTTCTCATCTTCGCACGCTTCACGTGTCCAACAGATGACAAGATGAGACTCGAATCTGCAGTGAAAAGGCGATTGGGTCGAATATTACTCTCTTGCTGCAAGGTGCCAGACTCGAAATCAGCATCAATCAAGGATATCGCATGTTTATCTTTAATTGCCTTACTCGTTATCTGGCAAAGGATAATATCATCGCCGGAAAGCGCAGCCACCACCAAAGCTGGCCGCTATTTCGTGGTCGATAGATCCGAGAACGGGAATGGGACGATAACCACGTCGCCTTTTACAAGACCTCATCAAGGCTAGAATCGGGGAGCCCTTCGATTTCGTCCAGCAAATGTCGCTTCTTTTCTATCATTTGTATCCGGTTATGCATCGAAATCCAATAAAATAAAATTGTCGGTGGATGGCATGAGGCAGGTTGTTATGATGCTTATAATTGCTGCATCTGATCACAAATTTTCTTGATCTCCGAAACGACAAAGAGCATTCCGACCTGGTCTTGTGCGATGCGAAAGAGCAAATTCTCCGCGATCTCGAAGCGCTTGTCGAGCTGCACCTGCCAAGCCCCGAATCGCTTGTCGAGTTGTTCTTGTAAGGTCTCAAAGCGCTTGTCGAGT
>JAUQYZ010000135.1 GCA_030587475.1 Candidatus Sigynarchaeum calidifontis
CCGCGAACCCGTAGATGCCTTGCCAGTCGTCCCCCACGCAGAACACGCGGCAATCGGGCACCAGCGACGCGAGCAACTTCACGAGGTCGAGCCGCTGCCTCGAAATGTCCTGGAACTCGTCGACGAAGATCATCTTGAACGCCGGCACCCCGGCGGCCACGAGAGCCGCCATGTCCTTGCCCTTGTCCTTGCCCTTGCCCACCAGCTGCCAGCAAGCCTGGTTGATCATGTCCTCGTAGTCGATGGCCCCGCTCGCCCGCAGCTGCTGCTCGTATGCCTCGAACACGGGCACGACGATCTCGAAGAACAGCCTGTCCCGGATCGACAATGTCCCCCCGTCTCGATTCAAGCGCTCCGCGAACGACCCGGCGTCGTGCCCGGCCACCTTGGCGGAGGTGATGGCCCCTTGCACGGCGCGGGACAGTGCCTCGCGCTGGTTCGGCAGCCGGTCGATGAAGGCGATGATCTCCGCGTCCGACCTCGCCACGAGGGGCATCAAGTACTTCGTGCACAGCGCCTCGAGCATCGCCTCGATCCGCCCCGCCCGCCAGTCGTCGTAATCGAGCTCCCAGAGCACCTTCCCGTGCTTGGCGAACTGCGCCCGCTTCCACTCGCGCTCCGCTCGATATCCGGCCGCCGGCCTTGTGAACCAGCCCGGCAGGCTCGAATCCGGCCGCTTGCCCACCGCCCAGAACTCGAGATACACGTCGCGGGTCGGCAGGTAGAAGTCGGGATGGTAGGTGCGGTCGGGACGGTCGGGATCCTTGTCGCACCACGTCGCCGCCGGCTCGTACTCGAACGGCACGGCGTGCGCGATGAAGAAGTTGGCGATGTCCCGCTCGGCGATGCTTCGCACGGCGGTCCCGTCGAGCGCCGTATACGGCTTGAGCCGCTCCATCGCCAGCATCTCCTTCAGGACCGCGTCGTCGGGTCGTGCCCGCGCGTCGTCGAAGTACCGCGTGAAGTACGCGGTGCAGCGCTTCTGGAAGTCGGCATCGCTTTGCTTCTTGTGCTCCATGATCGCCCGGATAACCCGCGTCGCGTTTGCTTCCACGCGGGTGGATCGCGCCGCCGCTCCCGACAAGATCGAATAGATCTTGAACCCGAGGCTGTGGAACGTGCGGATCTCCACGTCGAGGCCATATGCCTCCTTGAGCCGCTCTTGCACCTCACTCGCGGCGTTCTTGTTGTACGCGAGCACGAGCACCGAGCTCGCAGGCACATTTTTTTTCAACAAGTAGAACGCCACGCGATCGACGAGCATCTTGGTCTTGCCAGCCCCTGGCCCCGCGATGGCTATCGTTCCCGCCTCGTTCACGAGCACGGCACGCGCCTGGTCCTCGTTCAGCACGCTCGCCTGCCGGTACTCGGTCCCGTCGAAGAACCCCGCGTGTCGCAATCGCTGCACTTCCATGTAGAACGAGTTGTACCGCTCGATGAGCAGCAAGGCTGCCCGCGCCCGCAGCCACGACGGCGCGAGCACGTCGTCCCAGAACCCGGCCGCCCGCAACTTCCACGCGACGCTCGCGGCACCCGCCTCCAGCTCCCGCTTCCGCTTCGAGGCCAGGTACTCGTCAAGGCTGCAAAGCGGCGCGATCGAGCCCGACACGAACCGGTCGAGTTCCGCCTTCCGGGAAGCCAGCTCGGCGGCGATCCCCTTGTGGAACAGCTGCGTGAACCACCGAGCCACCTTCTGAAAGAGCGAGACGTGGATCGTGAAATCGTTCCATAACGGGCTAGATGGATCCACCACGTTCTCCACGATCGCTTGCCCCGTCCACTGCCTCATGTGCTCATCGAGATGATGCTTGCGGAGGGCCTTGTCGAGCCATTTAGTGACGTGGGCCACTTCTGACGACGGTCGAGCCGGTTTCGCTGCCATGTCCATTACTTGCCACTTGCACTAATGCGATGTTGAGGAAAGGCAGTAATGAACTAAGATGAGGTCTGGACACATAAGAAATCGATACTCTTAGCAAATCACCATGGCTCGAATATTCTCGTTCCCTTCGATATCACTTTTATATGTTCCGGCGTAAATAATGACCGAGATTCCCAACTTTCCTAGGCACATGAGTACAAATGGCATCGATTAATTATTTAGCCCCCTTGATCGAGCATTTAACGAGAAAGGGATATTTAAAGACGAGATCCGTCATTTCAGCGATGAAAAGTATTGATATCCTAGCCATCTTGGATGAGCACCAGGCGCGCTCGTTTTTGAACGACCGCGCGGTCGAATTCAAGAACTGCACCCGCGTGATTTCGGCACCTCACATGACCGCCATAATCTTCGAACTCTTGGACCTGGAGAAGGATGATAAACTGCTCATCCTCGGCTCGAAGCTCGGTTATTTCGAGGCGATCGCGTCGCGCATCATCACGGAAGGCGCGGTCAAGATCATCGATGCCAAGGAAAGCGTGCTCCACTTGACCATGGTTAATCTCAAGACTCTGGGTATTAAGCGCACTATACGGCTTAAGGTATGCGACCCGCTTGAGGGCGAACCACGGAACCGGCCTTGGACGAAGATTCTGATCACGGCCGGGGTCTCCGAGATCCCCAACAATCTGCTAGCACAGCTGGCCATAGGGGGCTCTATCTTCGCACCAGTCGAGCGGCGAAGAGGAAACCAGGTATTTCTCCAGGTGTTCCGCGATGGGCGTGATTCTTTCAAGCAGAAGATCTGGGGTGATGTCTCGTTCAGCCCACTTGATCGGGAACCAGATACCGAAGCGAAAGAAGAAAATATTGAAGATACAGAAGCCGAGGCTGAAGATTATGAGAAATGTGATGATGCAGAGGCCGAGGACATGGACGAAGATGTGCAGATAGAGGAGGAGCCGGAGGTGCCCGCTAAGGCCACTCCAAAGTTCGAAAACGCGGTGCAGCGTAAGGATCAAGAAACGCTCGATATTCGCTGCCCACATTGCACCGTGTTGCTAATCAAGGGATACCCGATTCCGTGCATTGCAATCAGGTATCCATTTACGTGCAAGAAATGCACGAAGGAGTTTACATTGTGGGTGAAGATCGTCGACGGTAGCCCCCAAGTGACTTTCGCAAAAGAATAGAGAGGCATAGAAAACAATGGCAGAATTAGTAACCGGGTTGCTCTGCAGCGCGGGTTGTTTCGTCATCAAGAAGATCGCACACACCATCTACACGAAGATCGACTCGCACATAAAGTCGAAGAAGAACCCGATTAAGACGATATTCGGCAAAATCGAGACGAAGTTTCCCAAGATCAACGGGTCTGGATTACCGTGGATAGACGACAAGGATTATTTCAAGAGCTTCAAGACCGAGCCTGTTAACATCACCGTGGACATGGATGCAAATAGGAAGAATGGCACGGTACTGATTCCCTTCCAAAAAGTGCAATCCGTGCCATCAGTAAGAATAGATTCAGGTGTATTGACAGTGAGCTTCGATTACGGCTCCGAGATCGATCTCGAAATCGGGGAAAACTTCACCACATCGAATACCGGTGAAGCTTACCTTGATTTTGGCGTGCCAGGAATCATCATCAAGCCTGACGTGCACTATGACGAAAAAATCTTTCACGTTCCCATGAAATTTGATATGCCAGTGAAAAGGATCAAGCCATTAAATTACCAGTACCCGAAAGCTCCTGCACAAGGATCGAAGAAGATCGAGCTCCCATTTGGGCGGAAGGTGGATGCCGAAATCCCTGTCTTGAGTTTCAAGATCTAACCTTTTTTCATAAGTTGAAACGTCATGTAGCGAGAACGCGGCGAAATACCGGGTCTAAAAGACCTACCAGGGAACTCGTCATTTCTTCCCTTTCTTCAAGAACTTCCCTTCCAGGCAATACACGGTCAATTTCGCCTTCTCCGGGCACTTCGGCCCGAGGTCGCACCGCGGACACAACACCGACACGTCCTGCACGTCCAGCGTTCCCGCCGCGGCATGCAGCCCGTGCAATAGCTTCAAGTACTTCCCTTCGGCGACGCGCGGCAGGTCATCCCGCTCTTCCAGCCCGTACCACTCGTACAGCCGCTTGTCGCCCTTCGACGAATTGCACTTCTGGCACACCCACACGGCGTTGTCGGGATCGTCTGCACCACCCCGCGCCCTCGGCAGCACGTGGTCGAGCGTCAGCCCACCTTTGGCACCGCAGTAGATGCACTCGTCGGGCTTTTCCCGCTCCTTCACGTATTCCCGTATCGACGTCGACCACGTGATCTCCCCTGACACGAGTTTCTTGAACCTATCCATCACGAACCGGTAGTTCCCTTTTCCCATACCCGAAGACTCAGCGATGATCTTCGCATACTGCCAGAAGATAAGGTCCTGGATCGATTTCACTGCTGCTGGTGGCATCGGCACCACGAGTGGCGAGCGCTGTATTTTTGACCAATTTAGTGCCAACATTCTACTCGTATCCGGGGATTATAAACATGTTGGAGAATCGTCAGATCCTCATATCATCAACGCTTTTTAACGCCGCCGCCATACCACCTCACCGGGCAGTGTCCTCGAATCCCCCGCCCGCCTGACCACGCATGGCGACCTTCAACGGCGCTCCCGGCCAAGCAGCCACCCGCGGCGGGCGCCGCCTCTACCAGCGCGCCAAGCTCGCCTTCCACGACGAGCGAGGCGGAACGAAGGCTCGATGCAGAGGCACCTTTCATCCGTCCGAGTGCTGGATCGGGGACTTTTATCCACTTTCGCGCTGGGCTCGTTCATAAATTCGGCACTCGTTAGCATTCCAAATAGGCACGACCAGTAACTCGTTGTGATACGCCATGACAAAGCATAAAAAGCGTCGCTTGATCGATAAAAACGAGGAGCTGGAACCGCAATACTCAAGCACGTGCAAAAGCTGAAAGAAGCCGAACTGGCTGGTGGATACACGTCGAGCATAAAGAAAGAAATACGTGCTTGGACAGAAAAGAAGGATCGATATAGAAGGCGATTGTGATGGACTTGGAAATGACGGAAGAACTGGGGGAATTATACTCGGTCTACAAGTCCTTGTTGAAAAAGGAAATCGAATGTACAAACAAGGTTCTAGCGGCAAAGACGATCGATGAGCGGAACGCGTTCATCGAGAAGGCGACTCGTTTTTCCAAAGAAGCCAGCTCGGTCGCGAGGGTGATAAAGGAGATCGAGGATACTGGCGAGGATACGCCGGATCCGGGCGATAAACCCGCTGCTTGCCAGGCAAGTCCCGGCGAGTGACCGAAACCGTCGATTACAAGCCAGTTCCTACCGGAAAGATTATGTGATTCACGAATCGCCAGGTCCGCATGTGATCAACGCTTTTTAACGCCGCCGCAGTATCACCTCACCGGGCGCGATCATCGAATCCCCGCCCGCCAGACCACGCATGACGACCTTCATCGGCGCGCCCGGCCACGGAGCCACCCGCGGCGAGCGCCTCCTCTACCAGCGCATCAAGCTCGCCTTCCCCGACGAGCCAGGAATGTACTGCTACGTCGAGCCAGCAATCGGCGACGACCGTTCCGACCTGGTCCTCATGGATCCCCGTTTCGGCGCCATTGTCTTCGAGATCAAGGATTACAACGAGGATCACCTCGTGGAGATCTCGAAAAACGAGGATTGGCTCTTGCTCGCCGGTAACGGCACTGATGGCAGCAACGAAGGCAGCGCCGATGGCGGGGCAGTACCCCAGATTCGCTGCCCCAATCCCTTTGTCCAGGTCTATCGCTATTGGCGCACGATGCAGCACTATTTTGCATCCACCATGTTCCACCAGGCCGTCGTCTTGTCCAACATCTCGGGCAAGAGCGATCGCGGCAGGCACGTCATCGCCAACGCGCCGGCTCGTATTTCCTTGTTTTTCAAGGAGGACTTGGCAACGAAGGCCACGTTCGTGAAACGCTTTCATGCCAGCTTCCCGATGCAGAACGTGGCCCAGCCCCTCGCGCCCGGCGACTTCAAGCTCCTCCGGGCGAACCTGGTGCCGACGTGCCGGCTGCCGTCGACCCGACAATCGCGCATCCGGCTCGACGAGCCGCTGCTCGACAAGGACGCCCTCGACATCCTCGATGCGGAGCAGGAAAAGCTCGCGTGCGCCCTCGGCGACGGCCACCGGCTCTTCTTCGGCGTGGCGGGCAGCGGCAAGACGGTCATCCTCGTCGCCCGTGCCCGTTATCTCGCCCACATTCATCCGGACTGGCGCATCCTTCTCGTGTGCTTCAACAAGCTCCTTGCCAGCCATCTCCAACGCCTCATCAACCCGCAGGACTGCAAGGCGACGGTCGTCATCGAGCACTTTCACCGGCTCGCCCGGCAAGTCATCAAGGCCGCCGGCCCGCCGTACAGCGTCGACTATGCCGTGAGCGAGCGTGACGCGGGCCAGGACAAGTCCAGGTTCTTCAGCGAGCAGGTGCCGGCGCTGTTCGCGCGTGTCGTTCGTGAAACCAACCCGCCGAAATACGATGCCATCCTCGTCGACGAGGCCCAGGACTTCGACTCGTCGTGGTACGCGCCGCTCCTCGGCTTGCTCAATCCCGCCACGCAATCCCTCTTGATCACGCTCGACGGCCTGCAGGGCATCTACGCTCGCAAGAGCTTCAACTGGTCTGATGTCGGCATCCGCGCCCGGGGCCGCGTCGTCAGGCTCCAGCGTTCCTATCGCAATCCCGCCGAGATAGGCAAGGCGGCCGCCCGCGTCCTCCCGAAAAGCCTCACTGACCTCGTCGGCACTGGCGACGAGTTCCTCGCCACGAGCGACTACGCGAGGCCCGGCGGCATGGTCGACATCGTCATCATCCCTGGCGACGATGGCATCCTCGACCACGTCGCTACCAGGGCGCGCGAGTTTCTTGACCGCAACTGGTCGATCCTCATCTCGTTCCGCCAGAACATCTTCAAGCTCACGATCCAGCACCCGATCTTCCCCGCCCTCGACCGCCACGGCATCCCGTCGGCCAGCATCGCGAGCGGCGGCCCCGCCTCGAACCTCATCTCGATCGCGACCCCCCAGGCCGCCAAGGGCCTCGAGGCCGACGCGGTCATCATTCCCCGCGCGGACGGGTACAGCACGCCCGACGAGCTCCAGCGCCTCTACGTGGCCATGACCCGCGCCAGCCGCGTCGCATTGCTCGTTGCCAGCAAGTCAACGCCCGTGCTCGAGCGCATCGAGCCATTCGTCAACATAAGCCGATGATCGACAAGTAGCGGGCACTGTTGCCTTTCTCGGAATTCATAAATACGCGTGCAACTATGTGAACATGGCGAACCCCATGGTGCTCGACCCGGCACTAGAGCAGCACGTGCGCAAGATCGCACGCGAGGAGATGGATAAGTCCGTAGAATCCATCCAGCTGAGCTTGCTGAAGGAGCACTTTCTCACGCGGGATGAGT
>JAUQYZ010000155.1 GCA_030587475.1 Candidatus Sigynarchaeum calidifontis
TGCATTTAGGTGGGCTGCGGTCGGCCGAGGCTCTTAGCAAGCGCGTCCATTCCATATTTTTGTTGCGGAACGAGCCGTCATTGAAGTTGCAAATAAAAGATAATCGGCGGCATCGGGCGGGCGTTCACTTCAAGCGGATAGCTGGGGCAAGTTACAAGGCAGATTGCTCGATCTGCAGCATCAAGGTGCAAGCGAAGGCTTAAAAGATGGAAAAATGAGAGGAGGCTGATCATCATTCGGACTTAAAACGAGCCGGTAAGTTGGAAAATTTCGCAAGCGATATATCTTAATCGATTTCGCGCAATTCTATTATTTCCGACACGGGTTTATTGCCGTGCTTCATTGAGGAATACTGACTCACAGAACCATATTGACACATAATGAAGGTCAACATCCAATACGGGAAAGCGGGCCTCGATATCACGATTCCGGACGATCTTGATGTAACGATCGCGAAGCTGGATCCCCAAAAACCGCTCAAAAACTTGAAAAACGTCGTTGCGGCCGCTATTGACCATCCCATCAAGGGACCATCCATCACGAGCATTATTCAAGATCTTTCCAAGCGGCGGAAGCGGCCGGCAGATGCAACGGCTTGCATCGTGGTTTCAGACCACACGCGCCCCGTGCCGTCGAGGGATATCCTCCCCCCTTTGCTCGATCGAATCGAGGCCGCGGGTATCCAGCGTAGCCACATCACGATCCTCGTCGCCACGGGTCTCCACCGTGGTTCCACGGCCGAGGAGCTGGAGCTTATGCTTGGCAAGGATATCGTTGCATCCTATAATATCGTTAATCACGACTCGAAAGATAAAACAATACTCGTGAGCTGTGGGACATCGAGCCGCGGGACGCCCGTCTGGATCAACAAGATTTACGTAGACGCAGATCTCAAGATTCTCACGGGCTACGTCGACCCGCACTTTTTCGCGGGTTTCGCAGGCGGTCGCAAGGCAATCGTGCCAGGTATCGCCGGCGACGCCACGGTCATGGAGAACCATTCCGCGGCGCACATCGATCACCCCAGCGCCCGGTTCGCCGTGCTGGCAGGAAACCCCATCCACGAGGACGCGCTCGAAATTGCAAGGCAAGTAGGTGCGGATTTCATCGTTAACGTATGCCTAGACGATCAACACCGCATCGTCAAGGTCGCCGCGGGGGGCCTGGAGGCCGCCCATAACGACCTCGTGCAGTTCATGAGGAAAACGATCATCGCGAACTTCGATCATTACTTCGACATCGTCATCGTGAACAACGGCGGATATCCTCTCGATTTGAACTTGTACCAGGCAGTAAAAAGCATAGTCCTGGGCGAGTTGGCCGTGAAGGAGGGCGGCACGATCATCTCGGCCAACGAGATGCGGGACGGTTTCGGTTCTGACGAGTTCAAGGCGATCATCGAGCGGGAGGAAGACCCGCGTGCGCTCATCAAGAAGCTTGTCTCGAGGGAGCTGGTCGTCGAGGCATCCTGGCAGGTGCAAACCCTTGCACGCGCCGCCACGCGCGCCGAGATCCTCGTCGCCAGTTCCATGCCCGAGTCAGCCTTCAAGGATGTCAAGCTCGGCATGAAGTGGGTGCCTGACGTGAACCAAGCAATAGCCCAGGCGGTGAAGAAGCACGGGAGGGGCGCGAAGATCCTGGTGCTGCCCGCGGGGCCACAGCTCATCCCTTGCGTCAAGGAAGGCACGGAAGCATCATGCAAATCGCAGTGAAAAGGAGGAAAAACCTTCAATCTTCCACGATTTTCGGCGATTTGAAATATCCTCTCTCTTTCTGCGGCGCGTTCTTTAACGCCGCCTCTTGTGATAAACCCTCGCGAGGCTCGTCCTCGCGGAAAACGTTCTTGAGCTCCAGCACGTGATAGGTAGGTTTCACGTTTTCCGTGTCTAGCTCGCTGATCTGGGAGAAAAATTCGAGTATGTTTGACAGCTGTTTCGCGAACTCCTTTTTCTCCTTGTCCGACAGCGTGATGCGCGCGAGTTCGGCCAGGTGGACGACTGTTTCCTCGTCGATGGTCTTTGACATGGTAGGGTCATGCTCTGTTAATGAAATATTAATTTTAAAGCATCGCCACGTCACTTTCGCGTAAGGATTTTACCATTGCTTCACGTGCGCGGGCAGTACGGGCTAGGATCGTATTCTATAACCATGTCGCGCCGTGAATTTCGACGCTGGTTGACGAGCATGGCTGGGCATGCTGAGTACATGAACATCTACGAGGAACAAGATGATCGTCCTCGTAATTACAAGCTCATTAGCCCGGAATTTATGCGAATCTTCCAATTCATGATGCCGTACAAGCGGCGATTTATAGCGACGATAATATTGTCCATTGGGCAAGCTTTGATGTTTCTACTGCTACCACTCCTCGCAGGACAAGCGCTTGATATCATACCGATTGTTGTAGCAAGATATGACTTAGATCCAAGAACGCCCGGCTATCAAGTGGGGGATCCCGCCTTTGTCACGGCACAAGCCATGAGCGCACTCACGGAACTTATCGTCCTACTTCTCATCAGCGTCGTTTCGATGGCAATTATCATGTTCACCCGGCAGTACCAGAACGAATACATCGGCAACAAGATCATTTTTGATTTACGGAATGCGATATTCAATTCTTTGCAAATCCAGCCTTATAGTTACTACGACAAGCAGCAAGTCGGCGACCTGGTCGCCCGCACGACGTCCGACGTGAACTTGCTACGCCATATATTAACGCAAGAGCTGGCTATGTTCATCCGCGATGTCCTGCAGTTCGGCCTCGCGCTGGTGCTCATGTTCATAATCGAGCCGATCCTGGCGTCGCTCGCCATGTGCATTATGCCGTTCATTATGATCGTCATGTTCAAGTATCGCAAGGCCATGCACCCGCTCTTCCTTTCGTCCCGCAAGAGCTACGGCCAGCTCACGAGCGTGATCGAGGAAAATGTCACGGGAGTCAAGGTCGTCCGGGCTTTCGCCCAGGGCCAATTGGAAACGAGTAAATTCAGAGCTAAAAATGATGATTATTATGGGAAACAAATGCGCATCGCGCGGCTCACGTCCATGTTCGATCCCATAATTGGCTTACTAAACGTCTTTGGTCTTGTCACCGTTATTTTCATCGGCGGGTGGCTTTTCATCTCCAAGGAGATGACTATTGGTAACATTTTTACATTCATCTTGCTTATGCAATTCGCCCAAGGCCCACTCAGGTTCCTTGGCGTTTTCTTGGGTAATTTCAGCCAAACAAACGCTGCGTGCGAGCGCGTGGTTGATGTTCTCAACGCCAAGTCTGAGATCGTTTCTAAACCGAACGCCATTGCCACCCAGATCAACGGGCTCGTGGAGTTCCGCAACGTGAGCTTCAAATACCCCGGCACGGAGAAAAACGTCCTGCAAAACATTAGTTTTAAGGTCGAACCGGGCGAGACAATCGCGATTCTCGGCGCTACGGGCTCCGGCAAGTCGTCCATCATCAATTTAATACCCCGGTTCTATGACCTTCCCGAAAATTGCGGGGAGATCCTCATCGACGGTATTAACGTGAAGGATTATGACTTGCACTCGCTTCGGACACAAATTGGCATCGTTTCTCAGGAAATATTCTTGTTCTCGCGTTCGATCAAGCAAAATATCGCCATTTCGGGTTCGGACGGGGAGATAACGATGGACGATATCGTCAACGTCGCTAAAATCGCCAGCATTCACGATTTCGTCGACTCGCTCCCCGAGCAGTACGAAACCATGGTCGGTGAACGCGGGGTCACTCTGTCGGGTGGCCAGAAACAACGCATCGCGATAGCCCGTGCGATCATTAAGAAGCCCCGGATCCTCATCCTCGACGACGCCACGAGCTCGATCGATGTGGACACTGAATACGAGATCCAGAAGAGCTTCAAGAATTTATTCCAGGGGCACGGGAGCACGACCTTCATCATCTCCCAGCGCTTGTCGACCGTGCGCCTCGCAGACAAGATCCTCGTCCTCCACAACAACAAGGTCGCCCAGATGGGCACGCACGATGAACTAATTGCCCAGGAGGGCGGCATCTACCAGAAATTGTTTTCGACGCTTGAAAAGGAGGGGTATATTAAATGAGCGTAGGAAAGGCGCGCCAGCTTCGCAAGGACACGAAAGAGGAACTCAAGATAATCGAGCGTAGCCTGAAGCGAACAACGTCGCCGGACTGCCCCTTCGAGATCTCCGACACGACTACGAAGAAGTTTCTCCGGGTTAGGGAAAACTGCAACCTTGTCGAACGCATTGTGCTACAAGCCGAGATGAACGTGTATCGGGAAGAGTTCTTCCACCATGATGCGGGTGGCGGGTGGCCGGGAGCGATCGAACAGCAGGTCTTCACCCCGGAGGATGGTGCACGCCGGTTCTTCAATCAATTTATGTTCAAGCTTTTTGCGAATAAATATAATCCAAGAAAGGTCGTTGCAAAGGCGATCGACAAGATTGACAAGGTAAAGAGGAAGATCAACAAGCGATTCAGCGAAATCTCCCATCGCGAGGAGTTTTACTTCGACAAGCTCACATCCCAAATCCTCCAGCAATACAAGAGGAACCTGAAACCCTACGAATTTAAAGCGCTCGAGCTTCTCTTCGACTTTCAAGACAACCTCCGACTGTTCAACTGGAACGTGGTCGACAAAGACGCGCAGCTCGAGTATTTATTCCGCGTTGTCCAGCTCCTCCAGATAAAGGATAACTTGCTAGCTATTCCCGAAGCGGAAACGCGATTCATCTTCCCCCTATCCCGTCCGGGCACCCGTGGAACGGATGGAGAAGCACATCCCGCAGTGTTCGAGCTGCTCTACATAATCGAACGCTTGCACGTGATACGAGGGAAGATCGGCTCGATCGAACGCAAGATTTCCGACCAGGGGCTCGAATTGAACAAGAAAGCAACGGGTAAGAACCTCACGCTTGAGCAAGAAGCTCTCTTCCGCATATACCTCGATCAACTGCACAAGCTCAACACCATCGCTTATCGATTTAAGGACATCAGTGACAACCCCGATTTTACCACGGACGATCCAATCAGCAAGGATCTCATCGAAAACTTGAAGCAGCACGTCGAAAAACTACTCAAGCAGCGAGTGCCAGGAGAAGAAGTCAACCTTGACGAAAAATACAAGTATGAACTCGTCCTCGTAAATTTCATAGTCAAGTTGTTCGGTAAACTCTTCTGGATGCTCAAGCGAAAGCGCACTATGAGCGATTTCTACGTGATCAAGCGGCTCTTGTCAGAAATCGCCGGCAAGGAGAAGAAAAAGCTTGGCATTTTACTCTCCATGGTCTTCTTCAACGCGCTCGTCGGCATGATAACCCCGCTCCTCTTCAAATACCTCGTCACTTATGGCCTCGGCGAGACCCAAGGTACGACGGTGATTCCCCCGAGTTGGGATGTTATCGTAAATATTGGTATGTTTTTCCTCATATTCACCGGTACGAGTACCGTTTTCCATATCGTGACCAATTATCTCATTCATTACCTTGCGAACAAGACCATGTATAGTATGCGGGCCCGCATGTTCTCGAACCTCCAGCAGTTGTCCTTCGACTATTACAACTCGCAACCAGCAGGGAAAATCATCAGTTACATCACGAACGACGTTGAGACGATACAGCAACTCGTAAGCCAGGGATTCTTGACTATATTCATCCAGATTTTCCAGCTCATCGGGTCAGTCTTCTTCATGTTTTACATCTCGTGGGAACTATCTCTAGTCGCATTCATGATCCTCCCGTTCCTCGGCGTCCTTGGTGTGTTTGTTTTCCAGAAGGCCCGCCAGTACTTCGTCACGATGCGGAACAAGATCGCCGCCGTCACGACGCACACCCAGGAGTCGATCGCGGGGATGCGGGTCATCGAAGCATTTGCAATCGAGGAGAAAGATGCATCGACGTTCCGACGGGCGACCAGCGAGGAGCTTGAGATCAACTTGAAGGCCGCAAGGCTCTTCGCTGCGCTGCCTGGCGGTATCATCGCCGTGATCAGCATGGGCATGATGGTGCTCATCCTTCTCGGCGGCTGGCTTTATACACAATCGCTGGTATCCACAACTGCAGATAACTTTGACAGGGGGGATTTGTTCGCGTTTATAATCTATCTCATACAATTCATAGGTCCAGTGGTTCAGGTCATGGGCTTCACGTCCCAGCTCCAGAACTCAATGGCGGCGGGTGAGCGCATCATCCGCCTTATCGACGCACAATCGTCGGTGCAAGAAAAGCGTCACTCAATAGACATTGACTCGCCTGAATTCAGGGCGCTGAACAAGGATACGATCAAGCTCAAGTTCGAGAACGTTTCGTTCGAGTACGAAAAAGGCATCCAGGTACTCAAGAACATCACGTTAAAGGCAAAGCCGAAGGAGCGGCTCGCGCTGGTCGGCTATACAGGCGCGGGAAAGACAACATTCATTTCGCTTCTCAGCCGCTTCTGGGATCCCACGAGCGGCCGCATCCTCATCAACGACATCGACCTCCGCCACTTCAAGCTGGACGCGCTCCGGCAGCTCATGGGCATCGTTCTGCAAGACAACTACCTGTTCTCGGGCTCGGTCATGGACAACATCAAGTATGGCAAGCCCTCGGCGACCGACGAGGAAGTCTACGCGATAACGAAAAAGCTCGGCATCCACGAGTTCATCATGAACATGGAGAAAGGATACAACACGCCCGTGCGCGAGCGCGGGTCGCGGCTAAGCCTGGGCCAGAAGCAGCTCATCTCGTTCGCCCGGGCGCTGCTCGTCGACCCGCCCATCCTCATCCTCGACGAGGCCACGAGCGCGATCGACCCTTACAGCGAAATCATCGTGAAGAACGCGCTCGACGTGTTGCTAAAAGGCCGCACGTCCATAACAATCGCGCACCGGCTATCGACCGTGCTTAATTCCGACCGGATCCTAGTGATCGACGACGGGCGCATCGTGGAGGAGGGCAATCACGAGGAACTGCTCCAGAAAAAGGGGCTTTACAACCATCTCTACGAGCTGCAATACACGAAGCTTAAAAAGGGCAAGTAAGGAAAATTGGGAAAAAAGAAGACCGCGCGGATCACGCGATAGTGCTCAGGTCCGGCGTCTCCTCCCGCAGTTTTCTTAAGAGCCTGGCAATCTCTTTTTTCTTGTCGCCCGCGGGCGCGGTTGACGCGATTTTCTCGTGGTTGGGCGCTGGTGCGTCCATATCATCAACTTTTTGGGCGAAACCGAGTTCCCTCTGCAGGAAATCGCGGATAGCAACGCGAATAGCCTCGGAACGGCTAGGATACAATCCAAGATCCTGCAAGACTTGTAACGCCTTGACATGGGGTTCCGACAGATTGATCGTGATTATTTTCATCCTAACGTCAACTCACACGTATGTTTTTCTGACATACCCCTCGGTTCCACAAAGCCAGAGGGCCTCCCACGCAACGCGGCGTTTCTACCGTGCAGCAGTGGGTAAAGAAATATCATTTTTGAATTATAAAAACATTTTTGTCGAGATTCTTCACCTTTTCTCGTCAAACGTCATTAATAAATGCTTGAGTATGTTGTCAGACGATTTACAATTAAAATGAAACTTGTTCATTCATTTAAATAATGAACGAAACACCCGTGCCATCATCGGAAATAAGCGGTAGTGCCGTGTTAATAATACGGCAACATGGCGTCAATAAACCGTTATACAGCGTCGCACGCATGTATCTATGCAATTGCGGCACCCGATGCAGTTCTCTTGGTTTACAACGAGCTTGAAGTCAACATCAAGCGTGAGTGCATCGTAAGCGCAAGCTGCCGTGCATTGCCCACATTGTATGCATTCGTTCACGTCGACCGTGACGAGCGCTCGCTTGTAGGCCCGCGCTCCGTCCTGGGACATGAATTTGACGAAATCATCGAGATCGACGCTCGCCGGGACGTCCAGGACGAGGTGAGCGCCGTCTGGGGTAAAGGTGGAGCGAATAATCGGAGCAGCTACCGGCTTGCCGTTCACGTCGATGGACAGCTTCGGCTTTATACCGTTGAAGTTGTAGTTTTTCGGAAAAATAACGTTTATCTTTCCCATTACTTCTCACTTTTTTTCTTTTTTAACGACCTTGCCACCTTGAATCTCGCCTTTAGGTTTTGGCGCGAGGTCCTTGACGAGCATATCGGCCGAGACGATGCCAAGAACCTTGTTATTGTTGTCGACGACAGGCATGGCCGAGATGTTGTATTTCTTCAGCTTTCCGATGAGCTCGTAGATGGTCTCCTCAGGGGTTACCGAGATGACCTTTCGCGTGACGATCTCGCTCACTTTTCTCTTGCTAAACGCGACAGCTTTCGTGATATCGAAGCTTGTAAGGATCCCTTGCAAGATCTGCTTGTCGTCGACCACGACCACGTGATCCTCGTTGCTCGCCACGATCAGCTTCGCTACTCTCTCGAGATCGTCATTGAGCTTGCAAGTAAGCGCATCCTTGAACAGCTCTTTCACGAAGGAAATGCCTTCCTCCGGCTTCATAGGCTTGAACTTGGTTGTCATGGAAATCTTGTCCACGGGTTTCGTGAGCAGGAATTCCCCTTTTTGAATCCACGTCTTCAAGATGCCAGCGATCTCCTTGGCCTTGGCGAATGACGATAGCGGACTGACCCGCACGTCCTTGCCGTTGATTGTGATCTCGCCGGACTTCAATTGTTCGTAAGAAACCTTGCCAATATTCGGCCGGTTGCGCCGGGGTATGCCGTAGTCGACGATGTCCGTCATTATCTCCGAGTCCTTGAGCCCGCAGTTTTTCGCAACTCGCTCGTTGAGCACGGGGATCGGGATCCCGAGACCGACGAACATACTCGTCCCGTACTTCGTGAAGGTCGCTCCCTTGAGGAAATCGGCACGCATCTGCTTCAAGTCGCCCGTCACGAACAGCGTGCTGAATCCGTTCGTGGGGTTGTGCTGTGTGCCCTCACCTATCACGAATCCCCGGCCACCTCCGAGGAAGATTCGCGTGCCGACCCCGATCGTCTCGAACGCGTGGTCTTTCTGGAGCGGGGCCAGCTGGCCGGCGCCCGAAAACGTTGCGTTTTCAAATTCAGGAAGCAGCTTGCCCATATACGTGTAGATGATGCGGTTCGTCGAGTTCGTCGCGCACGAGTATCGCTGGTAAGCATTACGAGGGTTGCACAGGATGGCTTGGTTCAGGTCATCGAGCGTTATGGTGGTCTTAAGGTGCGTTCGGGGATAGCAATCCGTCCCGTAGGCCTCTGCGCGCAGCTCGATGGATTTCCCGAGCAGCAAATCCTCGATCACGTGGCCCCCGCCGTACTCGAACGGGTATTTCTCCGACATCTTCGTCACGCCGAGATACGCGTCGACTGCCGCATTGCCGTGATACGCTTCCACGTCGTTAAGCCAGACCTTTTCCATCTTGATGGGGGGATCACTGTGCCCGAAATTGAGGAAACAACCAGAGGAACACATCGCACCGAACGTGCCAGTCGTCACCACGTCGACATCCTTCGCCGCTTTTTCGACGCCATGCTCTTGAACGTAGTTAACCATCTCGTCCGCGGTGAGCACGACCGCGTCGCCCTTCTTGATCCTTTCATTGATCGATTCGAATGTCCTTTCTACCATTGATGACCGACCAGCGGGGTTCCTTCACGTAGGTCAAATGAATGGCACATAAAAGGTTCGCGGGTGTTTATCAACACGGCGAGGCAATATTATTAATTTTGGCCGAGATCGGAACGCATTTCAACGAGCACGCTACTCGTGGAGGAAAGACGGGCGAGGGCATGTGAGGATCGTTACATAAAAAGGGAAACATCGTTAAACAAGGGGCGGCACTTCGATGTTCTCTCGAACGAGTGGAATGCCGGCCACGGTCTGGAATACCTTGCTAACGTTCTCGCCGGTCTTCGCGGAGGTGCGGTACGCCCCCAGGATCTTGTGCTTCTCGCACACGACCTTTATCTCTTCGTCCTTTATTTGGTTCGTCGCCAGGTCACTCTTGTTGATGACCAAGATCTTTGGCACGTACTTGGGATGGTTCGCCTCGTCGATGCGGGCAACCCAATCTGCGATGCTGATGGCCTTGTCGCTATGCACGTCCTTCTTTCCGTAGAGGCTATCGGCATCATCTTGCGCGACGACGATGACCGCCGCGTCTGCCCCCTTGAGGAAGTTCTTGTGAAGGGACTCGAACCGATACTGGCCCGCGAGGTCGTGCAGCGAAATCGTTACGTGATGGGTGATCAGACCAAAAGTAAGGTCGACATCCTTGACCGTGATGTCCATCCCGATGGTTGCCTGGTAGTCACTGGTGAATTTACGTGTCACGTAGCGTCGTATGAGGGATGTTTTACCGACGTAGTTCGCACCGACGACCACGCACTTGATCTTGTAGAATTCTACCATCTTCTGCGGTTCGGTCACAGATCACCACTTGCAAGCGTGCGATTTATGGTTCACGCCTTTACTATACACTAAATTATTATATATCGATTAAAGCTTTTGTGAAAGGTAATGAGAACCTTAGCTCAGCCAAAGCGCTTCTATCTCGCGTTTGTGTTTTTGGTATTCCTCCCAGTCTTGCTCTGCGTGCTCCATGGAACCGAGCAAGCGGATGCGGATCGGCCCGAGTTTTTCGGGTTCGATTTCCTGAAAGAATCTGGCGAGGATCCCGTCCTTTCAGCAGCTGGACTCAACGCGACGTTCGGCTACGCGAACATCACGTCCTTCAACTTTTCGATCACCTACCAGAGCAGCTCGAATGCCACGCCTGCATACGTTAACCTCACGGTCGTCCACGAGAACTGGACGGCCAGCCACGCCATGTCGAAGGTGCATCCCGCGGCGTCGAATTACGTGGCAGGCGTTCGTTACCAAGCAATCATCACGCTCCCGACCATCGGGAACTACTCGCACTACTTCACCGCGTCGAACGGCACGGGCACGGCCCGATACCCAGCCGTGGAAATCATCGTGGGGCCAAGTGTCGTTTGGCTACGAAACTACACGATGAGCGTGGTACCATTCAAGTGGCTCGATTCGAGCACGGCCATAGAGCCGATTAATAATGGTTATTTGACATATAATTATTCCTTGCAGTTTCCATTTCTAATGTACGGCCGCAGATTTAATCAGGTACAGGTCTCATACTTCGGTTATTTGCGCTTCAATCTCTGCGCAATAAATAACACAAGCAAACTTCCCATCAACGTTACAGGGAGCGATATCCTGTCGAAATATGCGATCATCGGCTGGTCGGGCATCGTCTGGAACCAGATGCCAGGGGGGGCATCTAATTTCAAGGTGCTCAGCACCGCTGATTATTTCCTCGTCGAACAGCAGATATGGTTGAATCATTCCTTGCCAAATCTCTACAACGCGAGCATTCAATACGTGCTCTATAAAAACGGGACCATCTTGCTCAGTTACGACTACGCCAAAATCAATTTTGTAGTTACAGAAACCGTAGGCGTCAATTTCGGAGATGGAAGCTATTATACGCCGTACATGTATTCGGCCAACCTTGCCAAGATAACATTGAAGTTCGATTATCCCTTCATAAGAGCGTCCCGTATTGCAAATTATTCTTGCACGCCCGAATATGGCACTCATCTGACCGAGTTCACATTCACCATCATTTTTCAAAACCTTGAAAATCGGGCTCCGCTTGGCATCACGCTCACGTTAGGCAGCACGAACTACACGATGATCCCGGTTGACTCGATTGATTCGGATTACGTCAATGGGCGCGTGTATAGCAGGATGATCCAGTTTCTCTCGCCCAATAATTCGTACCACCACTCGTTTCATGTGCTAACACCAGACGGCTGGTGGCACTCGCCGGTCATCGACAAGCCGAGCACTGCCGATTTACCAATATATAACTATTCGACTTGCAAATTGCATTATTTCGATAACCCCTCGCTCTCGAACCCCATCACGGCTTTGAGCCTTTTCCAGACAATTGACCTTCCCTTCAATTTTACGTTTTACGGCGTCAACTTTTCCCGGCTCGTTCTTTGCAGGTACGGGTTCATCAGGTTTAGCACGAACACGTCAGAATCTCAACCTATTCCAGGATATACAGCACAATATTCCCGGATCTCGATTAGCTTTGGAAATAATAATGTTCAAGATGGAGGAACTGCGGTAAATTGTCAGCTATATTCCGATAAGGCTATTTTTGTATTTCCTTCTATGAAATACGTTTATTTCGGCACCTATAATCTTGGAACCTACAAGATCATCATCTACAAGAACGGGGACGTCGTGTTTTCCTTTTCAGACTTGCAATTCAGCCTCCCTGGTGGAATAAACATGGGGGAAGGTGTACACTACACGTCGATTAATTTCACCCAAACGAGCTTCCCCTTGACAAGCACGTCCTTTATCTTTTCACCACCGCGTTCAAACGTGCCAGGGGTGAATGCGATCGTTAACAATGAGCTTTTCAAGACCTCGGAAAGCATCACCTTTCAGGGCACGTATAATTCTTCCGGGAACACGCCTGTAGTCCAGGCTTCCATCAAAATTGAGGGAAAAAGTTACAAAGGTATAACCTATCCGGCCAATTTCAACCAAATGACGTTCAATCCATCGGGATTCACCGATTATCGGGCTGACACGAAGTTCGTATTCAGCCGGACTCTGCCCTCGGGAATATACAACGCTACCGTTATCTTCGTCGACATCTACGGTAACAAGTTCAACACGGTTAAGGTTCATTTCGAGGTGAACGACCCGCCTATTTGCAACCCGGTTTCAACTATTACATACGGTGGCGTCGGGAAGACGCTCACGATTTGCGTGAGTTATCTCGATCCCGAGGGTTTCGACCCGGAGAGCTTCACTATCAGATGGGATACCGAGGATCACGAGATGAATCCCTTGACGAGTGACTTCAACACTGAAGTTTTTTACACGTGGAGCGTCGTGCTCATTCACGGTATTCACACTTACTCAATATACGTGAAAGATAAGTTCCGGCCCGAGACTATAAACGTCACTGCCAACAAGCACGTTGACGTCAAGTGGCTTCCCGTTATCGACATCATCACCCTCCCCCCCGCCTACTTGCTGATACCGGGCGATGTCGAGGTGAAGGTGCGGATCACGAGCCCGGAGCCAGGATTCAACCTCGTCTCCAATTACGTGATCGTGAACGGACTGGAACAATTCCAACTTGAACTCGTCTCCGGCGAGCCTGACACGTACACGGCAAGGATCCCGGTGGAATGGGGCGAGTATCACTTTTCCATCGTCGTCAGCGACGGTTACAACCAGGTCGTCTACCCGGCCGAGGGGGTGATCAGCATCTCGGTCATCAACTTGCCGTTAATCCTTGGTATCTCGATTGGCGGGGCAGCAGCAGTCTCCATCCTGCTTTTCATCCAATCCCGGAAGAGGAAAGCCAAGGCGGAGCAATACGCGAGGCTTCGGCGGCAGGTACTTGCAAAGAAGCCCACGAGACGCGACATCGAGGAATCGGCGGAAGAGAAGCGGAGGGCGCGACAAGAGGAGGCCAAGAACATCGAGGGGATCGACGTGGTGCGGCTCGAACCCGCGCCGGTCAAGAAGAGCGCCGCGGTGAAGCGCGCCGCGACGGGCTCGGCAAGCAAGGCGACCCCCGCGGCCCCACCACCGAGGACGCCGAAGGCCGCAGCCTCGTCGGGAACGCAACCCAAGGACAAGTCGGGCTACTCCCAGAAGGCTACGGACACGGGCACGCTCGTGAACCGGACCGTTCTCAAGGAGTACATCGAGCGCCAGCGCAAGGAGGGCGTCCGGGAGCTGCATTATCTCAAGATCAAGAACGACCTCAACATCATCTCGCAAAAGAAGAGCAGCAAGCTCTACCGGATCCTCCAGGACCTCGTGGACGATGAGATCCTCGTCCGGAAGGGATCGAATTATGTAATTGTCGGGTGAAGCCTAACCGATATAGGATTGCCGGTCTCGTTGGGCGTTTTGCTCGATGATTTCGCTAGCGGATGGAGCACCCCGCTTGAAGTTGGCGAGTATCGCATCCAGCTCCTTGATTTCATTCTCGAGTGGCTTGAAATCGAATGGGAACTCGAAATGCTTGCTCAATACCTCGACGACCAGCTTCGCTGCCTTTGGATCACGCTTCACGATGGGCACGGTCTCCGCGAGTAGGCAAACCCCCGGTAACCCGAGCAGTGGCCCCCACGCCGGGATGAGGCCGTTCGCCCCGGAGATAAGCCCGTTCTCCATACGACGCATCAATTCCTTGTCGATCGCGATAAATCTGGATATCACGGCGTCATCCGTCCCCGATACGAATACCTTTGGATCCGAGGGCACTTGTTCTACCACATATGCACCGATGCTTATGATCAAGGACATTTTCGATTCGACCGATAAATTCATCAGTGTGTCCACGAAGTTGAACATACCGGTGTTGGAGGATGGCTGGTAATCGCCCGTGACGAGCAGGAAGGCTTGCTTGGGAACCGGTTTCGCCAGATAGATTTGCACGACAGGCAGACTCATCCTACCCTTCTCGTCTATGATGACTTGTGCAGGCAGATCGTCCAGGTACATTGATGCGACCAGTTTTGCGTTAAACTGTGTCACCATGGCATCCACTGCGATGCGACCCACGGAGCAGATGCCCGCCATGCCGGATATCAGCGTGATGTTTGTCCCTTCGATGGCTTCATTCTTGAGGGGATTTTTCGGTACGATCTTTATCATGGGATCACGTTGGGTGAGGAATGTTGACCCGGGTCGAGTGCTGTTTTGTCCCGAGATTAATAGTCAAGCTCTTCTTAATAGTGCCGCCTTCTCAATAACAAGGGCGAGCGCTGCCCTCGTGGCGCCCGCGATAATCTCCCATCGACCGCCTTCGATCTGGACTTGGCGGATTTCTTTGTCAATGCATTTCTCGTCCCGGTATGCCGAGATGCCAACAAGAACGGTTCCACGGGGCAATCCTTCGATGGGATCGCCGGCTACGCCACTAGTAGCAAGTGACACAAAATGCCGGGGAGCGATTGATAGACCAGACGCGTCTTTTTCCTCGCGGGCCTTAAAGAAACGTCGTGCCATGCTTTCTAGCATCTTCGAAAGTATTATTTCAGAGACAGTTCCTTTTTCGACAATAAAGTTCACCGGAAGTTCGCAAAAGATGGCCTTTCCCAGGATGGAATAAAGCACTTGTGAAGCGAACAAAACTTTAGAGCATCCGTCGATAAGGGTCAAGTACGAGGCAATCGTGCCGCCGGTTACCGATTCCGAGATGCCGAGCATGCAAACATGGCCCGCGAGGGTCTCGATGACGGCCTTCGCGGCCACGAGCAGTTCCGTGGTTTGCGAATCGACGTGCTTCATAAGGGCTTTAAGTTCGGGCTTCAATAAGGGCTTTAAGTTTGCGATCATGGATTTAAGGAAGATACACTCGTTATTATTCGAGTCGCCCGGAGCAAAGGCACCAGGCACGGCGAGCTGATCGATGTGAAAATCGCCAGCAGATTGCAAGGAATGTCTTATGCGATCCGAGATATCGCTATCATCGGGGATGAACTTGCAAAAAAAGGAAAAAAAATCTATTATTTGAACATAGGAGATCCTGTCAACCCTGACGTTTCTGATTTCAAGACCCCGGGTTATATCATTGACGCGCTGGCTAACGCGGCTCGTAAAGGACAAAACATGTATGGCAATTCTCTCGGCGTCCATGAGCTCAGGGAGAAGATATCGGCTGAAGAAAACCGCCGGAACGGCTTGAACCTGGTTCCAGATGATATATTGCTCACCGGCGGGGTATCAGAAGCGATTTTTTTCATCGCCGCCGCGCTTATTGAGCAAGGTGATGAAATCCTCGTGCCAGGACCCGTGTATCCACCATACATATCGTACGCGAGGTTTTTCGGCGGGAAACCCGTCGAGTACAGGCTCGACGAGGCCAGGAACTGGCAACCCGACGTAGACGACTTCGCGAGCAAGATCAGCAAGAAGACCCAGTTTATCCTGCTCTGCTCGCCGAATAACCCGACCGGAGTACTCTATGACGAAAAATTCATAAAGGAGATCGGGAAACTCGCAGCTGAATACGACATTCCCCTCGTTTCTGACGAGATATACGACCAGATATTGTTTGAAAAATATCCCTCCTACAAGTGCCACGTTTCCATCCTCAAGAACGACGTGCCGATCGTCGGCATGAACGGGTTTTCGAAGGCGCACTTATCGACCGGCTGGCGGCTTGGCTACATGTACTTTCACGATCCACGCGGGAAGCTCAAGCAAGTCAAGCAGAGCATTGAATCGCTCGCACGCATCAGGCTCTGCGTGAACGTTCCCGCGCAGTATGCAGCCATCAAGACCATGGAGGAACCCAAGCAACACACGAAGATTATGGTCGAGAAACTTTGGAAACGGCGGGATTATAGCATAAAACGTTTGAAAGAACTCCCTGGCATTTCTTGCGTGATTCCGGACGGGGCTTTCTACTTGTTTCCGCGTCTCGACTTCCTCGATCAGAAGCTGGGGCCCTGGAAGGATGACAAGGAGTTCGTCATCGACATGCTCAAGGAAACGGGCATCATGGCCGTGTACGGCTCCGGGTTCGGCCAGTACGGGGTCAACCACTTCCGAATGACGTTCTTGCCGCCCATCGATGTGCTTGAAGAGGTGTATAACCTTTTCGAGGCCTTCTTGAAGAAGCGCTTGGTTTGAGTCCAGGAGGACAATGGGGCAGCATCGCGGGGATCATTATTTATCTGTTTTTCTCCAAGATAGCTCCATCTTGCAGCGATTCCTTGCCGAAATCTCCGGCCAACAGGTCAACATCGTCACCCATAACGACCCGGATGGCCTTCTCGCGGCGGCCATATGTACCCGGGGCTTGATCGCACTCGGGGTCAACGACGACAATATTGATTTCGTGTTCGAGAGCCCTGGCAATATCCAACAAGGGAAATCCCGGTTCCTGGACCCGCAAAGCGACGACTTCATCGATGGCATTATCATCGTGCTCGATCTCCCGTATACGAAGCAAGCACATTTCTGGATCGACCATCACTCGTCAGAACTCGACGTGAAGCCTTCCGACGGGACTCTGGTCGTCGTACAAGACACGTCCAAGTCGGCCGCAGCATTAACCTATGATTTTTTTGCCAAGACCATGCACGTGCAAGGAAAACTCTGCGACTTGGCCTTCCTTGACTTCGTCGACGCGAGGGACATAGGCCGCCCGCCAAAAACGATCTCGAAGGAGTACGAGGCCATTTTGCTGGCCATTCTCCAGGATCGGGATGACTATTCGTTCTTCGTGGACGTCATCGACATGCTCGTGGATGATCCCGATCCTCGTCCAATCACAGTGGATCCACGTGTAATCATGAAGGCGAAAAAGGAACGCAAGCAGATCAACCGTGGTGCTGCGCTTTTGCATACCTTAGTCGTTGAAAAGGAAAAACAAGACTTTTTCAAACAAATCGACATTGAAAGCGATAAACCTTTCGGCGACGAGTCTAAGAAACGTGTATTCCTTTACAAGCAGTTCTTGTTTCTCGATTTCAGTGACATAGACAACCCGGAAAAAGAAAAGGCCAACGGGGCAGTGATTCCGTATTACATTATCGAGCCGGAGCTCAAAAAACTCGGTCTCGAGTATTTTTATTTTCTATCGTTCCGGGGCGACGACAAGACGGGTGAAATCCACGCTACGATCAGCATCAACCAGGCAAAGTCAGAGGCCGTGAAAGCGTTCGACGTGTCATCCTTTGCTAAGAAACGCGGCGGCGGGGGACACAGGTTCGTCGCGGGTTTCACCATACCGCCGGAAACGTTTACCGAGACGATCTCGCAAGCAATGTCGTTTTTTGCTGTTGAATGAGTTAAATAGTTAAATACGACATGTGCGTATCAAATGATGACACGAGCGTGTTAAAGGATAACAGCATGGTGGCTCACCATGTCCACTCGGGAGATACTCGAATATTCAAAAAAGATTGTGACCCAGCTCACAGATCAAAACGACTTGGCTATGGCCTATATCAACCTGGGAAATGAGATAGTAAGCAAGGGAAAACTCGATCCCACTGTCCCTGCCTTTATCGCGCTTCACATATTTCAAGCAAAGAAGAACCCGAACGGCATCGTGCAAGCGGCAATGCTCATCGCCAATCAACTATTCAATGAGGCTAAGTATGACCATGCACTAAACTACTTGCTGCTCGCAGACAAGCAATTCAATCCCATGGACAAGTCAAAATTGAAAGCCTACGTGCTTAACAAGATTGGATTTGTACAGTTTCATCTTAAGCATTATGCCGAAAGTCTTAATGCTTTTTCTGCTTGTGCAGTCCTTTTTGATAGCCTCGGCGACCCGAACGAAGTAGCTAAGACCTACTGCAGTCTAGGCTTGATCTACCAGGATCTCAAGCAACCAGATAGGGCGAACGAGCTATTCCAGAAGGCAGCGGACACCGCACGGATGGGCGGGAACGAGGCTGACGCGCTGAAATACGAATCCTTGATAATTTGATGAACTGGGATCTTGTAATCCAAAACGAGATATCGCTGGAACTAAATAAACATTATAATAGCAGAAAAACGTTTTCTATCTTGTATTGCGTGCGTGATACTTCAAACACGGCGACCGCGGCGGCCACCCTTGCGCCGGCAACCGTCATGTGGCTCCGGAGTGACTTCCTCAATCCGCAGGATGCGCAAGCCGGACCGGGACAATGCACGCACTGCTGATTGCGCACCAGGGCCGGGGGTCTTCGCGCCGGTACCGCCAGGCGCGCGGACGAGCACGTGAATCTCCTTGATGCCCTTGTCCTTGGCCAGGCGGGCCGCACGGAAGGCAGCTTGCATTGCCGCGTATGGCGACGACTCATCCCGCTGCGACTTGACGACCATACCGCCGGACTGCCGGGCAATAGTTTCAGAGCCCGTCAAGTCGGTGATCGTTATGATCGTATCGTTGTAGGACGAGAAAATGTGGGCAACGCCTTGGAAATGTGGCTCCTTCCGTCGCGGGAACAGCTTGGGAATAGGACGTGCTTGATCCTTTCTGGTCTCAATGGCGGGCTCCTCCTGCCCTTCCATCACGGGCTTGGCCTCGCCCTCTTCAACAACGAGCTGGGGCGGTTCCGGTGCAGATTCTTTCTTCTCGTCGCTCATGACTGCTCATCCTCACTGATCTCGGCGGGTGTAGCCGTTTTTCCCGCGTCTATCGATTGCCGCATCGGGTGGTCTGCCTTGCTGAAGGCCGAGCTAGGCGCATAGGTGATAAGGTTTTCCTCGCTCTTGAGGACGAGATGACTTGGAGAATTGACGATCTGCCCGTCGATGGCGATGTGCTTGTGGGTGATCAGCTGTCGGGCCTGGTTCATCGTCCTCGCGAGACCCGTGCGATGCACGAAGGTCTGTAGACGACGGTTGCATATGTCCTTCAACGTCAAGTTGAGGAGGTCGTCGACGGTCTGCTGGCCAGCCTCCAGGATGCCAATACGCTGCGCACGCTTGACCAGCAGTTCCCTGGCGGCCGTCTGCTCGGCCGGGGGCATGGCTTGGATCTCTCGGCCCTGCTGGCGGATCTTAGACAAGAACGTCTTGTGCCGCCAGATCTCGCGTTTATTGCGCAACCCGTACTCGCCGATCAGCTTTAATTCTTCTTCCAACCGGCTCTTGTCCCATAGCTTAACGGGGGTCTTGTATTTCTTGTGTAGTTTTCTTGGGCTTCCCATTCTATACCACGCTCTGTCATCGTGAGGTCCAATCAAGTATATGCTTGTTCAAGGGGAACGCAAGACGGCACTAGGTTCAAGCCTCCTTTTTCTTCCTGGCTACGCCCATAATAAGCCCGGACCTGCCCGTCGTGCGTGTTCTCTGCCCACGAACCTTCAAGTTTAACGCGTGGCGGATCCCGCGCCAGCACTTGATCCTGCGCAATCGATCGATGTCTAACTTTTTGATATAAGCCAGATCCGAGCTCACGACATGACGATCTTCACCCGTGCGGTAATCTTTGCGGCGATTGAGCATCCAGCCGGGGATATTATGTTTCAACGGGTTTTTCGCGATGTCTTCGAGCTTCGCGAGCGTCTGGTCATCAAGGAATCCGATGCGCTTCGATGGATCCAAGCCGGCAATCCGAATAATGGACGTCGCGAGTCGGATACCGATTCCTTGTACTTCTGATAGGCCGTAGACCAATAATCGGTTGCCGTCAATATTCGTGCCGAGAACCCTTACGATTTGCTTGAAATCTTCAGACATGAATGTCACATCACATCTTTACGAATAAATGCAGTAAACGCCCTTCTTTTCATACAAGGATCAAAACCAACCCATAGAAAGGCACTTTACATTGCATCACTCGCAAGTGCGTGAATGAAGGATTTAAAAAAAAGTGTTGGGAATTGCACCGCCACGATGGCGTAAAATCCTTCTCCATGGTTTTTGCCGAGAACACGGCACAAGGTTTATCCGAGATGGCCGGCGTTTAACTCTGCCGTGGGTAGCATCACCATAACCTTGTTAGATAAGGTCTCGATCGACCGGAACCGGGAAATCACGTCGGCCCGGCTCGCCTTGCTCAAGAAAGCCGTGCAGCAAGACGTCGAGGCATTCCGCGTGGAATCAAGCATCGACGAGGTCAAGAAAGGGGAATCGATCATGTTCAAGATCTCCATCGAGGGCGAGGACTCGGAAGCGGCGAGGAACTACCTGCGCTTGAAGCACGGCGCCCGCACGCTGCTCGTGGACTTGCACGAGGAGGATGCGGTGCCACGCGCGAGGGCGGACGCGCCCGGTTCGGCTGGATTCGGCATCTTTTTCGACATCGGGCTCGAAGGGAAAAACGCGCTCTACCCGCTGTTCCGCATGCGCGAGCAACTGGTTGACGGGAAGAAGCTGCCCGCACGCCGCATAGCCAAGCTCTTTGGTTTCTGCAACGGCTTCGGTTACCCCGTTGTCGTGACGAGGATCGACGAGAATTCCAAGGTGTTCGTTGAACTCGATGCCCGCGCCGTGGAGGAGTTCAAGGCATGGCGGCGAGACGGCCTCGACCGGGTCGTGTGCCACGGCGAGACAAAGGATGCCATCGAGCGCTCGCTGGTGAAAGCGGGTGCTAAAAAAGAACATTTCATGATCCAGGAGGCGGGGTTTCTCGATTGCATCATCACGTGCGACGGCCGAACGGAAGGCGCAGGTCTCGTGGGCTTGATCGGCCCCTGCTTGCCCCACGTGGCGATGGCCGTGTTCAACGGGGTCGAGGTCGCCAAGGCCACGAGGTGAACGCGGCAGGCGTTGATGAGCACAGGGCGGGATCATTCGGTGCCCTTGAGTGCCTTCTCGAGATCGTTGATCAAGATCGACACGGAGCCGAGCGCGCCGATGTCGCGGTCGAGGATCTTGACCGGATCGCCGGCGTCGATTTCTTTCTTCGTGAGACCGGACACCCTCCCACCGCCGAACACGAACGCGATTTTCTTGTCAGCCTTTATAGCATCCGCCACCTCGCCGATGTTGATTTGTCCCTTTAGTGCAAACTGCGGCGGCACGAAGATGTAGATCTTGTCGAACGAGAGCACGTCCCGCATGTCTTCGAGATCCCGGAGCACGAGGAAGTTCTTCTGCGCCTTGAAGCAATCCTTGGAGGCTCCTTCGACGCCGCCGGACGCGCCGCCCATGACCCGGGTGAGGATCAGGTTGTCCTTGCCGAAGCCCTCGATCACGATGCGGGTGAACTCCTTGATCACGCGGGCCGAGTCGGGCGCGTGGAAGATGAAATAGACATTTTTCCAAGTCATGAGAACTTAGCTCTCTTGTTATTTGTTTTAAAAAATGGACGAGGTGGGATTCGGACCCACGACGATCACGGTGTAAGCGTGACATCAATCGGCATCCTGGTTCAAGCCAGGGGCTAACCGGGCTAGATCACTCGTCCTTGGTTGGTTTATCAATAACTGCTGGATACAATAATTCGAGCCTCTTATATCCCTAGACAAGAGGACCGTGTGTTCTCGTAGGATTCAAATGGCCATGGTCGCGTATAGACAAGTAACCAAACGCAACCAAGATCTCCCACGTAGTAGTGACAAAAAATGGATTCGACCACCATCGATGGCATACCAATCTACTTGAGCCGCCCGACCACGATCGACATAGAATGGATCGGGCAACCGGACGTGATGGAGCAGCTAATTGCCACTTGGGCGACCATCCACGAGGCAGACTTGCCCATGTGCCCCCGGATCCTCGGCCAGCCTGGATCGGGCAAAACCACCCTTGCTTATGCCGCTGCGAAGAAGATCAACAAGGAGGTCTACATCTTCCAGTGTACCGCCGACACGCGCCCCGAGGATCTCATCATCACGCCCGTGCTTGGCTCGAAGCAGGAGATCCGGTACCATGCAAGCCCGCTCGTGACCGCCATGATCACGGGCGCCGTGTGCATTCTCGATGAAGGCAATCGCATGCCAGAGAAGTCGTGGGCTTCGCTAGCTCCTTTGCTCGACCGCCGCCGGTACGTGGAATCGATCCTGGCAGGGATCCAGGTCAAGGCACACCCGAACTTCCGGGTCTGCGTCACGATGAATCAAGACGCATCGGTATTCGAGATCCCGGATTACATAGGTTCCCGTCTCCAACCGAAGATCCATGTCACGTTCCCCTCCCGTGAAAACGAGATCGCCATATTGCAATACAACATCCCCTTCGCGCCCAAGGAAGTCGTCGATTACGTGGTTGACTTTTTGCAAAAGGCCCACAAGGCGGATGAACCCTATTCCGTTAGGGACGGGGTGAACATCACCCGATACATGCTCAAGATGGCCGCCAGTGAGCCGAAACCGTTCGACAAGGCCCGCATCGAGGCACACTTCAAGTCGGCCGCGGTCAAGGTGCTGGACACCGACGCGCTGGACGTGCTCACCGGAAAGCGCCGCCAGGCGGCACAGTCGCCCGGGATAGGCACCGGCCAGCAGATGTTCCGGCTCAGGGACTTGATCAAGGGATTGGAGGATTCATCCCTCAACGACATCGATCATGATATCGGACATGAACGCGACGACGACGATGAAGAAGAATACCCCTCCGGCGATGATGAACTGGGGGACGAGGGGGCAGAAAAACATGGCCGGCGGAGAAAGACACGATAGGGAGTTGTTTCCCGCCGAGCCATCCGCGAGAAACAGGTGATGCTGAAATGGGCGACGTGACCGTGAGGATCCTTCCCGTGTATCACGACAAGATCACGTTTGCCAAGATCGCCGCCGACACAATCACCAGCTTCGATCCGGACGTCATTGCCATCGAGCTCCCCGCTGATTTAAAGGAAATATTCACCACCGCGGTGAAGCGCCTCCCGGTCTTGTCGATCGTGGGCTATATCGAGCGGAACCGCGAGCCCATGGCAGAAACGGGAGCAACAACGCCCGCCGGCGTTGATGGTATGCCGGCAGTCACACTCGGTTCGGCCTACTCGTTCTTACCCGTGCATCCTGGCGACCCCATGGTCGAGGCCATCCGGCTCGGGATGGAAAGGAACAAGCAGATCGAGTTCATCGATCTGGTCCTCGATAATTACGATCCAGTCGAATATGCCCTTCCTGACGAGGAAAGCCTGGAATATGTTCCCAACCTCGCGGCGTTCCAGAATCTTGTTATGGGGCACCTTCCCAAAAGTGGGAAAGGCAGCGTGGACTATGATCGAGAACTTTGCATGGCCTCCCGGGTCATGGACCTCGCCCAGGAAGGCAAGAAGGTGCTGTGCATCGCTGGTTTTGCCCACTGTGCTCGCATCCAGGAGTTCATCGAGGCGAAAGCGCGGGTCGACGTTGCCGATCCGGCAACCCACAAGTACCAACAGATCTTCAACGTCGCCCCGGTGTCCTCCGACTTGGTCATCGATGAGATCCCGTACATCGAATACCTTTACGAGCTATCGCGGGAAATAAGGGCCCGCAACGAGCAGCTGCAGTCCATCGTCGACCGCGTGGCGGCAGCTAAGTTCGACTTTTTCAAGGCGAGCGAAAGATTCTTCCAGCATGGTCCGGGATCGAATAACGAAGAGGCATCTTCTGGAACCGGCGATACTACGGGTACAAACATCCCGATCGAGGAGGCCATCGACGACCGGTGGATCGAGGTGTTGAAGCACGTCACGCGGGTTGAAGTCGACGCGCTCGAGCGCGAGCCCTACTCGCGCAAGGCCGCCCTCTCGCTCCTCTATGCGACGACCAACATCATCTACGAGGAGTATTACTTCCGCGATCCTGTACCGGCCCTCAAGTCGAGATCGATGATGCAATACCTGCGTAACTGGGCGGCGATACGTGAGCGGCTCTTCCCCGGGCTCGACCAGGTCGCCTTGACGGCCAAGAACTTCGTCAACGAGGAATACGCAAGTATCTTGCTCGATATTGCACGCATGTACCCGTTCATAGACACCCTTGACGAATATCCCGCCGTGTATCACGATGCGCGGTTCCAGCTCCTCGGGCCGAACAGCATCTTGTTTAAAAACCGTCATTCATCCCGGCATCGATCCTGGATCCAGCTCCCGATCAAGCGACGTCCCATGCAGCGGTACCCGGGCGAGTGGCGGGACGCGTGGGATAACCGGAGCCTCGGCTTGTGCTCGTTCCCTCCTGAAGACAAGGTGGAGGAAGATTTCTTCAATTCCATGAGAATAAAGACCATCCAGATTCTCGAGGAGAAGCATGTCAAGATCCACGAGTTCAAGGATTCCTTGATGGACGGGGTCGAGTTCCGCGAGACCTTGCGGAAGAAGTTACTCGGCAAGCTTTACGTGAAAGAAATCATCCCGGTCATAGGCAAGGCGGGGAGCGTCGTGATCGTGTTCGACCCCGACGAGAACAAGCACCGGTACGAAAACAAGATTTCATGGTGGGCGGAACACAATCAGGAATCGGACATGGCGTTCTATGCAACCTTCCCCGAGGAGAATCTCATCGGTCCCGGCATCGCGCGCATCGAATTGGGCGGCCTGGTGTCCATTTTCCCGCCGAGACACGTACCAGACATCTGGAGGTTCTATAACGAAAATGTCACCTCCTTGAAGAAGCACGAGATATTGGTACTCGCGGCTATGGACTTCTCGGAAGAGAAATACATCCCCTACGTGGCAGCCAACCCGCCATCCAGGCGGATGGAAAGGCTGGCCGCGGATCGTAACAAGGTATTAGTCCATATACCAATCTGGAAGCTGAGTGGAGAAACGCTCGACCGGGTTCGATTCATCCACGTGCTTGGTGGGAAAGCTGTCCGCGCGTACGCGAAGGACTATATCTTCCTATGAACCGAGAACAGATTGGGAGGACCGCGGATCGATGGGTTTGATCCCTTGGGCCATGAGATCTTCGACGAGCTCTTTCAGCTCCGAGAAACCGCGCTCCTCGGCTTTCATAAAGCAGAAGAGCCGTTCTGCCTTTTTCCCCGCCTTACCAAGGACATTACCGAGGTTGTACCAGAGCTCCTCGTCAGAGGGCTTTGCACCGACTGCCTTGATGTGCCACGCGATGGCAGAATTTAGATCATCCCGGGCATCGCTCACGAGACCGAGATTATTGAAAGCATAAGCATTGGCCGGATCCACCGCGATCGCAAGTATGAAATATTTCTCTGCATTTGAAACGTCGCCGGTCTTGAACGCGTTCATGCCGAGGTTCGTTAGCACCTCGGACAAGGCCTCTCCCTCGCAATATGGCAGCGCAGCTTCGAAGGCGGCCTTGGCCTTCTCATACTCACCCTTGACGAAGAACATATTTCCGAGCGTGATTCGAGCGAGCACGTTCCAGTCGAGTCGATTGATGCTTGCCACTAGGTATAGCTCTGCATCGCCGAAGGAACCCATTTGATAATATTTGTATCCGACGGTATAATCGTTCATACTTTTGTCGAGCGCATCTGGGCTTGCATCGCCTTGCTCGACCGCGGGATCGCAAGCCCGTGCTTTCAACGTTGCTTTCAAGGAATACAGGTCGGCTAATGTGCCCCAGATGCCCATTAAATGCGTCTTTTCGCGCAGCGCGCGCTTGATCTCGTCGATTTGTCTTTGAACGGCAGGGATCTTGTCCACCTCGCTGCTGGACGACGCGGGCGCGTCGTCCCCGGGTGGTCGTGTTCCGGGTACACGGAATTTCATATTGAATCGCTGGAAAAGGCCGAAATATATGAGGTTCGTGTCACATGATCAAGCACGCGCGTATTTGAATGCCGCGTCATGCTGGCCAACGGTGGCCAGCATGACTCATCTCATCATCAGCTCACCTCATCATCCAGAAGCAAGAAGATGACAAGCACGATGTTCATACACAAAACGAGATATACGGCAGTATCACGGTTTCAACCAGATTAATCGATCCTTGCCGACGTCTGGTAATTCTCTTACCCGGTGGTGTGTTCAATACTATGGAGAAACGAGCGGTGGTCACGCTGTGCATCGGCGACAAGTTCGATGCATTCGGGAGGTACTCGCACGCGCCGATGAAGGCCTATGCCGATAAGGTGGGAGCAGATTTCATCAAGCTCGATCAACGACGGGTCAATTTCACCGCCGCAAAGAATTTCAACCCGATCTTGTTCGAGAAGTACCAAGTTTATGACGTACTTGGCGCGTACGACCGTGTGTTGTTTCTCGACACGGATATATTAATCACGCCCCACGCACCAGATATTTTCAATGAGGTGCCTGTTGACAAGCCAGGTGGCGTTTTTGAGGATTTCGGCACGGAACTAAAGCACCGGCGAGGCTTGATAGTGAAGGTACAAGAAGTGCTCGGCAATGTCGGTTGGATAGAAGGCTTCATGAACTCGGGAGTCTTCATTGTCTCTAAACAACATCGTGACATCTTTCGCTTGTATCAAAAGCACGGATTCTATGATGGCTGCTATGAACAGACCAACACGAACTGGTACATGCATAAAGCGGGTTTTGCGCCCGTGAGCATCGACTGGCGCTTCAACTTCATGGGAATCATGCGTATTTATTATGGGCCCGTGCATCGAGATGCATTCTTTATCCACTACGCGGGCACGGGTGGCCTTTTCCCGTGGGTGCCCAGGGTCGATCAGATGCGGAACGACTATGAATTCTTCTACGAGCACAGAGACGTGAAATCCTTCGAGGAAATGTGAAAAGAAGATCAGATCTTGAATAAATAGCAGTCAGGTGACGTTGAATCTGATGAAAAACTCGATCGGGCGATCTTGATAGATTTTAACCGTCAATTTGTGCTCCTCGCCCACTTTCCAGCCGGGATTGGGTACCCACACGATGTATTGCTCACCGCGGTCGACCTTCACTCCGACGGTAGATTTATAATTGTCCTTGTCGTACTTTTTACCCTTCGCCTCGACCATGAACTTTTCCCAGACCGGCGGGTTACCTTTACCTGCGATGACCTTGTTATTCTCGTCAATGAAATCGAAATGGTTATTCGGACTATCATCCGGCAGATTCTTTACTTCCAGGGGGCTGATCACGTTGTTGACCGTGATCTTCAGGTACTCGATGCCGTTATACGTTTCGATCTTGAACGCGTCATCCCGGAACATCTTCTTGAGATATATTTTTGCAATATAGCTCATTGATGTGCACCTACGGAAACATCAGCGCTGCTTCCATAAAAAGCGTTAGTTCCCGTTCTGGAATATAAAGGGGGGATTCGCTCGAAAACGTTATTGGTGTACGGATCTATAAACAACCTAATGTGCGCAAAAGTCAAGCTCCACCTCCTCAACGTTTTTAGGCTGGAACTCAAGCGACAATACATCGATTTGGAAGCAAACAGTATCGGGGAGGTCCTGGCCACTTTTGAAAAGCAATATATCGATAAGCTCCCCGAATACTTGAAAGAAAAGGATCAAAAACACCTCACGGAACATGTCCTCGTGTTGCTGAACGGCGCGAACGTGAAAAACTTGAACGACTCGGAGACCGCCCTCCATGACGGCGACGAGATCCAGCTCTCCGTGCCCATCATCGGCGGATGATAGCCGTGGCCGTAAAACGAAAGGTTCGCTTGTCCGGTCATCGCGGGTACAAGGACGGGGAGATCGAAAACACGTGGAAGGCGTTTCAAAGGGCAATCGCGGAAAAAATTGATTACGTCGAGTTCGACGTGAAAAAAACAAGCGATGGCGTGTTGGTCGTGTACCACGACGAGTTCCTGACCCGATTACTTCACGTCAACAAGCGCATCGGGAAAGTGTCGTGGAAGGAGTTGCAGGGGTATGCATACGACGACGGGCAGCACGTGCTCGCCCTCGACGATTTTTTTACCGCGTTCAAGGGAAAGATCAAGCCGATGCTCGAGATAAAGGCCGGTGGCATCGAGAAACAGCTCCTCGCTCTCGTCGAGAAGCACGGCCTCGAGACCAGCATCATCATCCAGTGCTTCAACGGCCGGCATATCAAGAAGTGCCATTCTTTGAGGCCGAACATCACGTACGGTCTCTGCATCGGTCCTGCCAGTGGCGCCATTTCCTACCATTTCCTGGTTAAGCCGTATCCTGTTACCTATCTCAACATAGATGGCCCGCTTGTCGATGACCGGTTCGTGCACGCGTGTATCCAAGGCGGGAAAAAAATCATCCTCGGCGCAAGAAACACGTGGGAATACCTCGACAAGATCGAGCCGTGGAACGTGGAGATCATCAACGCGGATAATCCCGCGCGCATCAAGCAACTGCTCATCGAGAGGCACTACGAATTGTGACCGGGACAGGCCGCGTGCTAATCAGTTTTTGCGATTGCTTAAATATTCGAGCCGTACTTACACACTCTAAACTCGCTTTTTTACCTAGTCAGCAAAATGACCAGGGATCGAGATGGCCAAGAAAGTCAAGAGAAAGTTCAAGAAAATCGACATTACCCGGCACGAGCTCGTTCCGAAGCACGTAATTATGAGCAAGGAAGAGGTGGCGGACCTTCTCGCCAGGTACGAAATCAAGCTCGTGAAACTCCCGCGTATCTCCGTTGACGACCCGGTGATCCAGATGTTGGGGGGGAAAGTCAACGACGTGGTACGCATCATCCGAAAGAGTGAAACCAGCGTTGACTCGTCGGATTATTACCGCTTTGTCGTGAAAATGGCGTGATATTATCAAGGTGATTGTATGGCATCCATCAAGACCGTAGCATTCGAAAAAAATGATGTTTGGGACTTGCTCAAAGCCTTCTTCGACGAGAAGGGACTCGTTCGACAGCACCTGGACTCTTACAACGATTTCATCGAGCACCAACTCCAGGAGATCGTAGACGAGGTGGGCGAGGTTCTCCCCGACATCCCTGGATTCCAGATCAAATTCGGCAAGATAAAGATAGAGAAACCCCAGATACGCGAGGCGGACGGAGCCCTCAAGGAGATCACGCCGTTCCACGCCCGCGTCCGTGACCTCACCTACGCTGCTGATATTAAGCTGGAAATGATCGCTATTAACATCGACGAGCGGACGCAGTCCCCGCAAGAGGACGAGCCCGAGGAGATATTCATCGGCAAGCTTCCTGTAATGCTCAAGTCGAACAAGTGCCCAATGGCGACTATGAACGACAACGCGCTCATCAGCATCGGCGAGGACCCGCTAGACGTTGGCGGGTATTTCATCATAAACGGCACCGAGCGCGTGCTCGTCACCCAAGAGGACCTCGCCCCGAACACGATCTTGATCGACGAGGCAAGTTCCAGCAGCAGTTCCACCCACATTGCCAAGGTATTTTCCACGACGAAGGGCTTCCGCGCCCCCGTCACTATAGAGCGCCGAAAGGACGGCACGCTCAGGGTCTCGTTTCCCTCCGTGCCGGGCAAGATACCGTTTGCCGTGCTCATGCGCGCCCTGGGGCTCGCGACCGACCGGGAGATCATCAACGCAGTCTCAGATCACGAGGAAGTCATCCGCGCCATGCTACCTGTCGTAGAGGTTGCCGCATCGCTCAACATCACGAAGGATAGTAAGGAACCACAGAAATCCCAGGAAAACGCCTTAGATTATATCGGCAAACGTGTCGCCGTCGGCCAGACACGGAAGTTCCGTGTCCAGCGCGCAGAACAAGTGCTCGACAAGTATCTCTTGCCCCACATCGGAGATACACCGGAGGACCGGATCAAAAAAGCCTACTATCTTGGCCAGATGGCACAGAAGATCCTCGAGCTTGCCCTTAATATGCGCAAACCCGACGACAAGGACCACTATGCTAACAAGCGGCTCAAGCTCGCCGGAGACTTGTTCGCAAGCCTTTTCCGCGTGGCGTTCAATAACCTGTGCCGCGACATCAAATACCAGCTGGAACGAACGGCCGTACGCGGTAGAAAGCCTAGCATAAAGACGGCGGTTCGGGCCGACGTGATCACGGAGCGTATCCGGCATGCACTTGCAACCGGTAATTGGGTCGGTGGTAAGGCTGGTGTGAGCCAATTACTCGATCGCAACAATTACATATCATCGCTATCACACCTGCGTCGCATCGTCTCGCCATTGAGCCGCAGCCAGCCGCATTTTGAGGCCCGTGACTTGCACCCAACTCAGTGGGGGAAGATATGCCCTGCGGAAACCCCCGAGGGGCCGAACTGCGGTCTGGTAAAGAACTTCGGCCTCATTGCCTATGTTTCTATTGGTACCGATGAGAAGAAGCTCGAGATACAACTCCAGGACTTCGAACTCGTCCCGATCCAGAAAGTCCGCGAAGAGAAACTCAAGGGAACGAACGTGTTTCTCAACGGACGACTCATCGGCATCCATAAGGAAACACTCAAGTTCGTGAGCAGCGTCCGTGATGAGCGCAGGAAGGGAAACATCTCCCAGGAGGTGAATATCGGGTTCAGGAAATATGCAAACGAGGTGCAGATCAACTGCGATGCAGGCCGCTCGCGCCGTCCGTTATTCCTCGTGGAAAACGGCGAGCTCGTTATAGATAGCAGCCAGATAAAAAAGATCAAGACAAAGGAATGGAACTGGTCCGACTTGATCGTTCCTAACGAACAGGAGCACAAAAAGGGAAAGAAGGCATCGATCGAATACCTCGATGCCGAGGAAGAGGAGAACGCTTACATCGCCATCTACCCGGAGCAGATCACAAAGGAACACACGCACTGCGAGATCACCCCGGCTGCTATCCTGGGCATCACCGCGTCCTTGATCCCCTTCCCCGAGCATAACCAATCGCCACGAAATACCTACGAAGCAGGTATGGCAAAACAAGCCCTGGGCGTATTCTCTTCCAACTTCCATTTGCGCCTCGATACGCGCGGCCACACGCTGCACTATCCCCAAGTTCCCCTTGTCGGCACCAAGCCTATGGACATCATCGGCTTCGAGCGGCGGCCCGCAGGCCAAAATCTCGTCGTAGCAGTCTTGTCCTACGCGGGTTACAACATCGAGGATGCCCTTATCATCAATAAGGCATCGATCGAGCGCGGCCTTGCGAGGAGTACATTCTTCAGGACCTATGACTCGGAAGAGCGCAGGTATCCTGGCGGTCAAGAGGACAAATTCGAGGTCCCGGACCAGACCGTCCGGGGGTACAAACCCCAAGAATGCTACCGGCACCTGTCAGATGACGGTCTTATCGAGCCCGAGAAGATAGTGGAGGGAGGCGACGTGCTCATCGGCAGGACGTCCCCGCCCAGGTTCATCGAGGAATACAAGGAATTCGACGTGCAGACCACGAACCGCAGGGAGACATCCGTTACTATGCGTCACGGCGAGAGGGGCATCGTTGACACGGTCATCCTAACAGAAACGAAAGATGGAAACCGCCTCGTCAAGATCAAGGTTCGCGACCAGCGTATCCCCGAGCTCGGCGACAAGTTCGCGTCCCGCCACGGTCAGAAAGGCATCGTCGGACTGATCATCCCGCAAGAGGACATGCCCTTCACCGAGGAAGGCCTCGTGCCCGACTTGCTCATAAACCCGCACGCCATCCCCTCCCGAATGACGCTTGGCCAGATGCTCGAAACGATCGCGGGTAAGATCGCTGCTATTACGGGCAATACGTTCGACTCGACCGCGTTCTCGCTAAGCGACCCGGAGGACATACAGAATGTGCTCTTACAGTATGGGTTCGAGTACAACGGGCGCGAGACAATGTACAACGGGATCACGGGCGAGAAGTATGAAGTCGGCATTTTCATGGGTTGCGTGTATTATCAGAAGCTGCACCATCTCGTCGCGGATAAAATGCATGCGAGGGCGCGTGGCCCAGTCCAGATCCTCACCCGCCAGCCGACGGAGGGCAGGGCACGGGAGGGCGGGCTTCGTTTCGGCGAAATGGAGCGGGACTGCTTGGTCGGCCACGGTGCGTCGTTACTCCTCAAGGAACGCTTATTGGACGAGAGCGACAAGACCATCATCACAGTTTGCGAGAAGTGCGGGCTGCTAGCCAATTACGATAAAAAGCAAGACATGTACTTCTGCAACATTTGCGGTGACAAGACGGTCATTTCAAAGGTTGAATGTTCCTACGCATTCAAGCTCTTGATCCAAGAAATGATGGCCCTCGGTCTTGCGCCCCGGCTACGCCTGGACGAGAAAGCGTGAAAATCTTGATTTTTCCTTGTTTTTTCAATTCCATATCGTGCAAACTTCCGCACTAGAAATTCTTTAATCTGTAGAACCATGATTCATCTCACAAACCACGAGCCGCACGATGCAAACGCGGGCATGTAGCTCAGAACGGCGCGAGGATCGCCTCCGCTGCGAGTAACCAGGCTAGAGTAGTGGGCTTTTAACCTGGTCACCTTTCCGGTGGCAGGAACGGAACCCATTGGCCGAGGGTTCAAATCCCTCCATGCCCGCTAAAATATCCTTCTTTTACAAGAATAATTATATGATTGCACAAATATACTAATCAAGAATCTTGTTTACTGTGATTTTATGCATAACAACGATCCATCCAGATGTGATTTCGTGAATATCGCAGTTTAAATGGGTTCTAGGAATCATCTTGGTGGCAATTGACACTATTAAGCCCCGTATGATCTCCTATGTATTACATCCTCAATCAGTTAGCAAATTTTTTCGATTTTCTCGACCCGGCTAATATTGTTTTATTCTTGGCTCAATATTGCTTTCCGACGTTCGCGTACTTTACCTCGACGGTTTTCATTTATTACTGCGCGGCAATCATTTTCTTCAAGTTCTTGCACCCGAAACTCACCCGGTTTTTAAAAATTCATAACGTAATTCGGCGATTGTTAGCCTTGTTTTTTATTCCGCCCATCTTTAATCTGATCGCTTGTTACTTGATAAAAAATTACGCAGGAGTGCTTTTTTACTCCTTTGATATAACTATAATGGGCGTCTATACATTCATTAATTCCCGGCTAGTTATCAAGACAAGAGATTCTCGCGTATGGCCCTCCTTTGTGTGGCCTAATGATTTTTTGCCTAGCCAGCTCGAGGAGCGGGCTGGAGGATTTCTAGCTCGGAAAAAGTTCTTTATTGCAATATCAAGGCAGGAATATCTTGTGGAGTTAACGGCAGTAGTGCTCTCCTTGAACCTGGGTCTAATTTTTTGGATGGAATATGAATATGTCTTCGTCTACATAGTCGTGATCATAGATATCTATATACTTGCCTTCTTGATCAGCGTTCTCATTACGAACGTCCCTATATGTCACGGTGAGGGGACGCTCGCGAGCCAGAACATAATGCTATACAAAAGGGGAATCACGCGAGAATACATCGCGATATTGAAGATGCAAGCACTCGATGCCGACATCGAGACCGATTCGCCGGATGATGACGCCAAAGACGTTCGTATGGAGAATTTTTCAAGCTTCTTTCGCCACCAATGGTATTATATTCTGGCACAGATCCATGTGTTCGTTTCCCTCAATATCACCATTAACGAGGACTCGTATGAACCCTACATCTTAATCCGGAAGAGAACGGTTCTTACCCCCTCAACGGCAGCCCTGACCCAGATAAATGCTGCGATAAAACAAATCACGACTACTACCAACTCCATGCTGGAATGCAAGCTTGAGATCCTCCCCCAGGAACAAATCCCCGTCATTTTAGGTAAATTGATGTTCGATAATCCCGTGCCACGACGGATCGAGACCTGTCTCATCACGAGGATAACGAATCCGGTACTATGCAATACGATGTTTCGTACTCGTGACGGTTTTGTCACGTTCATCAAGATCGAGGTTGAAAAGCTCGTAAGGCTGCATCCCTCCCAAAGAATAAACGAATCGATACGACTGGATAGCTTGATAAGAGCCTTGATATCAGAAAGGATTACCGCACGATACATGTTTTCCATCAAACTCGCGGGGATCGAAAGGATCGAACTCGGGGAGAAGGATAACCCAAAACAAGTAGTCGCAATAAAGGTTCAACACGGCTTCATGTCAATCGATCGCAATTTCCAATATTTGATCAACAGCGCCCGTATTTCCGCGGGCCTGTTCGTCTTCTCGAATACAAGGGAAGAGCATTCCGACGTGGTCGAAAAGGCCAGGGGAATCATCCGCAGCACTTGGGAAACGAACACTACATTTGAGAAAAACCCCTTGACCGTCGCCAGACAACTCGCTTGCAATGACGTGGATTCTTTGATCTATCACGTCCCGTCCGTGATCCTTTTTAGGTTCTGCCATCTCCCGAGAGTACCCTCAAGCAAGCAAGAGCGCCGGTTCCAGTTTCAGCTTGACCCCCCTCCAGCCTCGGTCATTGCTTCAGGAATGTTGAATATCGGGAAAATAAAGGACCCGAATGGATGCAATAAAGATTTTATGCTCGGCATCGATGACTTGAGGCGCCACGTTTTTATCAACGGCACCACTGGTAGCGGTAAATCCGTGTTCACGCGCAATTTGATAGTGCAATTTTTAGACCGATTTCCCGCCATCCCGTTCCTGGTCCTCGAGTTGAAGGGAGAATACGCCACTCTAGGAAAGCAACATCCTGGAATGACGTTTCTTGAGCCTGGAATTAATTTCTCGATCAACATCTTCAATCCCATAGTTGACGTTCACGTTCATGCAGAGCGCGTCTTCAACATCCTCAAGACGAGCTTTGATTTCTCGGACATAAAGGATTTTTCCCCGCAGATGGAAAAGGTACTCGTGGATCTCATCATCACAACTTGTTCGGATCCGGATCCAGCAAGAAGGAGCTTCGCTGCGTTTTTTCAGAATGCACAAGCATATATGGTAAATAACAAGGCTAAGATACCTTATTTAGAGAGTACTTGGATAGGGATTGAGAATCGGTTGCGGCGCATCACAACGGGGCCATTACGGAGCGTCTTTGACGGCCAGCAAACCCTAGATCCAACTCGCGCGCTTATGAAAACGAGGGTAATCATCTCTTTAGCAAATATCGTAAGCCTCGGCGGGACAAAAGACGATTTGTATTTCATCGCGAACTTGATCCTCAAGATGATCTGGGACGCAAACCTCACGCGTGGACCGACAAGGAACATCAGCCACGTGACCTTTGTCGATGACGCGCAATACCTCAGTAGGACCCGAGGAAACGCGCCCGTGAGGCAAACGAACTTCCTGGAGGACATTGCACTGCTTTTGAGAGGGACTGGCGAAGTGCTCGTCGCCATCTCGACGAGACCTGACATTTCCGAAGATGTCTTGTCAAATTGTGGTATGATAGTTTGCTTTCAAACGAAATTCAAGGATGATGTTCAAAAGCTGAAAGGATTGTTACATTTACCAGAAGAAAAAGTGTCACTTCTTGAAATATTACCAGAACACACATGCATCATCAAACTAAACTCATACCCTTCTCCATTCACTCTTGAAACGAGAAAACCTTTTATCACAGAGCCGGTGGCAAGCGATTCGACAAGATACGATGGAGCACGAATGATACAGCAACGAAATGATGAACGTATTTTCCCGAGGAACTTTTCTGAATATGCCCAATTCCTTGCAAAGGTGAGGAATTATTGCCAGCTCAAGGATCACGCGTGGAACAATTTTTCTACCTTGTCAAAAAATGAGATGGAAGCTCTTGAATGCAAGATCTCGTCATTACAAAACGAAATTCAAGCCATTATGCAGAAAAATCAAGAAATGATGCTTCTCGTAAAAAATGCTAGAAAATCGAGAACTCCGGATTTATATTTATGTAAGATGCACGATGAGCTTTTCATGCATTAGTCGATGTTCCCCCTTTTGGAGTAACAAAAGGCCGCTTTCGATATCTTCCCACATATTTTGTTATAACGAACGAAATGGATATAGTAAAAATATCTTCTTATCATCCCACATATGGCCCACAAAAAGGAGAGCTTATAAATATTTGTGGTGATCAATAGGAATAGTAGCTGTGCAACTAAGACACTCTTGAGCGCTATGGCAAAATCCCTATAACGCTCAAGAAAATCTGGAATGAAACTTGAAGTAAGAGATCGCTGCTTGAAAAGTCATTTTACCAAGTGATATAGCATGGTCATTCGTAATGATAGTGTGGGTAACAAGCACTCTAGAAATATAGACGATGATTTTGATGTCGATGAGGATTGCTGCGAAGCTCCAGATGTTTTTATGACCGTCGACGGAAAAATAGTATGTCGCCATTGTGGCATGTGTTTCGGAACGCAAATGGTAGGACACGAAAGGCGCGCCTATACGGCTGAGGAGGTCCGCTCGAGAAGAAGAACCGAGCCCGTATGGAGGTGTTTCGGTCCGAGGACGGTAATCTCGACTATCAAAACGGATTCAAAAGGAAGGCAATTACCTGCAAGGAAGCAGGCTTTGTTCGCAAGGCTTTCGAAAATTCAAGGTTCTCTCATCTCTTCTATCGAAAGAAATTATTGGGAAGCAAAACCGAAATTACAAGCAATTGCGAATAAATTGGGTATCCCGGACTTTATTATCGAGACCGCGTGGAAGATCTATTCCGAGGTCGCTAAACAAAAGCTCACGATGGGGCGCTCGATCCAGGCCTTCACTGCCGCAAGCTTGTATGCAGCCATTCGTATTCACAATTTTCCCCGTCTCATGGAGGAGATGACCGAGCCATCCTTGAATTCCCTCAGGGCCGTGCACAGGTCACTTGGCCTTATCATCCGGAACGTCCTCCCAAAGCTCGGTTTGAAATATCGCCCGATTTCACCAAGACCACTAGTGTTCAGGTTCGGCAACGAGCTAAGCCTCTCCATCTCCGTTCAGCAAGCGGCAGCAGACTTGCTCAAGAAAGCCGCGGGCAAAGGATTGGCAAAAATGGGAAAAGACCCGAAGGGTTTGGCTGCTGCAGCGCTATACATGTGTGCGAAGAAGTCCAGGGAAAAGCGGACGCAAACCGAGATAGCAGATGTCTCGCGGATAACGGAGGTCACTCTCCGCACTCGCGCGAAGCAAATCAAGAGCTGCCTCCATGATCGTGCTGACTGAGATGTTCGAAACCGGGTTTCCTTATTTCTCTCCTTTTATATGACCCGGAGCCTTGATATTGAATTTTTTTTTCATCAATAACAACGCCGATCTTTTCCAAATAATAACCACGCTGTCGCGCAAAATCGTGAACTTTGTCCCATCGCTTGCTTTCTATAACGAATATAGCATGGAACTCTTCGCCACCGTTGAATAACAAGTCATCTAATGAAAGGCCATATTCAAATGCGAATTCGTTGATGATCGATTCAACGGGCAGCGTGTCGATCAAGAATCCATAATCATTGACATCCATCAAGTCAAAAAGGCAGGCGGAAAGCCCGTCAGAAGAATCAATGCTAGCGACGATCCCCGGCTGGCGCGCTATTCCCAAGATTGCCTCGTAGTTCAAACACGGTTTGAGCACGGCATCTAGAACGGGCCTGTATTTATCCATTCTATTTGAAGCTAGCCCGTTTAAGGTCAGGTGCAACCCGGCTGAAGTGAACCCAAACACGCCCGTGGTCGCTATCACTTGCCCCGGTTTGATGCCTTTTCGTGGAACTATTACGTCGTCATGGAACCCGACGAGAGTTATATCGATAATGAGGTCATCGGCCTCGTTAATATCCCCTCCTAGATATTTGATGTTATATTGCTTAGCAGTATCACCAATACCTTTCATCAATGCATCGAATTGCTCAATGTACATGTGTCCTGGTAGCGCTAATGATACGATCATGCCAGTTGGAACTACCCCTTTTACGATGAAATCGCTCACGTTTTGAATAACGGCCTTCCTTCCGATATAGTAATGCTCCATCCCGGGGGGGACATCTGTTCTACCGACGAGCATATCAGCGTGCAAAACGAGATTTGAATTGCCAGGCGATTTCAAGTAGAAAACATCATCATGTCTTGCGAGTATGTCTGCAGTCTCGATATCGACCAGGGATGCCAAGCGCTCAATCAATTTTTTCTCGCCAAGGTCATTTACGCGCGTCATGGCTTTCAGATCGAGGTGTTGATCGCTTTCAACAGAATCTGGTAGGACATATACGGGTCAATTTAAAAAACATGCGGTAATCTCTCGTTGATCCATTTTCTTAATGCTTGGTTCCCCCCGGGCGAGAAAGTAAAAATGGAGGCGACAGGGGGGATTGAACCCCCGACCTACTGATTACGAATCAGTTGCTATGGGCACGCGAAAGCGTTAACTCTCGCGTTATACCGCTAAGCTATGTCGCCGGGTTAGTGCAGGGGACGGGAGTTGAACCCGCGCACTCCTATGAGACTGGCGCCTCAGGCCAGCTCCTTTGACCATGCTCGGACACCCCTGCGCTCGTGAATATGGCATAAATTGCCACTCGCGCGTTAGCAGCTATATCAAATCAAGCAATGGTAAAATTAAAGACTATGTTTTGGCGCGCTCCAAGGATACGGGAGCCATTAACCCCGGCAAGTTGGTGCATACCTTGCGCTCGCCCACATCAAGGGGAATTGATCAATTCCTTGACGGTTTTCAAGAAACCATCCATTTTTTCTTGGATCTTGGAGGCATCGGTGGACAGTTCCCCCGATAAGCGCTCTAATTCCTGCCCCGCAAGCATTAGCATCTCTTTCATAGAATTAGATGACGGGGAACCGGCACTCCGGCGTTTGGCAAAGGAATCGACCTTCCGGGCGAGTTCTATGAAGTTATCGTCGATCACTTGCATTTCACCAACGACGCCTTTACTCAAGACCTTTAACTCGTCCAATTCCGGTTGCGTCCATGTAGATGCGATGTTTTTCCCCTTCGATTGCAAAAATTTTACTATCGAGGCCATCAGCTCGTGGGCTTTCCGGAAAGGTATGCCGTGAGACAAAGAAACATGTTCAGCCAGATCTAACGCCAAAATATTCGATTTCTCAAGACTTGCTTTAATATTTTCTTCCCGCAAATCCAACCCTTCTATGATTTTGGCAAGCAATCGCGATGCAATGATCATTTGGGGGAAGATCTCCCAGAGGGGGGGTTTACAGTCCTGAAAATCGCGGTTATATCCGGACGGGGTTCCCTTCGCGAGTACGAGTTCTCTTTCGAGAGCTGAGATCGCACTTGCTGCTTTTGCCCTCAAGAGCTCCAGCGTGTCTGGATTCTTCTTTTGTGGCAGCACGCTCGATACCGAACAGAATTTATCCGGTAGTTCGATAAATTTATACTCGCTTGATGCGTAAATGATTAAATCCTCCGCAATCCTGCTGTAAAAAACAGATAAATTTGCTAGATTCGCCATATTCTCGATGAGGACGTCCCGTGAGGAGATTGCATCCATTGAATTTTGGATGAAGCCAAAAAAACCTAAAACATCAGCCGTGAGCGCGCGATCGATGGAGAAGGAGGTGCCACCGACCGCGCACGCGCCAAGGGGGGACATGTTAGTGCGCTGGAAGCATTCCGATAGCCGCTGCGCGTGCCGTAGTAGCTCGAAAGCCCATCCGCATAAGAGGTGGCCGAACGTCCCGATCTGCGCGGGTTGCAGGTGCGTGTACAAAGGAAAGGGCGTGCTGGCATGGTTCTTGGCCTTCTCCAATAATACCTCTACCAATTCCAGGACATGTCGACGTATAGTGAGGAGATAGTCCCGCAATTTCAATCTGATATCGACCGCGACTTGGTCGTTTCGGGACCTCCCGGAATGGATCTTGCCACCAGCGTCGATCCCGATTTTCTCGATCACCTTTGCCTCGATAAGCGGGTGTATATCCTCGTATTTGTTATCGAGTGTAAAATTTCCATTGTTGACATCCTCACGGATTTCAAGCAGCGCTTTCAAGATCAGTTTGATATCTTTCTTCGAGATGATTTTTTGCTTGAATAGCATGTAATCGTGCGCCAGCGTCCCGATGAGATCGGCCTCGATGATTTCCATATCATCTTTCAGCGACGAGGTGAAATAGGCGGCCAACTCATCGAGGGATTCAGATAGCCGGCTCCGAAGGATGTCTTTCATTATCCCGTGCACCAAAGCCCATCAAGTATTTCACGTCGAAATACTTTCTAATCAAGTTCGTTGTGGATTCAAATCTTTTCATATCAACCCCAGAAGGTTGCTCGAGTTCGTCATGATATTCGATCTCGAATTCCTCGATGAACTTCCGAAGCTTGTCACGCAGGATCCTAGAGTCATTATGCACGATCAAAGCAACGATGATATATTTTCCAGCCTCCAACAATATCTTTTTGGAATAATTGTCTATATAACGTATGATCTGCTTTCCTTGGACGATTTCCTGCATTAATTGGGTAATGCCTACGAGCCCCGAGGAGATCAAGTCAGGAACGAGCCCTGCCTCGTTTACAGTGCCCCCTGCACCAGCGCTTATGGTACCTTCCCTCTTGAAATTCTCGTGATACAAGAGAACGCCAGAGTTGAACATTACATATATTGCGAGCAGTGCCTTGTCCCAATTCTGTTCCTCCTCCGGTAGCATATCGCGCGTGTTTATTAAAGCAACTGCGATCACGAGCAGACCAAGGGATCCTATGAGGAATGGCAGTTCGGTTAAACTCGTGGAAATGAGGAAATCACGAATGAGATATCCGCTAACTATGCTTCCAACATCGAATATTATTAGGACAGGCAGTATCTTTGCGAATGCGACTGAAATATCCCCGATAATCGTGAGTACGGCAATCGCGTTCAAGATCAAGGCAGCCAGATAGGCGGCCGAGGAGGCGCCGATGTTGCTGACGTACATCTCCAAGCTAGACAGGAAAGCATAGCTTCCCAACAAGAGTAAGATCAAGGAAAGCGCACGGCGGCGACCATAAAGATCAAATATTAAACCCGCGAGGACGAATGAAGCGAATAAAACGGCCGGTAGCGCAATAAGAATAAGTATTAAACCAAATCTAGAAGGATCCAAAGAACTATAATTCAAGAACAGGCCCTCGATGAATCCGAATCCACACATTATTATCAAATACTTGATAATGGTCACGCTATACATTTTCTTCAATTTTATTCGCGGAGACAAAAATATCTCATGATGCCTCTTCGTTAACAAGATATATGTAATATATAGGAACAGCGCGGCGTTTAACAAGTATTTCACGAAGTCCACGTTGAGGGAGAAATATATCACTGGTGCTGCAAAGGCGACCGAGGCCAAGATCCAAGCGGTTACTCGACCGCGCTCCAGGATGGTCGTGGTTTGGTACACGATCACGCAAAAGTGGATCAGAATGATCGTGGAGTCCAGGATCAGCAAGAAAAAAAATATACAAATTTCCCAAACGGAGTAGCTCCAGAATTCAAAAAACAAGAATAAGAAGCAGACAAAATTCACCAGGGTTAGCTTGGCAATCGATTTATATTTGTTCTTTACCTTGTCTGCAAGGAAAACACTGATTGTACAGCCCGCGATGCCTCCAGCGATCAGAATTAGAAAGATGGGAACTTCGAAATAATTACGTTCGATGGCTATGCTGATGCCGATGACAATCGAAAATGCAAGAGACCAAGCCGTTAGGATGGAATCCAACCAAGCCTTGATTGGAAACTCGACATCCTTGCTCAAGAAGCGGAGGATCTTGGTGATTGCGTTCATAGTGATCTGATTCCAATAACCATTCCACATGTGATGTCGAGTTTCATGCGCATTAAATACGCATCATACCCTTTTAGACATGTTCAACGTGTCCTACGAAGCCGAAGCCGAATTAGATTCAAATTATTTTCTTCATCAAGTTAGATCATGACACGTATTGCAGTCGTCTCCAAGAAATATTGTCGATCGGCGAAATGCACCCCTTTACCTACGAAAGTCTGCATGAAAGCATGCCCGATCAACCGGACGGGCAAGGAGTGCATAAAGGTCGAGAGAAGGGAGGATGATACTGCGGACTATGCATATATCGCGGAACCGCTTTGCACGGGATGCGGCATTTGCGTGAAAAAATGCCCGTTTTCCGCTATCGACATCATCAACTTGCCTGAAGGGATCGATTCGGAAACGGCACACCGATTCGGGCAGAACGGCTTTGCCTTGTACCGTCTCCCCTCGCCGATAATAGGGGAAGTCCTCGGACTGATCGGGGAAAACGGGACAGGGAAGAGCACGGTCCTTAAAATCCTGGCCGGCCAGCTGAAACCGAATTTAGGTAACACGATCGAGGAGATCTCGTGGCAAGAAATAATAACCAAGTACCGGGGCAATATATTACAGAATTATTTCGAGAAAATGAAGGATAAGAAACTGATGATCTCCTATAAGCCTCAGATCATCACAGACCTTCCAAAATTCGCCCAAGGTACCGTTCAAGACCTTCTGGGGAAGGTAGATCAGCGGAATAAAGTCGTAGAAATTCTGGAACGATTGAATTTGACGAAAATAAAAGGCCGAACGCTCGACGTGCTGAGCGGCGGGGAACTGCAGCGCGTGGCGATTGCAGCCTGTTTATTGAAGGATTCACAAGTATATTTGTTCGACGAGCCCACATCATACCTCGATATCGAGGAGCGATTGCGAATGGCAGATACAGTACGGGCTTTAAGGATGGAGGGGAAGTACCTGGTCGTCGTGGAGCACGACTTAGCCATCTTGGATTACCTCAGCGACAAGATCTGTCTATTCTATGGAAAACCCGGCTCATACGGCATAATATCTCACCCACAAGGCGTGCGAGAGGGAATCAACATCTACCTTAATGGATACATCAAGGATGAAAACACGAGATTTCGCGAAGAACCGATTCGTTTCCACGAGAAGCCACCCCGGGAGGATGGGGAAGGAAAAAATACCATTTTTTTCCAATACGGGAAAATGACGAAAAAATTGGGAGAATTCGAGCTGGAGCTTGATGGAGGCATCGTGAACGAGGGCGAAATCGTTGGAATAGTGGGGCCGAACGGTACCGGCAAGACAACGTTTATGAAAATACTCGCAAGCCTTGAAACGCCGGACACAGGTAACGCCCCAGACAAGAAGCTTAAAGTTGCCTACAAGCCACAATACCTCAGCAATGAAGACGATACAGAAGTCGGCCTTGCTTTGCTTCAAGCGCAGAAAAGATCTGGCCTTGAATCCCAAGGTTTAAGCCGTATCAAGAATCTCTTGAAATTAGACTTGCTTGAAAGCCGAAATATCAACGAACTTAGTGGAGGCGAGTTGCAGCGGTTCTCGATTGCGTTATGCTTGTATCAAGAAGCCGATATCTACCTTCTAGATGAGCCGTCAGCATATCTTGATGCGGAACAACGTTTGATGATGGCGAGATTGTTAAAGCGCGTGATCGAATTGCGGAAGAAAGTTGCCTTTGTCGTCGAACACGATATCGTGACACAAGACTTCATATCAGACTCGCTCATCGTGTTTAGTGGGAATCCGGGATCATTCGGTAAAGCAAGCTCACCCATGGATTTGCGCACTGGAATGAACACCTTCTTGAGCAACATGGGGATCACGTTCCGGAGAGATATTCAGACATTCAGACCCCGCGTGAACAAATCAGGGAGCCAACTCGATTTGTATCAGAAAAAGATCGGTGAATATTACTATATCCCCAAGAAAGGAGAGAGTGAGTAAATCACCCGCGATTAAAGTCCTAGGCATCATAGAATGCACCAAGACACGATGCTTCTACCTGGTATCAGGTGTAGGGCGATTTATTCCTTGACTGAAAGACAAGGATCTTCTCGGGCATTTTATATAATCATATACTAAGGAAAAAAGGAGGAGATTCACTTTCAAGGGGTGGATCTCTTCAAGGATGCCTTAAACTCTTGGATCTCCTTCGTGGCTAGGATCGCGTTGATTTCCTTATCTGAAACGAACTCCATCGTGCCTTTCTCTTTCGAAATGACGACCATATCGATCTTCTCGTTGTCAAGATCCCCTTCTATGACCTTCATCAAAGTCTTTATCGATACGATCTTCGCCGCTTCGAGGTTAATGCTGGGGCTGTAGTTCTTCTCAAGGAAATCCTTGACATCTTGCTCACCAGCACCAATGGCAATCCCAAAATATGCCAAATACGCACCACTTGGATCGGTGACATATAAATGACATTCTCCCGTCGGATCGATGCCACCTATTAACAAGCTCACGCCGAACGGACGCACCCCGGCATTCTGCGTGTATAGCTGCTTTAAATCGCAGATTTCTTGGGTGACAGCTTCAACAGTGATTGCCTCATCGTAACTCAAGGCGTGAACTTCCGACTTGATCCTTGCTTGATCAATCAACACACGTGCGTCGGCAGTCAAGCCACTAATGCACGCCGCAATTTGCTTGTTTATCTTGAATATTTTCTGGATGTGAGAGGATTCTTGGAGTGGTAGAACCCTTTTTTCTACCGTGAGCACGACCCCATCGTTGTATATCAATCCAAGGGCGGTCGTTCCTCGGCGCACGGCCTCGATGGCATACTCTACCTGGAATAAACGACCATCGGGGCTAAACGTGGTAATCCCTCGATCATATCCAACGCCAGGTGCAGAGAACATGTGTTATGATCACCAAAGTCTTATTTTTAATCGAAGCACGAACTTAGTGTGGCTTTAACTAAAATAATGCTTGCCTTTTTTAAAACACTATGCGTTCTAAGGGAAAGGCAATGGGAGCTATATGCCCTAGTTTAAGAACTGAATCATAATAAAACCGTTTATCATTTCTATATTAAGCTCATAAACGCCCTCTTCAATTTCACATAGTAACGAGATAGGACACGTTCGAGAATAAATGGATTTCATCAGGTGAACCTGGGCGGTTATATACTCGACTTGTACCCCCCATGAATCCGCAATCAATATAATGCTCATGCCCGCTCTAATCCCAACCGTGGATGAATAGACCGAGGATCCGTTGTATTCCACGATTCGTATGCCCAATTCAATCTTATTCACCACGCTATCGAAATCACGGGTATTTCTATCAACAATGATGATATCTTGGATTGCATTAAAGAGAGGTATTCCTATAGCTGAAAAAATTGCCAATCCAAAGATGATGAATATCGATTTTTCAACCGTAGTAGATGGCATCAAGAAAGAATGCTGAAAGAAGTTATAAACAAATACATTTTGTAGTCCACCGACCTCTGTCAGCCTCCAGGAAAGTTACCTATTATGAAAGGTAAAGTCCCTCCTTTCAAATGTAGGAAATTTCCGAAGTAACTTCTTGACTTTTTCTTTTCGATTCATCATTAGTTGAGTGGTGATTTCATGATGAAAGAAATTGCTTTGGATTCATATGAAAATGGTTTAAAATGCAATTATTGTGGTGGTAATTTGCTTCTCATGAAATCGGGGGTCACGTGCTCGACTTGTGGCACAGTGCATTCTGAAAACTATGCCGTCGATGCGTTTCTCATCAGCCCGGGGGATCGCTATGAAAACAAGACTTCAAAGCAGTTCATAGCAATAGGAAAGCAATTGGATAACGTGTCCCATTTGGGCAGTTATATCGACTTTTACAAGGCTGGTTATTTCTACGACAACAAAAACATCCCACTCTCACCGGAAAGACAAAAATTATTTTATAGACTCAAGTTCACGAGAGATTTCAGGAGCAGACTCGATAATAATGAAACTTATTATCGGATCGTTAAAATAATGAAAGATGTCTCGAATAACTTGAATTTTTTACCGGATATTCGAAAAAGAGCGGTCTACTTATATAACAAGATTATCAAAGCATCGACTTCCGACAGCCTCAAGGTACCGAACCATGTCTCGCTGATAGCTACTTCGTTATTCTTGTCGTCAAGGGAATATTCATCTTATGCACCTGTCACGATTCAAGAAATATGTCTGGCATTCCAGGATCTTGGCCACAGGGTCAATTGTAAGATGATTATCAGGGACATGTTGCACTTCAAGCAATATGTTGAACTGAAACGTCTCAAGCATGAAAGTAAGGATTACCTGGAACGCCTCACCAACAATCTCTATCACGACGGAATTTTTAACGCCCGGTTCCAAAAAAAGACAAGTCAGAAAGACATGAAAGCCTACATTCAAAGGTTGAAAGTGTATTCGTTAAAGGTACTCGATAATATACCGAAGAGCGTGAAAGATTCTCGGAATCCCTTCATACTAGCGGGGGCTGCGATATACGGGGCAGATCTTGTCCTCTCTAGAAAATATAACACCAAGCGCGTTTTAACCCAGAAAGTTTTAGCCGATGCAACGGGAATTGCGGAATACTCCATCCGAGATCATTACTGTTCTGTGATAAAGAAAGTTGTGAGCTTGATCGTATAATACGGAACTGCACGACCGGGCATATCTCGCGGGCGAGGAACATGGTTCGTGATCAAGGGGATCCCAGCGATTCGTTTTTCCGGAGATTTTACATAAAATCGAGGAGCATTACACACGCTTCGAGCTGGGTATTACAACTGCGATGTCATGATTGCGGGAAATGCGATGATAATTTCGATTTCTCCAACGAAGCTTTTTTAATGTGCATAAGCCACGTGATTAAACTAGAAGGAAATGAGGAGATCGATCTCATTCAGTTGGATGAGAAGCCCTTGATTTCCAAGGATTGTTTTTATGAATTACTCGAATTCTTTAGACTTCGTGATGCCATCCATGCTTTCAATGTAAGACTCGAGAATGTGCTGCGGAGAAATTGCTTTCGAGGGGTAGGATTATGCACCCCAGGGTTGTTAGAAGGGTTGAGGGGAAAGTGCGCTTTAGATCTGGATGGACTTTTCATAAAGGATCCAGTAGAATACATTGAGACCATATCAAGTGTAAAAAAATTTCTTGCGTTGAATCCAGAATGCGCCAAGTGTATGAAACCTCAAGAGAAGGAGATGGAACGAACCCTTTCTATTTTAACAGAAAATACCTTTATAAAACGAGGAATCAAAGAGAATAAAATGTTGGAAAATGGAACCAAGAGGAAACCATTCGATTTTTTAAACCGATCGTTATTGATCAACGCTCTTTCAAGATTTCGAAAAAAAAAAGAGGACCGTGCTTGTGCAAAAGAGATTGATCGATATCTCCTTGCTGATTCGACGATAATCGAAGCCCGTGTTTCGCAAGTTGAAGGAATAAATGAGAAGATGTATGATTTGTCCTTCCATTTCCCGTTCACAGATGATTTCTTTCAAATCTTGAAACGTGATGTCCAACTGGATTTGGAGGGGGATCAGATCATACTGAGAATAGAGAAATTCGAGGATGTTATCAACAGGATAATGCAGATTACTCGGAAAAGGATAGAACACGCGATATCATTAGAAAAGAAAAAAGATGTCGATCTTTTAATTATGTTAATTAGCTTTTCGGTGTTGGGTTTTGGAAAGTTGTTTCCCTTGTTGATCGACGAGAATATCGAGGAAATATTCCTCGATTCACCCGACGAACCCGTGTACATTCACCACGTGAAGCATCAATGCTGCCGCACGACGATTTTATTGACTACAGCGGAAATCCAGAGCGTGATCAGCCGTTTACGCTTGGAAACGGATAAAAATTTGAACGACCTTTTCCCCTCATTGAAATGCGTTATTAAGAACGATTTCTTCTATACAAGATTTAACGTTGACGTGAAGCCCTTGAACCCATCCGGATTTTCTCTAGATGTCCGGAGATTAAACAAAAAAATCTTTGACATCATAGATCTTATTCGTCTAGGAACCTTCAACACCGACATTGCTGCTTTTTTGGTCTTCTGCTTGCATTCTCGGCGCAACTTGACTATAATTGGTAAGACTGATTCGGGAAAAACGACGCTTTTGAATGCCTTGGATATGCTTTATCCCCAGCATTTAAGGAAGATATACGTTGAAGATGAAATAGAGACCGTGAACCAGGATCCAACGCTCTATCATCAGCTGAAATTCAAAACCACGAGTAAAGAAAGCAAATCCGATCTGATCAAGAACCTCCTCCACCGTTCTCCGGAGGTGCTCATATTAGGGGAGATATTGACAAGGGAGGAGACTGAGGCCATGTTCCACTGCTTGGCAACAGGTATGCGGGGATTGCAGACGATCCATGCAAGCATGATGGCATCTTTAATCACACGATTGAGGATACATTTCAATATCAGCCCCAGTTGCTTTGCAGATCTCGATTTCATCATTCTCTTGAACAAATTTGAGAACGGCCAACGAAAACTGATGGAGATCGCAGAGTGCAACCAGGATGCGGGAGGAGGGGGAATCTCAACGAGGGCGCTCACGACCTATGATCCAAAATTAGGGCACTGGAGCGCATTAAATTTCAGCGATTCGAGGGTGATGGGTGATTTTTTTGCCAACACGAAATTTAACCACGCATCTTTTAACGAGTATCTAGAGGCCGTGAAGATGGTCATAGGAAAATCGATCAAACGGAGCGACCATAAAACGCCTGAGCTCGTGAAGGAATTGAATCAAGTTTATATATACTATCGAGATTATTTCTAATGGAAACGAGTCTGCTGGAGAAGCCAACGCTATGCACCAAGTCCTTGGTGGCGATAGTGAGGAACTTCACCTCTCGCTTCTATACAGGCTGGACGGATAACGTCCACGGCGGAAGCCGTCTTTAAATCAGAAAATCCAGGCCCGTTACGCACAACGATGATTCATGAAAATGATGAGTAGTAACGGGCGCATGTTGAAAATTAAAAGAACCTGGAGAAAGATAAAAACTAAGCAATGATGCTTATAGAACAGAGCTTAAGGGTTGTCGCTGAGTTAGATGCTTCGAGGATAATAGATCCTACAAAAAGGTGGGTATCCAGGGACTCGTTTCCGCTTTCTCTCGATTATACCAAAATAAAACCTATGAAGAAATGATTACCTTAAGTAGATTCCCCATAATTATGATGATGTTTGCCACGACAAGGATACCAATTAATTCTTGAAATAAGATATCAAATTCACCGAATATACTTGTAATGATGAAGAAGAAAATAATAAAAGGGACGGCATAAACGACCGTGCCGATAATATCCGTGCTGAGGCATTCCAAGAAGAAAATTGCCAGTAAAATGACCAATACAATGATTGGAAGGATATGGTGTACGTCCATTCTTTTCACAACGCTGCATTGATGAAATAAAATCCGAGTAGATAGATGGCAATAAATAGAAGTGATGCTATAATGGCGTATTTATGAGCGGATGGAATGCCAGTGATCTTGATCAAGTAAAAACAAGACGTATACTCGTAAAATAAATTGATAATGACGAATACAAAAACGTAAAGAGGGGCTTTACCAGATAATAAAGAGAGCGGATCGAAAAGATTATTATATATTCCACTGGCAAGCAATGGAAATAAAATACTAAGGATAGAAAGAATGAGGGTAAGACATGAGACTAGAATTCTAACCTTAAACCGCTCAGCGTTGATTATGTTAATCTTTTCTTCCTCGATTTCTTTCTGGCGCTTCAATTCGACAGCGATGTCAACAATGAACTGAGCAAGATCAATACTAGCGTAATCCCTAAATTTGCTTATGAGACCAAAGATAAGACTTATGATGCCGGATTTAGCATCATTCGACATGGCCAGCATCTTCTCGTGAAAATTAGCAATCCAAGCATTCGCCCAGTTGTTTATCCCAAAGAACTGTAAAAATTTACGAGATGTACAATTAAGAGAGAGCATCAAGGCCTTTTCAAGACAGTGATCCCTTAGATATCTTCCAAGAACGATGAGAAAAGAGATAAAATCATCGAGCATTTGCTTAGATTGGTCCGGTAATAATCCAACAAAATATAAAAGTGAAAAATCCTTGTTTATTAGAAAACGAGCAAGATAATTCAAAATAAAGAGATGAACGCCCGCAAAAGCTAAGTGTACTACTACATCTATGCTTTGAAATGCGAAGATAAATGAGGCGAGGATTGGTAAAAAGATGGCTTCTGCGACGATGATGACCATCCTAGACTCTAGTGTCTTCAGGAAAACCTTGTATTGGGAGAATGTCTCAAGCTCGCGGGCTAAATAGGGAAAAGAATTAACATCACTGCAAGCATGAATAAATTCATTCAATTCGCGCGAAGGAGATTCAAACTCAGACAATATTTTCTCAACGGGTTCTCCCAAGACCATTTTTTTCACGAGTGTATTAAACTGCGGGCCATTTTCCTCGGGCGATATGTATTGCAAAGAATAAATGAACATCTTCACTATATCATAATCTTTTCCTGAGATCTTCAAGAGAAAATTTATGATTAATCTTAACAATGTTAGCACGCGCATTAACGCCACGCGTTGTTTCCTCAACCGACCTTTTAAAGCGATTATATTGAGATAGTAAACGAGGATAAAGGGTAACAAGCTTGCTATAAAAATGGCGATCCATGATATTGATAGAAAAGATAAAGTTACGAATACCGCCACAGAGGTAATAATGCCCAGCATTAACCTTTTCTGGAGGAATAATTTATCTCGATTACCTGGCGCATATATGTGTTGTTCATCGAACTCGTGTCCAATGAAAGCATCATGAACCGCCTCGATCACCTTGTTATCGTACAGAAGCGTAACTCCGGATAACCTGCGACGTGGTGTTTTCGTCATTTTCGATTGTGCTGGCAGATGAATCTATTTAAAACCCGAAAATTGCATAAAAAATCATTCTTTAGAAGAATCACGGGATCCTGGCCAGCATTTACGCCCTCGCTGTCGTGTATATCTTCGATATAGAAGATCTTGTAAATGTCTTTTACGTGCTTAATTTTATCTATCAATCCCGTGACGATTTGACTGATTTTATTAACAATCGATGCATCAAGTCTTGAAAGCACGATAGTTAATTGGAGGTATTCCTTGTGTCCCCGTGCCATGGGGGAATCGATTTCGAACTGAATACTCCACGTGGTGGTAGACTGAATGGTATAGAGAAAGGGTTTTGGATTTACCACATCCATCAGTTTTTTAATCTGGGATTTAAATTCATCGTCAAAATTGTTTTCAGTTTCATAATAAACGATGGGCCCGATTTTTTTGTGAAAATAGAGGATAAAATACGCCGAGATTATGCTAGCTTCGGGCATACCCTGGAGTAATTTATCACGAGTGATGGAACGAAATTCACTAAGGAAATGAACCAGATTATTAATTGCTTCTTGCTGGCGATCGTAGCAATCCTTGTATTTCGATTGAATACCCGTTTTTATTTCCTCGTTTTCAACGATCTTGTGGATGTTATGAATGATCTTGTAGATAACATTGAGTGAAAAATCGATCAGAAAGCTCGCGTTGTCATCATTGAAATATCGTTGATTGCGTTCGAAAATAGTGAAGAATTCTTCGTCAAGATCATAAAAGAGCTCGTGGAAATTTGATAAGAAATCATTTTGGAGGATTGCCAAGATCTCTTTAATATTCTCTATCGCGTCCATATTATAGTTGAGCATATACAGATCAAGGCTGTGCTGATATAGGTAATCGAGCACCTTCATCATGCGATGGTAAAACTTTGGTGGACACGAAAGAGTTACGGGCGTGTTGATGCTAAAACGCGAAAACAAACCATCTTGGCTGAATTCGTCAAGATCTAGTATATCTGTGTAAAAAACGACTTTAGTGGCGTGATCGATGGAGACCAGCCCTTTACTCTCTAGCAGATCGAGAACCTTCTTGAGGAAAGATGTGGGATAATGGAAATGCGCTAAAAGGACGGAAAGCTTGATACCGGAGGTGTTACGGATCATCAGAAGGAGATATTTCTCGACCTCCGAGAGTTCGGCAGGAGCTTGGTAGGACACCTGGACCATGATCGGGGATCAATCGGCAATAACTATTATAAACCCCGATTTTGCCACGAGCCAGTTTAGAGATAGTTAAGTTGTTTCAAGATCTCGAGTACCTTTAGGATGTTTTCATAAACGATCGATAGCTCGTGCTCGTCGGATGTCCGCTCCATTTTTCCCACCAGCGATGCAAGCTTTTCCATGCAGCGTTCCATCAACAAGGACGCGATAGCACGACTGGATGGTGATGGCTTTCCGGCTTGAACGGGAGGCCCTTTACTCGGCGCTTCTTTTTTAGGAGCCATTTCGTTGATCAAGGGAGAGACATTCTCCTCCGTCTTCTTGAGCTCCTCGCCCTCTATTAAAACCCTCCTTTCGCATGCAACGCACATTTTCTCCCCGGATCTTACTTGAAAAATCGGGTTATTGCAGACGGGGCACGCGAGATCGAGCATCCTCGCGCCTTCCCTCAGTGCCTTTGCCATCTTCTTGATACTGGCATCTTGCTTGTCCATTTTCTCGTCCTGGGCCATGGCAACCACGGGGATTGAACAGGGCAAATTAATGCAAATTAAAGTAGTCATGTTTTTGAACCAAAAAAACTATTTTAAACCGATGCCATCACGAAACTCGCGCAATTTGAAGGTATTTCTACCCGCGGATTTGTTACGGAACATCACGACCATCGAACAGAAAACACTCCTGCTCGGTGACTTGAGTCGATATTGTGCAATTTACAAGGTGGATGAAATCAACATTTATAACGTCCCGGAGGATTGGAAAGAAAAAGGGTTCGAGCTGATGCTTATCGAGGACGTGTTGAACTACCAGATGACCCCTCAATACCTACGAAAACATCGATTTGAGAGGCGGAAGACGCTCAGCGCGGCGGGGTTGCTGCACCCGCTAAATACACCCAACCATCCCGTCGAAAAGGAAAGCATCGGCACGCTGTTGGATAAGGACACGGTATTTTACAGGCAAGGTATTGTCACGAAAATAGCTGGGAAGGAAGCACAAGTGGATATCGGATTGGAAATGCCTCTCGAAATCCGAACTAAGATACAGCTCAAAGAAGGCGATCAGATCAATGTGAAGATCTCTCGCAATGAAGGGCGGATAGAGGCAATTCTCGTGGAAGAGAAAAACATCCCTTTTTACTGGGGTTACGTGGTCAACGTTCTCGACACTCCGCTCCTCGATATCCTCAAAACACTGAAACTGACCGATATAACAATTGCGACCTCGAAATACGGAAAATTTTTCAGAGAGATATTTGACGACAAGAAGATAGGGGCATTCTCCGGCAAGAATTCGACGTCGATCTTCTTTGGCCCTCGATATAAGGGCTTAATACAATTTTTCGAGTCCAGGGAATCCTTTTTTGCTAGCTTTGATAGCGTGTTAAATTGTGTTCACGAACCAGGTACCAAATCGGTTCGGCTTGAAGAGGCATTTCCTATATGCCTTTCGTTCATCGATCTCTTGCTTTCTTAACTTAACTTCGAAAGTATAACGAAATATAACTCGGGATATATTTAGCGTAAACCGCCTTGATCAAGTGATTTCTGTTGTTTTTTGAGAGAATCGTGTAATTTAAGCTTATTAACCAAATCACTCTTTTTTCTCCAAGTTTTGTCGGTTTCTATGGTTTATAGTGAAGATAGAAAAAATGCACATCGTGTTGGTAAAAAGGAATCAATGTTATACTATTCGATCATGGCATCTTTTCGTCGAAAAGTATATAAGC